>CAZJNQ010000011.1:0-53367 GCA_964547475.1 uncultured Porphyromonadaceae bacterium
GATTCCGTGTAATAATGCTGTAACCGGTTTAATGTGTCGATCCGGTAGATGCCGAGTGCCTCGCCGTTGGGGTAAACCCACTGGTTTTGCTGATGATCCAGGTAGAGTTCAAAGTCGCACTCCTTGTTCACAGCCTGCCTGATCGACTCGATCCTTCTAAATACACGGTCGTTCCTGATGTTCATCAGGTCTATGGTGCCGTTCCGGTGAATGATATATAAAGTTTCTCCGGATACGGCAAAAAAGGAAATGTTGGCGGAAGAAAGGGTTTCCGGATTCCCTGCCAGCGGACGCAGGAGCCAGCTTTTATTGGTATAAATATTAAACTTGATCAAGCCGGTGCCGGGAACCCTTAGGAAGAGAAGACTGTCTTTCACCGGGATGACCATGTCAAGGTTGAAAAGGTTAAAATTGCCTTCATCGAACGATAGGGTGAAATCCCGGGTGAACTCTTCCGTGTTGGGATTGAAAATCGTCATTCCTCCTGATGTGTTGATCCAAATCCTGCCCAGTTGGTCCTTGACCATCCTCTGGACCATATTGTCGGGGAGGGAATTGGGATCGTGCTGATCGTGCCTGAATATCTTGAAGTTATACCCGTCAAACCGGTTCAGTCCGGACCGTGTGCCAATCCACATAAACCCGTTGTCATCTTCCGCGAAACAGAGCACATGATTGTGCGACAGGCCGTTCCTGTAGTCGATGTGACCGAAATTGTTCCGGTTGCCGTCCGCCTGGGCAACCGGGTTTGAAAGCACAAGTATTAAAAGGATCAGAAACCGTTTTGTCATGGCACGCACCAGATCGATATCTCAAAGATAACTGAGTTTTGATCGGGATCAATTTTTCTGCCGCTGGCCCCGACCAGCAAACCTGAGCTGGATCAGCCGGTAGCATAAATCCGTTGGTAATTCATTATTTTTGAGGTAGGTGGAGAGAATTTTCCTATTATTGGGGAATGTCAGATTTAATGAAAGGATTTTGCCATGAAGACATTATTGAAACCTTTCTTCTTTTTCCTATTGGGATTTGCCATCACGGGGGTGGTCCTTACTCTCTCAAAGTGCAGCAAAGACGATGATCTGGATCCGTATGCCATCAACCCCGATGAATTGAAGCAAAATATTGATCTGGAATCAATAAATAATACTGCAAATGAGATTGAGGATGCATGTTCAGCTTCTGATCAAACGGCAATTGACAACCTGGTGCTTCAGGAATCCCTTGATGAATACCGGGATAAGGAAGAACCTTACACGGCGGAGGAATTGGCCGCGATTGGGAATGCTTTGAAAGACAGGGAATTGACCATGGCAACGATAAACTTTGCCGAATATGCTTACACCATCGATGGTAAAATTTATACCCTTTGGATGGCGTGCGATGAAGAAGGTGTCTGGAAAATCATCAGATATTGACCAAGATGAAACGGATTATCTTTTTTTTAGCCGGGGTGTTGTGTTTCGTGGCAGTCAACCTCCTTTTGACCGGATACGGTAACAAGCTTGTACATCCGGCCATGAACGGTGTTATGGTGGAGAAATTTGAATCCAATTTCATTACCGCAGCTTTTCCATTGGAGAAATTTAAAAACTACACAATTGTTTTTGACGGATCAACCGGTTTTCCGGGCATTGAGGTGATGTCCGGAGGATTTGTAGATATTGTGGAGAGGGAAACAAGGAAGAACGCGCTGCAATGGATTGTCCATGGTGGATACAGTGCCGACGAACCTGAATTATCTGCCAGTTTCCGGCACTTTTACGATCCCATCGAACCGGCAGGCAACCGTTATCTGCACAATCATCTCGATCAGACCGGTGAGTTGAATCCTCGAATCGATCATATTGAATGGGCCCTGTCGAATCCCGATCACTTATATAACTGGGAATACGGCCTCGCAGAAATGGAATATGCCCTTACCAATTACGACGAGGAAGTCAAAGAGGCAAGTATGGCAAAGGCATACCGAGCCTTGGGCGAAACATTGCACATGATTGCTGACATGGGATGTCCTGCCCATGTTCGCGATGATTCACATGCGGCAGAACCATTTACCGGATACAAATTCGGGAGCCCGGATCCGTATGAAGAATTTTTTGAGGATTTTTCCGAAATCAAGAACTATTTCTCGGACGGGATGGTTGATCCCGCATTGAAGAGCGCTTTCCGGGAAGCGTCCACGGTGCATAGCATTGCAACCATGCTGGCTCAATACACGAATGCGAATTTTTTTACACATCAAACCATTTCAGGCAAAAGTGTCGTTCCCCTTATTCACCCCGAAAAAACCTATCCTTCACCCAAGCTGGAAGATTGCTCCTATGATGAACTGACCTATACCTATACGAAAAATATCTCCGGAAACGAGGTGAAAATGTGTAAAGACCTGAGATACCGGTTTCAGATCTTTTCAAACAGAGGATATCCATACATTGACAAAGAGTGCGTCCTCTCCCAGGGGAAAGCCCTTGTCCCGCAAATCGTTGAGGCGGGAGCCAATGTCATTCGCCTGTTCATCCCTGCTCTCGAAGTCCGGATTGATGATTTCGATGAAGAACTGAAAACCATATCGGGAACGGTTCTTCATAAAAAGTGTGTGGAATATCCAAGAGTTATCAAGTACATGGGAAAGGTTTCCATTTACAATGTCAAGAACAATAAGAAAATCGCGGAGGTGAACTGCCTGAACGGTAAATTTGAAGAAGAAATCAGACTGAATGATTTTAAAAATGTCGATTGGGAAAACAAAGGCATTTATGCTTTAATCGAGCTGGGTGGCATTAACGTAAAATCGGATCCGTACACAAAGAATGTAACGTTTGACGTTAAAAGGATCGATATTGACATAATGGTCACGGGTAATATATCTACGACCGGTTTCGAGGGTGAACAAGAGACCTCTGTCAATTCGGAATCGATCTATGCGGAACCAATGACGAATATCAGTCAGTCGGGAAACTCGATCACCGCTACGATAGACTCAGTATACAGCATTTTGGACGGAAATTATCACAGGAAAGCATGGATCAATCTTACCTTGAAAGGGACCAATCTTGAGTTGTTTGAAATAATCGATTCGCTGACAATGGATGAGCTCCGGTATTATCACATGTATGTCACACATTTCATAAGCAAGGGAAATCCTTACAAACCTGAACAATGCTACTATTATTCGCCTCATGAGAGTTATATCTATTATGGCCTTTCTCATGAAATCGCGGATTTTTTCAGTTTTCAGTCCAGGGTGACAGATAAGGATAGTCAAAAACAAAGTACGAGAACCATGACCAGCATATTGCCTAATGACAATGCAACCTGTACCATTGAAATATACCAATAAGCCATAGGGTTGAATCTATGACCCTCGAAGAACTCTTCGGGACAATAAATGAAATGACAAATCCATTTAATACTTCACATGAATAATTCAGCAAAAATCCTTGGTGCAGGATTACTGGTTATTATCCTATTTTCTCACTCGTGCAAGAAAGAAGAAGCGATAACCCTGCCTGCCGTAATAACAGTCAAAATAACAGAGATTACTCAGACCACCGTGACCGCTGAAGGTAATGTGACGGATGACGGAGGTGCAGAGGTAACCTCAAAAGGATTCTGTTGGGCCACATCCGATAATCCGACAACAGCCGACAGCAAGACAACTGAAGGTCCTGGCACAGGCTCATTTACAAGCATCCTTACACAACTGACGCCCGATACCAGGTTTTTTGTCAGGGCATACGCGATCAATAGTGCAGGGACTGCCTACGGCGATACCATTTCTTGTATAACCAAGCCATTCACCATTCATGATGTTGATGGCAACGAATATAGCATTGTTAAAATCGGCACACAGGAATGGATGTCGAAAAACCTGAAAACCACCAGGTTTCGAAACGGCGATCTGATAGGTACAACCAATCCCGTAACGTTGGATATAAGTGATGAAAATTCACCAGTATATCAATGGGCATACGATGGCGATGAAAGCAATGCGGAGTATTATGGAAGATTATATACCTGGTATGCTGTCATGGATGAGCGTAGTATATGTCCAACCGGATGGGATGTGCCAACCGATGCCGAATGGACTGCATTAGAACAATACCTTATTACCAATGGTTTTGGTTATGGGGGCAGCGGAGAAGGTATTGCCAAGTCCCTGGCATCAACATCAGGCTGGACACCAAATTCATATGAAAGTGCAGTTGGCAATGACCAGGTAAGCAACAATAGCAGCGGCTTTAATGGTTTTCCCGCTGGAGGCCGCGATGGAAATAAATTCATGTTGATCGGCAACCACTCTGGCTGGTGGACACATACGGAGAAGAATGCATCGGAAGGCTGGGAACGCAGTTTACTCGACACTTACGATAAAGTTCTCAGAGGTTACTTTCCGAAGTTTTATGGCTTTTCCATCCGCTGTATCAAACATGAGTAATCATCCGTTATTCTAACCTGTCATGATGTTTAAAATCCCCGCGATCATTTTGATATTTATGATGCCCGTTGGGCTGTTCGCACAACAGGGTGCTGCCGAAGGCGGATATGGCGACATGCTTTATCCGTATAGGCACGAGTACGACCAGATGCTGGTTTATAAGATCGGCGTGGATTATTGCCCGGCCAGCAGGTCGATTGAGCTCAATGCTGCCCAGGTTCTGGAAATAATCCGGAAGATCGATAACATTTCCAGGGGCATACCCAAAATGGTTTATCTGGTCGGCTGGCAGTACAGGGGACACGATACGGGATACCCTTCTTTGAACCGGGTGAATGATGCCTTAAAAAATCCGGGCGACACTTCCGCCGTGGAAAGTCTCAGGTGGCTGATCAGGCAAGGTCCGAAATACAACACGTTGGTATCATTGCATGTGAATTTTTCGGATGTTTATCTGGATGATAACCCGCTCGGACCGAAATATAAAAACCGTGATATCATTGTCAGGTGGAGCAACGGAGAGTATCACGAAGGTTACGTCTGGTGCGATCATATGGCTTACCGCGCGAGCAACTACCGTAACTGGCACCAGGGAACTTTTCAGAATGACCAGATCAAACCTTTGATTGAGCTGATTCCTGAATTGCTGGAAACCGGGTCGCTCCACCCTGATGCCTGGTATAATACTTCCGATCCGTATTACGGGATCTCGGACGAGGAGGATTGCACGGCCATGCGTGAAATGACCGTCTGGATGCATCAAAAATATAATGTGGACCTGACGACCGAATTTGACCGGCGGCGGCCCGAGGGAGTGGATTTTGTTTTATTTCACCCGTTGCTTTGGCATGGTCAGTGGGATGAACGCACACCGCCCGATCCGATGCGGATCGCTTCCTACTTTCAGACCGGAGCCAATGCAAAAACCTGGAGCAGCGGATCGGAAACGGTGCAATCAAAATTTTTCGGGGAAATAGGTGATTACGAGAGCAAGATCACCGCCGATCCGGTCACTCTCGCCGGTGTGGCCAGAGAGTTTGCCACCCGCACGCTTCCGTGGTATTTCCTGAACCGTAAGCTCCGGATTTCTTTTGACGGGAATATTGCCCGTTTTACCGATGACATCGCCTCAACTTACGAAGGAAAACAGGTCGTAAAATCAGGCGATTTCCATATCCAGGATGGCAATGATGTCTTTATTCCAGCTCTATGGCAAACGCACAGCGAGATAATCGCTTACAGCGAAGCGGGGTACAAATCGCGCATTTGGCGGTTGCCCGGTAATTGGAAAGATATCCGCAGGGCAGATATTTATAAGATCAGTCTTGAGGGCCATCATCTGAAACAAAAAAATGTCCGCTTAAATGACCAAACCATCGAGTTGTCTCTGAATCCTGATGAACTGGTTTTTATTGTCCCGGCCGGCACCGATCCGGATGAAAAAAAACCGTCACCGCCTTCCGGAGGAATCGAGTTCACAGGTTTCGACGATACGACACAGGGTAACTGGAAAAAGAAATATGGAAATGAGGGCTGGTTGATTATAGGAGCCGGGGAAAAACTGCCGGAATATGCATCAGTAAAAATGATCAACGGAGCTGACCGGATCTGGACGACCGCGAGTAAAGACATCGAAGCCCTCGAGAAGCCTTCCGGCGATTTACGGATAGCCTCACAGAAGTATGCCGGTTTACATGAGATTATCGAGGTCGATTGCAAGGATCATAATGTCCACCTGGTCTCCTTTTACCTCCTCGACTGGGAACGGAGCGGCCGGTGGACAGTGGTTGATGCCATTGATGCCAATACACGTAAACGACTTGACACACAAAACGTTACGAATTTTGGAGGCGGTGTTTACCTGACTTACGAATGCAGCGGGAAAATCCAGTTCCGGATCACCAATGTTTATTCCGACCGGTATACACAATCGGTTGATGCAGGTTTTTCAGCTGTTTTTTTTGACAAGGTCCAGTGAGAGAATCTTAAAGATTTGTTTCAAAGTGAAGATCATAAATCCGGTTAACCTGTTGCTCACTGTTCTTCTTATGAGCGGTATTCTGTCACCAAGGCTTGTCGCACAGCAACCCGAAGCCAAAGGCGGCTACGGTGACATGCTCTATCCTTTTGTCAACGATTACGATCAAACGCTGACGTATAAAATCGGCGTGGATTACGGAAAAACAAGCGAAACGCCCAAACTGAATGCTGATGAGGTATTACAGGTCATCCGGCGAATTGACCATCTTACGCGGGGCATACCGAAAATCGTTTACCTGGTCGGCTGGCAGTATGCCGGACACGATACCGGTTATCCTTCATTGCTAAAAGTTAATCCGGTACTGAAATGCGGAAATGACACCACGGCACTTGCCAGCCTTCGCCGGCTGATGCGTGAGGCGGAGAAATTCCACACGAAGGTTTCACTTCATGTGAACTTTTCAGACTGCTATCTCGATGACAACCCCCTGGGCCCGGAATACCAGGACCGGGATATCCTGGTCAGGGAAACCGATGGCCGTCACAGACAGGGCTATGTCTGGAACGATCACATGGCTTACCGCGCCAGTAATTACCGGAACTGGTACCAGGGGACCTTCAGGGTTGAACAGATCGACCCTTTGTTTGAAATGATCCCTGAATTAAAAAATAGCGGCTCCCTGCACCCCGATGCCTGGTATAATACCGACGATCCGTATTACCAGGTCAATAATTACGAGGATGTCCGTGCCATGCGGGAGATGACCGTTTATGTCAGGAATAAATATCATGTTGACCTGACAACCGAATTTGACCTCGGCCGTCCCCAAAATGAAGATTTTGTGCTGTATCACCCCATGATCTGGCATCTGGGATGGAATGAGAGAAATCCCTATGAACCCATGAAGATCCCGTCCTATTTTATGACCGGTGGTGATGCCTTTTTCTGGGGTAGCGAGGATTTGTCGGAACCCGGCAAATTTTTCGGATTCAGCGCCACCCTCGAATCCGAGATTAACGAAAATCCGGTTACCCTGCCGGGAGGACTGAAAACCTTTGCCACCCGGACTTTACCCTGGTATTATTTAAACCGGCTGCTCCGGGATGATTTCAATGGCGACACCGCCTGGTTCTCGGATCATGTGATGGTTACTTTCCCGGGAAGAATGGAAATCAGGCAAAACGGCGAATTTATATTGGAAGGCAACGATGTATTTATCCCGGCTTTGTGGAAAGACCACCTTGAGATAGTGGCTTACAGCGCGACCGGATATCAATCCCGAACCTGGAAACTCCCGGATACCTGGGATCAGGTGGGGAAAATTGACCTGTATGCGATAACCACGGCCGGGCTCTCGGCTAAACGTGTGGATGTTAAAGTACTACCCGGTGGATATTTACGGTTTGGGCTGGCTCCCGACGAAGGTGTGGCTGTTGTCCCGTCCGGAACCGATCCTGAACGGGAGATAAAAAGGGATCCTTCGGGCGAAGTGGTTTTTTGCGGGATCGATGAACAGACCAAAGGCTTATGGCTAAAAAAATACGGTACCGACGGTTATTATATTCCCGGTGCCGGCGAAAGCATTCCTGACAGGACGGGAATTACTTTCATTAATGGCGACACGCAATACTGGGAGAATGAAACTCAGGATATCCAGGCGGTCCAAAACCCCTTTGGAAAAGAGAATATTGCAGCGACCAGGTCGCACCCGTTGCATGAAATGATTGAATTCAATTTTGAAGATGATAAGGAACATGAGGTCGCGCTATACTTCCTTGACTGGGACAGGAAAGGTCGCTGGAGCGTGGTGGATATCATCGACGTAAATTCGCGGAAGGTTTTGCATTCCTGCAACCTTACCGGTTATGCCCAGGGAGTTTACCTTACCTACACAATGAAAGGAAAACTCCAATGCCGCTTGACCAATGTCTGGACCCGGCGATATACAAAATCGCCCGATGTGGGTTTTTCAGCTATCTTTTTTGATCCGGTAAAACACTGACACCAACCGGCCGGACTTGCTACCCAAAACCGGAGTCTGAGATAAGCTAAGCTGCATGTTTAACATTACTGCTTATATTATAAATTGTCGTACTTAGTCCTCTGTGTTGTCATCATGGTAAGTTACTACTTTTTGTAGCTTAACTTACACTCCGGCTTTTTGTAGAATATCCATCAGGTTTGATAGTATTTGGGTGCTAAGTGGAAAGCACATTAACTGTCTTGTTGATAAAGCCGGAAGGTTTGCCTCTTGAAACGAATTGTTTGTAAACAGTATGCAAATGAAACAGCCACCTACCTGATAAAATTCTTGTAAGTGGCTGATAGTCAATCGTGAACCTGAAGGGACTCGAACCCCCAACCTTCTGATCCGTAGTCAGATGCTCTATCCAATTAAGCTACAGGTCCCAATTGCCCGGCAAAGATAGGAAAGTTTGAAGACCGGGCAAAGCAATCCTCCCCATTTTGAATTACACCCAGCCCTGCCGAAAGGTCTCCTTTGGATTAACTTAATCCGGGAAACGGATGACTTTTCCGGAAAATGGAAGATCAGGATTGAGTTGAATTTTATAACTATCAATATATGAGGTACATAGACAATATGGCACGACTATTGACTTTTTTTCGTAACGGTTAATGGATAAACTGATAGTCTTAGGCCTTATTATTTGAAGTGAGATAGAGGATGTCGGAGACGCAGATCAGAGGCTTTCACCCCGAAAGCCTCTTTTCTTTTTACCTGCCACGAAGGACATGCAGGTACCACAAAGGATTCCAGAGTTTTTTCCGCTCATTCAGGTTATCCACCATGCGTGTTACCGAACGTTTCAGGTATTCATTCCCTGAGGCCCGGTCCATCACAAAATTGAAGAGTTTCCGGCTACTGATCAAACGCTGGATCGAGGTTGAGATACGCATCTCTTTCCAGAGCTTCTGGTATACAAACCGGTCATAACATTTGTTGAAGCCGGCGTCAAAACGATCGGATGCAAGTGACCTCTCAATATGTTCGGCAGCTGCAAAGCCCGACCACATGGCATTCCCAATCCCTTCCCCGGTGAATGGATCAATCAGCGAAGCCGCATCTCCGGTCAGGATGAAACGGTTCCCGGATAATGGAATCTTCTTTGAGCATAGCGGCAGGTCCCAGGCTGACACACCTGAAACCGGACGGGCATTCCGGAACCGTTCAGAAAGATGGGGATCATGCAACAGGGCTTCTTCCATGATCTGTTTCAGGCTGAACCGCTTCCTTTTCAGGATATCGGTCCGGATTCCCGCACCAACGTTGGCGTTCCCGCCGGGCAAGGGAAAAACCCACAGATAACCGGGCAGGAACTTTTCGAGGAAATAGAAATCCACATAATTGCCCGCTTCAAAACCGGTCACGCCTTCGTAATACTGCCGGATGCCCGTCGCATGATGCCTGTTCTCCTTTTTCACGGGCATCACCTTGCCGGCCAGTTTGTTGCCGGCTCCGCAAGCGATGACCAGCATTTCCCCTTCGAAACGGACCTGGCCGGTGAGGTCCGTTAAGGTAACCTCGCCGGTTCCGATATCAATGTTTTCAATCGCCACATTCTCGACCAGGGTAATCAGATCATTTGACCTGACTTCTTCAGCCAGCAGGTGGTCGAACTCAATTCTCCGGATCACGTGCCCGGGGGGTTCATCCGGGTATCGGGCTGACCGGTACGGAATGGTCAGGCTTTTCAGGTTGGGTGCGAAAAAACGGACTCCGTTGGACGGCAGTTGTCCGGGATGTTCCTGCAATTTACGGAGCAGGCCGGGATCGATCCTCCGCAACATGGTTATCACCCAGCCGCTCAGCCCATCGCCGCAAATCTTATCGCGCGGGAAGGATTCCTTCTCGATCAGGGTTGAAGAAATGCCTTTTTTTGCCAGGAACAGGGCGGTTGACATACCGGCCGGACCGGCGCCGACAATCAGTATTCTTTCCATGCCTTGATGGATATGTCTTCCATGTCCAGTTTGCAGAATGCCGTGATGAATGCGGCGGCCAGCCGTGCATTGGTGATCAGTGGTACATTGTAGTCAATGGCGTTCCTGCGAATGGTGTAATCATTTTTCAACTCACCCTGCGACAGGTTCTTGGGTATGTTGATCACAAGGTCGATCAGGCCGTTCCGGATGTAGTCCGTAACATTGGGATGCTGTGGTTCATCCGGCCAGTTCAGAATGGTCACGGGAATTGCGTTACCTTTCAGGAAATCGCCTGTTCCGCGCGTGGCGAATATTTCAAAGCTCTCTTCCGCCAGAAGATGGCATGCCTCCAACAGATAAACCTTGTCCTTGATCGGTCCCGTGGACAGCAGGACACTCCTTTTGGGTATCCGGTAACCCACCGCAAGCATGGACTTCAGCACCGCGTCGTAATAATCTTCGCCGATGCATCCCACCTCACCGGTTGAGGACATATCAACCCCAAGCACCGGATCGGCTTTCTGCAGCCGCGAGAAGGAAAATTGTGAAGCTTTTACCCCGATATAATCCAGGTCAAAAATGGACTTATGGGGTTTCTCGACCGGTATTCCGAGCATGACTTTCGTGGCCAGTTCAATCAGGTTTGTTTTCAGGACTTTCGAGACAAACGGCAGGGAACGCGAAGCCCGGAGGTTGCATTCTATCACCTTGATGTCATTGTCCTTGGCCAGGAACTGAATATTGAAAGGCCCGGTGATATTCAGTTCCCGCGCAACCTGGCGGGAAATTTTCTTGATCCTCCGGACGGTTTCAAAATAGAGTTTTTGCGGAGGGAAGACCATGGTAGCATCGCCGGAATGGACCCCCGCAAATTCGACGTGCTCGCTGATGGCATAGGCAAAGAGGTCTCCCTTGTTCGCAACGGCATCAATCTCGATCTCTTTCGCCTGTTCAATAAAATCGCTTACCACAACCGGGTGCTGTTTGGAAACCCTGACGGCCAGTTTAAGGTAATTGTCAAGCTCCTCCTTGTTGGATACCACGTTCATGGCCGCACCGGACAACACATATGAAGGGCGAATGAGCACCGGGAAGCCGATCCGGTCGGTGAAAGCATGAATATCCTCGATGCTGCTCAGTTCCTGCCATTCAGGCTGATCAATCCGGAGGGCATCCATCATGGTCGAGAATTTATGCCTGTCCTCCGCCCGGTCAATGGAAACGGGAGAGGTACCCAGGATCCTGACTTTCTGCTGGTGAAGGCGGAGCGCCAGGTTGTTGGGGATCTGGCCACCCATTGATACCACGATGCCTTCCGGATTTTCCAGTTCCAGGATGTCCATGACGCGCTCAAAGGAGAGCTCGTCAAAATAGAGACGGTCGCTCACATCGTAATCGGTCGACACGGTTTCCGGGTTGTAGTTGATCATGATACCCCGGTAGCCCTGATTGCGGATGGTTTGCAGGGCATTGACACTACACCAGTCGAATTCAACTGAACTGCCGATCCGGTAAGCGCCTGAACCCAGGACTATGACCGATTTCTGGTCAGGGTCAAAACTGATGTCATGTTCCGTTGACGAATAGGTCAGGTACAGGTAGTTGGTCTGGGCCGGGTATTCGGCTGCCAGGGTGTCGATCTGACGGACATGAGGCAGGATCCCCGACCGCTTCCGGAAGTCACGGACCCGGAGAGAGTCTTTCTCGATGCGGTCAACCGGGCTCTTCAGTACGAAGCGGCTGATCTGAAAATCCGAAAAACCCTTTATTTTGGCCTCCCTGAGAAGCTCCAGGTCAAATCCTTCAAGTGAACCTTGCTGTTCAAGTTCTCTCTTTAGCTCGATGATATTGTTTAACTTGACCAGGAACCAACGATCTATCCGGGTAAGGGCATGGATCTGTTCCACGGTCATGCCCTGCTCAAGTGTCTGGGCGATCACGAATATGCGCAGATCGGTAGGTGTACGAAGTTCCTTTTCCACGTCCTTGAAATTCAGTCCCCTGTTGCCCACGAATCCGTGCATTCCCTGGCCGATCATCCTGAGCCCTTTCTGCATGGCTTCTTCAAAGGTCCGGCCGATGGCCATCACTTCACCGACGCTTTTCATGCTGGACCCGATCTCGTGGGACACACCCTCGAACTTGTCCAGGTCCCAACGAGGTATTTTGACTACAATATAGTCGAGAGCGGGTTCAAAACAGGCTGTGGTTGTGCGGGTCACACTATTCTTTAATTCATGGAGGCCATAGCCGAGCCCCAGTTTCGCCGCCACGAACGCCAAGGGGTAACCGGTTGCCTTGGAGGCCAGGGCCGATGAGCGGCTCAGCCGGGCATTGACCTCAATGACCCGGTAATCTTCCGAATCCGGATCCAGAGCGTACTGGACATTGCATTCACCGATAATTCCGATATGCCTGATGATTTGGATCGAAAGTGCTCTTAATTTATGATATTCCGCATTGGTCAGTGTCTGGGAAGGAGCCACCACGATGCTTTCACCGGTATGGATCCCGAGCGGGTCGAAATTTTCCATGTTGCAAACCGTGATGCAGTTGTCATACCGGTCACGCACCACTTCGTATTCGATCTCTTTCCATCCCTTCAATGATTTTTCTATGAGGATCTGCGGGGAGCCTGTCAGGGATTTGGTGGCCAGTTTCACCAGCTCGTCCTCGTTGTCGCAAAAGCCGCTGCCCTGCCCGCCGAGCGCATAGGCTGAGCGGATAATGACCGGATAGCCCAGGTGGGTGGCAGCTTCCCGGGCCTCGTCCAGTGTATTGACGGCCTTGCTCTGGATGGTCGTGATGCCGATCTCGTTCAACCGTTTGACAAACAGGTCGCGGTCTTCCGTATCGATTATGGCACTTATCGGTGTCCCAAGCACTTCAATCCCATACTGTTCCAGAATGCCGGAGCGGTGAAGGGCTATCCCGCAATTCAGGGCTGTCTGGCCGCCAAAGGCCAGGAGTATCCCTTCGGGCCTCTCTTTCCGTATCACCTTCTCCACGAAATAGGGGGTTACCGGCAGGAAATAGATCTGGTCGGCAATGCCTTCCGAGGTTTGAACGGTGGCAATGTTCGGATTGACCAGGACCGTTTCGATGCCCTCCTCTCGCAGGGCCTTCAGTGCCTGGGATCCCGAATAGTCAAACTCACCCGCTTCGCCGATCTTCAGGGCACCGGAACCCAGGACCAGGACCTTGCTGATATTATTTAATGATTTTGGCATGATTCCTTAACTTCTGAAAGCCACAATTTTACTGATGAACTCGTCGAACAGAAACTCCGTATCGGTGGGCCCGCTGCTGGCTTCTGGATGGAACTGGGAGGAAAAATAGGGTTTGCTCTTGTGGCGGATCCCTTCGTTCGTCCCGTCATTCAGGTTGGTGAACAACGGTTCCCAGTCGTCCGGCAGGGTATGTCCGTCCAATGCAAATCCGTGGTTCTGGGAGGTTATGTAAGCTTTATCGGTTCCTTCCTGCAGGACGGGCTGGTTATGGCTCCGGTGTCCGTATTTCAACTTATAGGTGTCACCCCCGGCTGCAAGTCCCATTAGCTGGTTTCCCAGGCAAATACCGAAAATCGGAATTTCTTCCGATAAAGCCCTCCGAATGTTTCCGATCGTAACCTGGCACTGCTTTGGATCTCCCGGTCCGTTGGAGATGAAAAGTCCGTCGTACCCGATGGATTTGATATCGTGATCCCAGGGTACGCGGATCACCTCGGTATCCCTACGGATGAGGCAACGGATGATGTTGTTCTTGACCCCGCAATCAATCAGGAGGATCCTGTGTCGCCCCTTTCCGTAACGGACCACTTCCTTTGTGCTGACCTCATCCACAAGGTTGACTTGATTGGGATCATAGAAAGGAATGTCTTCCCCGTCAAACAGGATCTTGCCCAGCATGGCTCCTTTTTCCCTGAGGTGCTGGGTCAGGGTCCGGGTGTCAATTCCATAGATACCCGGCACATTGCATTCCCGTAACCATTCCGAAAGACTTTGGTCAGCATTCCAGTGGCTGAAGTTGAACGAATAATCGGAAATGACCAGGCCGCTGATATGGATATCATCCGACTCGAAGTATTTCAATATTCCGTTTTCACGCTGTTTTCCCGGTACGCCGTAATTTCCGATGAGGGGGTAGGTGAGGACGAGTATCTGTCCGCGATAGGAAGGATCGGTAATGCTCTCGGGGTACCCGGCCATGGCCGTGTTAAAAACCACCTCTCCTGCAACCGGCTTGTCGGCGCCGAAGGACCAGCCGCTGAATTCCGTTCCGTCCCCGAGGACCAGCTTAGCCGGCCTGCTCGCCGGGTGAAGTATGTGATTCTGCGTCATCTGTAACTATTTCGTCGGAATACCAAATTTTCACTTTTTTTCTCAGGTTATAGGAAGAGCTCATGGTTTCCCCGTAAGCGCCGGCCATGCGTATGGCGATCAGGTCACCCCTCCGGGTATCGGGTAAATATACCGCTTTGCCGAAACAATCCGATGATTCGCAGATCGGCCCCACCACGTCATAGGACCTGACCGTTCCGGAGGAGGTCAGGTTTTCGATGGGATGGAAGGCCTGGTAAAGCGCCGGCCGGATGAGCTCTGTCATGCCAGCGTCCAGGATAGCGAAGCGGGTGTTGATGCCTTCCTTGATGAAAAGGACTCTTGATATCAGGGTGCCCGACTGCGCAACCAGGGCTCTGCCGGGTTCGAAGTGAAGCTCCTGTCCCGGCTTCAGGTCGAGATGGTCCCTGAAGAGCATGAAGTAGGATTCGAAATCAGGCATAGGGCCATCCGGCCGGGAATAATCCACTCCCAGTCCCCCTCCCGCATTGATCATCCAGGGGTACAGCCGGTGGTTGGCAAACCAGGTGCTGATCTCATTGATCCTCGAGCACAATCCGTGAAAGATCTCCAGGTCGGTGATCTGGGAGCCTATATGAAAATGCAACCCGGTAAAATCGAGATTATCCGAGTTCAGCAGGATGTCTGTGATCGGTTCCCAATCCCATGGATTGATCCCAAATTTGTTTTCGGCAATGCCCGTTGTTATGTATTGATGCGTATTGGCGTTGACATTCGGATTGATCCGGAGTGATACCGGGGCAGTCAATTGTTTCCTGTCTGCAAGCTCTTTGATCAGCTGCAATTCCTGGACCGACTCGCAGTTGAAGGACCCGATCCTGCTGTCGAGGCCCAGGTTGATCTCCCAATCCGATTTTCCCACTCCGGCAAATAAAATCGCAGAAGGATCGAAACCGGTCTCGATGGCTTTCAGGATTTCATGGCCACTGACACAATCGGCGCCGAAACCGGCCGAACTGATCAGACGGAGGATCCGGTCATTGGAATTGGCCTTCAGAGCGTAATGAATGTGATAGCCTGATTGCGCAGCCAGGGCTCCGACCCGGTGAACGGTTTCTTCGAGCCTTACCACGTCGTAGTAGTAGAACGGGGTTTCCAGGTTCTGAAACTGACGTATTGGAAAAACCGTTTTCATAAATTCCTGAACAGGTGATCACTTAATGCATTCAAGGCGTTTTTCTTATCGGAGGTGCTCACGAGCACGGAGATGTTATTATTGCTCGATCCATAGGAGATCATCCTGATGGGGATCTCCCGGAGGGCTTCAAATACCCGGACGGCAATTCCCTTGTTGTCGGCTATCATGTCGCCAACCACGCAGATGATGGTCTGGTCGGGGACCACTTCCACCGTGCCATAGGCTTTCAGGTCACGCACGATCTCCGTCAGATTGGCATTCTGATCGATGGTCATGGATACGGAAACCTCGGAAGTGGCGATCATGTCTATCGGAGTCCGGTGGCTCTCGAAAATTTCGAATACCTTCCGGAGGAATCCGAAAGCCAGTAGCATCCGGTCTGAATGGATCCGGATCGCTGTTATGCCGTCCTTGGCAGCAACCGCCTTAAGCCCTGAGCCGGTCATCTCCCCTGAAATGAGCGTTCCGGGTGATCCGGGATTCATCGTGTTTTTCAGCCTGACGGGAATCTTTTTGTCCTGTGCCGGCCTTATGCTGGTCGGATGAAGGATCTTGGCCCCGAAGTAGGCCAGTTCAGCTGCTTCGCTGAATGACAGACGATCGATCCGGGTGGTGTCATCCACATAGCGCGGATCATTGTTATGAAAGCCGTCAATGTCGGTCCAGATCTGTATTTCATCAGCTTCAACCGCCGCCCCAATGATGGATGCCGAATAATCGGAACCTCCCCGTTTCAGGTTGTCGATCTCGCCGTAGGCATTACGGCAAATGAACCCCTGCGTAATAAACAAGCTGCAATCCTTGTGCTGGCCCAGCTCACGCATCAGGTTCTCCCTTATATAGAAATTATCGGGTTCCTGATCCTTGTCTATTCGCATGAAGTTCAAGGCAGGAAGGAGCACATTTTGGCGGCCCGATTCCAGCAGGTGATAATGGACCAGAGCCGAAGAGATCAACTCGCCCTGCGCCAGGACAGCTTTTTCCTCGTAAAGCGTAAACAGGTCCTGGTTGAATTCCATCAGGTAACCGAAATGCGAATCGACCAACCGCCGGCCGGTTTGCCGGTATTCGGCAGTCACAAAAAGCTGTTCAACGACCCTGAGATACTTGTCCTTCAGATTGGCCAGGAATAATTTTGAGTTTCTTTCATCCCTCCTGTATAAATATTCAGTATAGGTAACCAGGTCGTTGGTGGTGCCCGACATGGCTGAGAGAACGACAATTTTTGGGCTTGGATCGGATATAAGCCTTCCTACTTCCCGGATTCTGGAGGGATCGCTTATAGAAGTCCCCCCGAATTTCATTACACGCATACCCAGCAGTTTAGTGAATCCGGGGCTCAAAGATAGGTAAAAAACTTAAATTTGTCGGTTCGAACGGATGAGCCGATGATCAAGAAATTGCTGCCTTTCATAATCCTGATTGTGGTTGCTGTTCCGGTTATCATTATCCTGTTGCCGCAAAAGGAAAAGGAAAGCGGGATTTATGAGAGCGGTCCTATCGACCTGGTTCCCGAGGATGCGTTCTGGGTTCTTGAATCGGCCGGTGTTCCCGATCTTTTGGCCGCATTGTCGCAATCCGATCCTCTCTTTCCGGCCCTTCAGATGTTCGGAGGTTCCCAACCTTACCTGTTGGCCCTGAAAAGAATAGACAGCCTGGTCCTGCACAACGGGAGGCTCAAGGAAGTCTTTTCCGCGTGCCCCGTGACGCTGTCCCTTCATCAAACGGGCAGGAACATGTTCCAATTCCTGCTGGTCATCAAGACAACCGGCGGCTTGCCGGCTTACCGGCCTGAAGAGTTGTTGACTGAGTTGGGGGAGCGGACCGGTCAATGGTCGGAGAGGAATTACAACGGGCAGAGA
The DNA here is from genome assembly GCA_964547475.1 of uncultured Porphyromonadaceae bacterium. Lineage (GTDB taxonomy): Bacteria > Bacteroidota > Bacteroidia > Bacteroidales > UBA12481 > UBA12481. Next base: position 17,729 of record CAZJNQ010000011.1, read on the forward strand.
ATCCGAAGGATCAGTTTTGGGGCTGAAGCCCTGTTTCCCGGCATGTCCCTGGCAGAATTCAGTGATTACCTGGTTATTAGCCCTTCACCCATCCTGCTTGAAAATACCGTGAGGCAACATGATCTGCACAGCGGACTTTCAGGAAGCCGCAGCTTCAGGAAATTGTGGTCTACTCGGGAAGAAGGAGCTTTGGCTCATCTGCTTGTCAACCTTAAGATGCTTCCCGGGTGGTTGGGATCGATGATGAACCAGGATGTCCAGAAAAAGATGAATGGTTTTGGCTGTTACGGGGATTGGACATTGCTCGACATCCGGGTAAAGAATGATGCGCTATGGCTGACGGGTTTTGCCCTTGAAGGAGACACCCTCAGCTCCTATCTCGGCATTTTCAAAGATCAGGAACCTAAGAAGCTTCTGGCAGAACAGTTCCTTCCGTCCAACACGGCCGCTTATTATTCTGTCGGGATCGATAAACCGGCTGCGTATTTCAGGGACCTGTCTGATTTTGTCGGGGGTGGTGAGACCGGCCGGCACAGGCAGCGGGCGTTGGACCAGGCAGTCCAACAGTCAAGGGAAGATGTGCTAAAAACCTGGGGGGATCTGGGATTGTCAGAGCTGACCATCGGCTTTCTGGCAGGCGCTGCCGATGAAAGCGTGAGTGCAGTTACGCTGTGTTTCACGCGTAATCCCGGCCAGACACGGGAGAAATTGTTATCCTGGCTGGACGCGGTATCCGGTAAGAAGTCCGGCAAGGGACGACAACCGCTTCAAAGGTTCACCTCTGCTGACGGAAGTGAATTTGACGTTTATCCAGTACCCTTCGATCATTTCCCGGAGATACTGGGGGGAGACTTTTTCTCTGCCGTCCGGGGGACCTGTTTTTCTTTTGCTGGCAATGCCCTGGTCCTTGCCGATGATCTGCAGACCATCCAGGATTTTCTGAATTTTTATGCTGATGGCAGGGTTCTGGCCAATGATCCTTTCTATCGTTCTGTTTCTGATCTTGTCTCAACCCGTTCAAATGTCACCTTTTATGCAGTTCCGCACAAGATCCGCCCTCTGCTGGGCAGGATCCTGAGCCAAAAGTCCATGTCCACGCTTGCTCCGGACAAAGAATTTATGCGGCAGACCGGGGCGGTCTGCCTGCAATTCCATTCCCGTAACGGGATGCTTCTTCATAATATTTTCGTGCGGTTCACCAGCCCCGGTTACGGCCAGCCTCAAGCGATCTGGGAATCGCGACTCGAATCCCGGGTTTCCGGAACTCCTGCCTGGGTGGTCAATCATCTGACCGGTGACCAGGAAATAGCCGTCCGGGATGACATGCATAATTTTTACCTGCTGAATTCGTCAGGCAGGATTTTATGGAAGATAAGGATTGGTGAACCGGTCAATTCGCAGATCTATCAAGTGGACATGATGAAAAACGGACGTCTGCAATTCCTTTTCTCCACTCCTTCCGCCATTTACCTGCTCGACCGGAACGGTAACTCTTTGCCCGGCTTTCCCCTGGTATTGGCGTCACCTGCAACCAGCGGGGTCTCCCTGGTAGATTTCGATAACACCCGTGATTACAGGCTATTCATTGCCTGCAGTGACAAAAAGATCCTCTGCCTGGATAAGAAAGGAAACCCTGTAAAAAGCTGGAAACCAATCGAGACAGAAGGAATGATCACGCAACCGGTCAGGCATTTCAAAATTCAAAACCAGGACTACCTCGTTTGTTCCGATGACTTCAGAATCTATTTCTTTGACCGGAAAGGAGCGCTGAAGATCCCTATGCAGAGGGACATCCCGCTGTCAGCGAACAATCCTGCGCAATACGATCCACAGGGATCCGGGAATGGATTCAGGTTCCTGGTTACGGATGTCGAAGGTAACCTCTGCGCCATCGGTCCGGACGGCAACATCGAGGTCACAACCCGGCTTGACAAATACGGTCCCGGGCATTTCTTTGTTTTTGATGACATCAACCGCGATGGATCCGGTGAGTATCTGTTCCTCGACCGGAACCGGTTGGATATTTACAGCCTGGCAGGAGAGAAAATTGTTTCCAAAAAACTGGATGGGACCTCGTCTGGGGCACCGGTCATTTACCAGGTGGACGGGCAGGTGAAAAAAATCGGGATTACTTTGTCCGACAAGGGGCAGATTCTTTTGCTGAACCCGGATGGTTCGGTCGGAGAAGGCTTTCCGGTCAGGGGTTCATCGGGATTTGCGCTCAGCCAGTCAAATAAGGAAGGATACAGGAACCTGGTTGTCGGCAGCGATGACAATTTTTTATTCAATTACGCATTGAAATAGGAAACCATGTTTAAGGCATTACTTGTCCTGATACTGGTCTGGCTCTTGTATCGCCTGGTCCGGGGCTTGCTGTTCATTTCCCATGCAACCCGTTCCTTCCGGAATCAGACGAGGCAGGACAATCCCGCCGCTGATTCTCAGCAATCTTCGAAATTGATACCGAAAGATGAAGGGGAATATGTCGATTTCGAGGAGATAGAACCCGGCTCAAAGGCCTGATCACTTTTTGTTTCGGTTCAGGACGGGAACAAATCGGCATCTTGTTTGTTCAAGTACACAACGATTCTGTATGACCTGGCTTACATCTTTTCTGCATGAGTTTTACGGGCTTATCAGTGAAATGGCTCCCTACCTTTTGCTGGGTTTCCTTTTCGCCGGTATCCTGAAAGCATTCATTCCAGCCGAAGGGATCGTGCGGTTCATGGGCGGGAACAATCTGCGCTCGGTCACCAATGCGGCTCTCCTTGGCGTGCCACTACCTCTTTGTTCATGCGGTGTATTGCCCACAGCCATATCATTTTTCAGAAACGGGGCGTCCAAGGCCTCTACAACCTCTTTTCTTATTTCAACCCCTCAGACCGGGGTCGATTCCATACTCGCAACCTATGCGATGCTCGGGTTGCCATTTGCCATCATCCGGCCGTTGGTGGCCTTGGTCACAGGAATTGCAGGGGGAGCGATCAGTTCACTTGTGGACAGGCGCCAGAACGGGATCCCGGTTGACCATTCCGGCAAGCAGGAAGCCAGGCCCAGGATGATTGAAAGATTCAGGCAGATCTTTACCTACGGATTCGGTGAATTGATAGAAGATATTGCCAAATGGCTGGTAATAGGCTTATTGGTTGCCGCATTGCTTTCCCTTCTGATCCCCGATTCCTTTTTTACCCAGTACATTGGCAATCCATGGATTGAAATGCTGATCGTGCTGGCAGCATCAGTGCCTCTATATATCTGCGCAACGGGATCAATCCCGCTGGCTGCGGTTTTGCTCATGAAAGGACTGTCACCGGGCGCCGCCCTGGTCCTGCTCATGGCGGGACCGGCAACCAATGTTGCCACAATGCTGGTTATCAGCAAGACCATGGGAAAAAGATCCTTCCTCGTTTATCTGGGAACGATCATCGCGGGAGCCCTTCTTTTCGGTTTTTTGGTCAATGAATGGTTACCATCCGGATGGTTCCTTGTCGGGCATGCACACCAGCACGAACACTCAACCGGCGGTTCCTGGGTTAACCTCCTGAGTGCAGTGATCCTCGGGTCATTGTTATTGTTGGCCTTCCTCAACAAATGGAGAAAACGCCGGTCAATCTTTACAAGTGTCAAAGTCAAAACAATGGAAAATTCCTCATACACGCTGATTCAGGTTGCGGGTATGACCTGCAGCCATTGCAAGGCCACGGTCGAGAACCATCTGTCCTCACTCCCCGGAGTGGATGAAGCAAGCGCAGATGTCCAGTCGGGAGTGGTGAAGATCACCGGTGCCGGCTTCGATCTGAGCCAGGTTGAAAACCGGATCAACGAATTGGGTTATGAATACAAGGGGACCCTGTGATCCGGAATGATATGGACGGATAATTGTATATTGGCGCGAATTTAACCTGCTATGATGCTATGAAGACGATCAGTCGAATCATCCGGTTTCTCTTCTCCATGACCTTTATGGGAATAATAGTGCTGTTTCTTGGACTGGTCATGGCTGTGGCTACTTTTATCGAAAACAGGAGCGGCACAACGGCTGCCCAGGCATGGGTGTATCAGGCCTGGTGGTTTGAACTGGCCATTGCCCTGGCTTTCGTCAACATCCTGGCAAACATCATCAGGCTAAAATTATATAACCTTAAAAAACTGCCCCTGTTCCTGTTCCACCTGGCTTTTCTGCTGATCATCCTGGGAGCTGCCCTGACCCGCTTTACAGGTATGGAGGGTATCATGCATATAAGGGAAGGGGAGACACGATCGGATTACCTCAGTGCGGACACATACTTTTATGTACAGGCCGGGAACCGGTCCGGCCAGGTCGAGCATTACAGGAAAGTCTGGTTGTCGCCGGCCAGCAAAAAACAGGTCAACCTGAGCTTCCGCCTGGGTGAGGATCATATCAGGATCAGGAGCAATGAATACATGACAGGTGAGCAGATGAGAATGGGGGACCAGATGGGATTGCTGATGGGGGACCGGGTGCATGCTGACATAGCGCAAATCAGGGTGACCGTCAACAATGGCTCGGAAGAGGTATTGATAAGGGGTAAGCAAAAGGAGGCTTTTATCCCGAATGAAAAAGAGATCAGCGGGATCCGGTTCATTTTTTCTTTCGGCTCAAAACCCATGGAGTTGCCTTTTAAGCTGACTTTAAGCGATTTCCAGCTTGACCGCTATCCGGGATCTAACAGTCCATCCTCCTTTGCCAGCCAAGTGGTTCTGGTTGACGAAGCAAAAAAGGTGGAAAGGCCTTTCCGGATTTTCATGAACAACATATTGAATCACAGGGGATACCGGTTTTACCAGTCATCCTATGATACAGACGAGAAAGGGACTGTTCTGTCGGTCAACCATGATGGGTTAGGAACGACCGTAACTTATACCGGTTATTTTCTGATGTTTGCCTTTATCATTGTGGCTTTCTTCGCCCCGGGGAGCTGGTTACGCAAACTGCTGAAGGAGAGCAAAAAATCCACGGCGGTGGTTGGATTTTTGACATTTTTCCTTTTACCGGGCCTGGCCTTGCAGGCTCAGGGCAACGGTGTCAAGCCGGATGCCCAGGAAGCGGCGGCTTTCGGAAAGATCTGGGTGTTGGGCAGCGAAGGGCGTGTCAAGCCCGTCAGCACATTGGCCCAGGAAATGATTCGGAAGGTTTTCGGAGAAAACCGCTATGACGGCCTGTCGCCGGAGCAGCTCTGGCTTTCGATGTTGATAGATCCCGACCAGTGGGCCAATACGTCCATGATCGAAGTGAAGAACAAAGAGATCGCATCCACTTTCCGGATCGAAGGCAACAAGGCCTCATTCAATGATTTTTTCAAGGATGATGAGTACCTGATGGGGGACCTGGTGAACGAGGCTTACCTTAAAAAGCCCAGCCAGAGAAACGGTCTGGATAAGGCCATCATCAAGCTGGATGAAAACCTGAATATCCTCTACCTGAGCCTTTCGGGTGAATTGCTCAGGATATTTCCGGATCCAGGGGATCCCGGGGCTCAGTGGTTGGAACCGGGAAAGGCTCCTGCAGGCACAAGCCGGCAGGATTCACTGATGATTCAGGGCGGGCTTTCGTCCTATCTTAGCGCGCTCAGGACAGGGAACCTCAATGAAGCCCGGACATTCCGTGCGGGAATAACCGGGTATCAGGAGAAGTATGCGGCGGCAATCCTCCCGGCTAAATCCAAAGCAAGTCTGGAATCCTTTTACAACAGAGCGCTGGTATTTGAACGCCTGGCGATCTTTTATGCCCTGATAGGGATTCTGTTCCTGGCGATCCAGATCTGGTCGCTGTTCAAACCCGAAAAATGGCACCGGGCTACCGGCTCGGTATTTACACTCCTTCTTTTACTGGCATGGCTCATGCACACTTTCGGATTGGGACTGCGATGGTATCTCTCAGGCCATGCCCCATTGAGCAACGGATACGAATCGATGCTGTTTGTTGCCTGGGGTACCCTGTTGGCCGGTTTTCTGGTCATCAGGCGCTCCCGGCTGCCGCTGGCTCTCACGGCTGTGCTGGCGGCCCTGTCCCTGCTGGTTGCGCACATGAGCTGGATGAATCCTCAGATCACTCCGCTGGTACCCGTACTGAAGTCGGTGTGGCTGACCATTCATGTGGCGGTCATCATGACGAGCTACTCTTTCCTGGGGCTTGGGGCCCTGATCGGCCTGATATCCATGATCCTCTATGTCAGTAAAACAAAAGGCAACCAGGATCAGGTCAACGGCCACATCCGTCAACTGACCCGGTTGAACCAGATCGTTCTCATTGCGGGATTATATCTGATAACGATCGGGTGTTTTCTCGGGGCCATCTGGGCCAACCAGTCATGGGGACGCTATTGGGGATGGGATCCGAAGGAAACCTGGTGCCTGATCACGATCCTGGTTTACAGTTTTGTCGTCCACATGCATCACATCAGGGGATTTGAGACGGAGTTCGCCTTTAATTTTGGATCGGTCATGGGTTTTGGATCGGTCCTGATGACCTATTTCGGTGTCAATTACTTCCTGGGAGGCATGCATTCTTATGCCGGAGGAAGTGCTCCATCGATGCCCCTCGGGATTTACATAATCCTGATAGTGATCGTGGTGCTGGTTTACCTGGCTTACTTCAACGAATTGCGTTTCCAGCCGAAGAAAACCAAAAAACCCGAATAATCTAGTTCTTCACGCATCTGACGCTCAGACCGTAATTACGGGCGAGGTTAAGCTTGAACACGGACGTATTCGCTTTCTGGAAGGAATACACCCACGCGTTCTCCCCGGAGGCCTTGGTGGAAGTCCAGAAGGATGTGACGGTTTCAGCGAACTCATACCGGCCGTTCAGGGATCGCTGACCGGCATAGAGCATCCGGAATTCGGTGTCTCCTCCCCATTCCAGACGCGTCTTTGCCGAATCGGCCACCAGGTAGTTGAAAAGCTGTTCCCATTCTTCCTGGGTGGGTATGTGCCAACCACTCGGGCAGAGCCCCTGAGCCTTCTCTTCCGTATAATAGTTCATGGCATTGGTCCAGGTGTAGAGGCCGCCATATTTCACGCAATTGGCCGGCTTGTTGCCATAGCAGTATTTGGATGATCCAGGCTCGTTCAGGTTCTCCGACATCCACCACTGGTTCCCGACCAGGATCGTGCCGTAGTAGATATTGTTCTTCTTGTCGAGGATCAGACCCGTCGGATTCGTTCCTGCACTGACATTAACCATCAGGCTGGTCGTATCGGTGAGGCCGCCGCTGTCAATGACCTGCATCCTGACCCTGAAATTCCCGGGCTGAGCGTACTGGTGCGTGGCGGTTTTCTCTTTGGCATACTCGGTATCCCACTGTCCGTCACTTTCAAAATCCCACCGGACTTTAAGCTGATCGACATAATCCTCCTCGTCGGTGACTTGGTCGGCATCGAAATAAAAGGATGTTGTCAGGTTGCCGTATTCATAGCCGACAAAGAAGGCGGCATCCGGTTTCAGGTTGGAATGGCCGATCCATATCGTGGTGTCTTTCTGGTTGATCAACCCCCATTGGTCCTTGATTTCCAGGGTGATTGAATTGGTGCCCTCAACCAGGAACTGATGGTCGAAGGTGGGGCTGTCGAGGTAATCGGTATCGAACTCATCGTCGTCACCAAAGTTCCAGTGATACTGGAAATGATTATCCGGGTTTTCGGGATCGTAACTGCCGGTTCCGCTCACCGTAACCGTGTCTGAGGTGGTAGGCTCCGCTGGTAACCAGCTGATTACGGGAACCAGTTTCTCGTTCAGGAGGTAGACAGAAACCGGTTTCCGTAAAGTTGCTGAAACATCTTGAGGATCAATTACTTTCAGACCGATATAATGAATTCCGGGAAGGTCGTAGGTGCGGGTGAAAAGGGTTTCATTCATGGTTTCGGCTTCATAAATACCGTCACCGTTCCAGTCCCATGCAAATCTGAGCGTATTCAGGCTGTCCTCGTCATCCTTGGTCCTGGAGGCATCCACGATGAATTCGGTGCGCAGGTTGCCACTTGCCGGCGAGATGGTGAAGAAAGGCTGTGGCGCGCTGTTTCCCCGGTCCACCTGAATGCTCAATTGGATCGTGTCACTTAATCCCGCTTCGTTCCTGACTTCCAGGCGAGGCGCATAAGTGCCCGGAGCATAATACCGGTGGGTGAATTTCCGGGATCTTGAGAATCCCGTATCCCAAATGCTGTCATTGTTCCAATCCCAGCGCAGGAAAAGAAGCGTGTCATCCTCCATGGTTGCTTGGGTCGCGATGGCATCAAACTGAAAGATGGTTGTGGTCAGGCCATTCGCAGGGGATACCTTGAAACTGGCCTCGGGCGGGGTTTGAGGAACCGGGTCCTCTTCACATCCTGCCAGGAGGAAAAGCGCGATAACCAAGGGAGCCAGAAGATGAACGCTTATTTTCATTCTTTAGTTGGTGAACTGAGGTACAACGTGTATGGTCTGGTCTTCCAGCACGGTCGCGGTTCCGATAGCCCATTTCATCCCGTACTGCCCTCCGGGATAATTGGCGGCTGAACAGGAATCCCCTTCGGCCAGGCATACGATGCCTGCCTGGTAATAGTAGTTACCCGGCGGGATATCAAACTGATAAACCAGTTTGCTGTTATAGACGTTGGCAACCTGGTAGAAATGTCCTTTATACAGATTTTCCGCACTGGTGGCAATGCTGAGATCGGCCCTGACCACCCGGCTGGGCGGCAGCCAGGAACCGGGCACCCTGAATTCGATCTCTAATGTACCGGTTACCGGTGTTACAACATCAACCGGATCATCACCCGGATCAACCGGTTCGGTACATCCGGCCACCATGATCAATCCGCTGACCAGGGCATACTGAATCCATTTACTGGTGAACCTGAACATTTTGTATTGATAATTTCCTTTAACCTTCATGCTTTAAAAATCAGCCAGCTCGTTTGTGCTGTCCCGGTCCCCGGTATGGTCCAGGAAACCCAGATCCCTGGTGAACCGGCTGTATGCAATACTGTCAACCGTGACTGCCGACAGGAACAATCCAGTCACATCTACTTGCGATATCGTGCTGAAAATGCCCATTCCGTTGGTAACGTTGGTATAAACCGGTTTTTCCATGAGGGCGCCTTCCGTCGGTGAGGTCGACTCGATATAGTATTTAAGTTCAATAGCTCCACTGAGAATATGAAAATCAATCCCGTCAACCGTCCGGGTGACTCCCGGATCAATGGCGAGATTTTCTTTCAGGATATTCATGAACCGGATACCGCTGATGTCTTTACTCAGGTAATCCCTGGAAGATCCGGGAGTCGAGAATCCCTGGGGCCAGTCGATATAGTGTGAGGTGGTGATGCCATCCCGGGTTTCGCTGTAATGGAAACGGATGACCACCTGGTACAAACCCGCATCTTCCACAGGCAGCCAGCGGCAGGTATAATTATTGCCTTCATACAGGCTGATTTTCCTTAGTGGAAGCTGCATAGGATCCACAACGGTCAACTTTCCCAGTGAGGTGGTCTGCGCATACACAACCTTTTCCTTGCTTCCTAAATAGATATAAAGGCGATAGATCGAATTAGCCTCAACCTTCGCGTTCGTTTTGTAAACGATATGCTTTTCGGTCGGGAAGAAGCCGGAGTCCTTGGGAATATTGCTGTCAGGCTGGAAACGGTAAGTCTCCATGACGATATTGTTCTGCAGCCGCTCCATGGTGATCAGGATTTCACCGGGGAAAACCATGCTGTCGGGTTCCGGAGGATATTCCAATGCCGCTTCTTCAATCAGGTAGGTCTTCTGCAGCCTGACGTACTGGACCGAATCCGAAGTGTTCAAAAGGCAATAAACAATCGGTACGTCAAGGTTATCGGCAGTCACATCGAACTCGGTACTGCATGATTGCAATCCTGCGAAGAGGAGGACCACCAACAAACCAATACAGCCTAACTTTCTTACGTTGAAAACTTCAACCATCACAACTTATGAAACAATGACTAAATCCGACTTAATTGGTTGGGGGGGTCCAAAAAGCCGCGTAAAAATACTACACTCCGGGTGAAAAACAAATCCGGTTCCGGCTATTCCGGGTTTTTTCACATTTTTTAAGACTTCGCGGCAGACCATTGGTTTAATGCCGGTCAGCCAGGTTCTTCCTTCTGGAGACTGACAAGGTGCGTATTATGGAGGCCAGGAGATAGAGGATAATCAATGAAAAGATAATGGAGGCTCCCGAGGGTATGTTCAGCGTATAGGAGAATATCAATCCGGAAACCGAGCCTGTGAATCCGAAAATGATTGACAGGAAGATGATTTTCCTGAGATTATTGGAGAAAAGAAGGGCGCTGTTCTGGGGGATCGTCAGGAGCGACAGAACCAGGATGATGCCGGCAATCCGGATATAGAGAACCGCCGTCAGGGACACCAGGCCGATGAGCAGGTATTTGAACAGGGTCACCGGAATCCGGCTGGTCCGGGCAAAATCCTCGTCAAAAGTGATATATTGAATGAGCCGGAAGAAAGGAACGAACAGCACCAATACAACCAGCATCAGGCCGGCCATGGTCCACAGGTCACCGGATGAGACGCTCAGGATATTGCCAAACAGGTAGCTCATCAGGTTAGGAGCGTATCCCGGAGTCAGGTAAATGAAGATAATGCCGATGGCCATGCCGAATGACCAGATCATCGCAATGACCGAGTCTTCCCGGATCTTATGGTATTTCGACAGGTATTCGACTCCCAGTCCCGACAATAAGCCGAAAACGGCAGCCCCGATCAGCGGATTGATGCCGATGAAATAACCCAGGCCCAGGCCGCCGAAAGAGGCATGGGTGATGCCGCCCGTGATGAATACCATCCGGCGGGCGACGATATAAGTCCCGATGACACCTGCGGTGATGCTGCCCATGAGTGAAGCCAGCAGGGCATTCTGAATAAACCCGTAGGACAGGAATCCGGTGATCATTGCGGGTGGGTTGGTAAGACGCGATGAGGGACATGGCCGTGTGTGATCAGGTCGATCGGGCAATTGTAAGATGCCAGGATCTCCTCCGTGATCTTGTTGCTCGGATGGTAATGCAAATGACGGTTGACGCAGGCAATGGTCCTGACAGAGGATACAATCTGCCCGACATCATGGCTGACCAGCAGGATGGCTGTCGACCGGTTGATCGCTTCAAGCAGCTGGTAAAGCTCCTGTTCGAAACGGTTATCGACGTAAGTGACCGGTTCATCCAGGATCAGCAGGTCGGGATCTGATATCAAGGCCCGGCCGATGAATACTCTTTGCATCTGACCTCCCGACAATTCTCCGATGCTGCGGCGGGCATACGCCTGCATTCCGACCAGGTTCAATACCCGGGCGGCCTTTTCACGGTCGGGGCGTTTCACGCGTGCGGCGATCCTGCCTTTTTTGAGAAGACCTGACAAGACCACTTCTTCAACCGAAATGGGGAATCGGCTATCAAATTCTTGGTATTGAGGAAGATATCCTATGTTTATGTCAGGAGGAAAGGTTATCGTGCCGCTCCATGGTACCAAAAGACCCATGATGATCTTGATGATGGTCGATTTACCGCCTCCATTGGGTCCGATCATGCCGATGAAATCGGAGGGTCTGATTATCAGGTTGACCCCATCGATCACTTTCTCCTCCGCATAGCCAAATGATACCTCTCTTAATTCAATCAAACTCTCCATCCAACTTTTTCCTTTTTCCTTTTTCCTTTTTACTTGAGTTTATCTGCCAGTCCCTTCATTTCCTTTTCCCATTCCTCAGACATTGGGTCAATGACCCTGATGCCCGCACCGGTCTCGCGTGCCAAGGCTTGCACGTTTTCTTGGTCATACTCCCTCTGGATCAGGATTACCCTTATGCTGTCCCTTTTGGCCTGGTCTGTCAGAAACCTGAAATGTGCGGCTGTCGGCTCTTTGCCTCCCTGTTCCATGGCATATTGAACCAGGCCATAGTCCCGGGCATAGTAATTAAGGGCAGGATGAAATACGATGAAACTCCTGTTCCTGAGTCCGGATAAGGAAAGATCCGTTGCCCGGTCGAGGCTGTCGAACCGCGTCAGGAGCCGGTCCAGGTTATCCCGGATCAATATTCCTTCTGCCGGATAAGCTTCGGTCAATCCTTTGGCTATGCTGGCCGCCATCGTCCTGGCTTCCCGGAAGGAGAGCCAGAAGTGGGGATCGGGACCGGCGTGCTCGTGTGCATGGGGATTCTCTCCCCGTCCGGATTCCCCCTCGGCTCCCTCGATGGTAATCAGATCAATGCCCTCCGAAAGATTCACTATCATCAGACCGGGATGGCTTCTGCGGATCTTGGGAACCCAGGACTGCTCGAATCCCAGGTATCCGTCAATAAAAAAGACGCCTGATTTCTCAAGATCCTGGAGCTGGCGGGGTGAGGGATCATAAGCGTGGTGACTGGAGCCCGGGGGGACCAGAACGTTGACCTCGAACCGGTCGCCCGCCAGCTGTTCAACGAAATAACGAAAGGGCAGAATGGAAACCGTGACTACCGGCCTGGTTTCCTGCCGGGTAGTGACCGGCTTGCATCCGGTGACAATTAGTCCGGTCAGTAACAGTATGATAGCCAGGCGATTAATCACTGTTTAAACGGCAGAAAATGTTTAACCGTTTCAATGTTCAGATCGTTAACTACATTACTGCCCTCGGAAGTGTACATCACTTCTATCCGGTCATGATAAACCTCCTGGATTTTATGCCGGACCATCTTCATCATTGAATTGAGCTGCAGGTTTTGCTGGGAGAAGGGCTCACGCAGGATCTGGAACGTGGAAGGAATCCATTTTTCCGGAAACTGGTTGCGATATTCAGCCGTCTCTTTAAACCGGTAAAAATCCAGCTTGATCGCTTTGATCAGGATTTCCGCATCCGCAATCTTGTGCTGATCGATATATTTTGCCACTTTATTGGAATCCAGTGTGATAACTGCTGTTGTGTATTTTCTCATGTCATTGAACACCATGACCTGGGAGACCAGTTCCGAAGAATTTTGAATGGCCTCCTCGATTCCTTCGGGGGAGTATTTTTCTCCGTCGGCCGAGATCAGGAGAGCTTTTTCCCTGCCGACAACCACCAGGAAACCATCCGCATCAAAGTATCCGAGGTCTCCGGTAAACAGCCATCCGTCCTGGATTGTTCTGGCGGTAGCTTCGGGATTCTTATAGTATCCCTTCATCACGTTGTTTCCGCGGATCACGATCTGGCCCTTTTCACCTGTTACTGCATCCGTTCCGTCAGCTTTAACAATCCGGCACTCCACATTGGGCAGGACCTTTCCTGATGTTCCCAGTTTATGGACCTCCGATGTGTTGGCAGAAATGATCGGAGTGGCTTCACTCAGCCCATAACCCTGGTAAACCGGTACCCCCAGCGCATAGAAGAATACCTGCTGACGGATATCGAGAAGAGCTCCTCCTCCGACACAATACCGTATGCTGGTGCCGAAGATCTTTTTGACTTTCTTGAATATCAGGGCTTTGGCAAGTTGGTAGGGGATAAAATTAATCAAGCGGATACACAGCCCGGCTTTTTTGTAACCGTCGCGGTTCATCCTGATCCCCGCATTCAGCCCGGCCATGAAGATGCCATTGATCACCTTACCCTTGGCGGCGACGCCTTCCTTGATCTTGTTCATGAGATTGCCGGACAAGGCTGGAACGGTCAGGAGAAAATGGGGATTGGCTTCCAGCATATTGACCGGAATATTCTTGAGGGTCTGGACCCCTCCGCCCCGGGGATCAACAAAATAAAGGCTGAGCCCGCGTAAAAGGCCTGCGTAAATGGCTACAGTATGGGCGAAGGAGTGATCAAGCGGCAGGATGATATAGAGCCGGTCCCCGGGTGTGACATTGAAGTATCCCATGGCATCGTTGCAGTTGGAATAGTAGTTCAGCTGGGTCAGCATGATGCCTTTGGGATCGCCTGTTGTCCCGGAAGTATAGGATATGGTCACCACATCGTCCTCCTCAATTTCCTCTTCCAACCGGTCCAGAATGGGTTCGTTGTCTTCCCAGTGAAACTTTCCTGTTTCCAGCAGGGTCGAATACTTCACAATGTCCTTGTCCGGATTGATCCCGAATTCCCTGCATTCAGCGGCCACGAATTTCAGGTCGTCTTCCAGGAAGATGATTTTCCGCGTGTGCTCCAGCCTGGTCCAGATGGACGCCATCTTGTCAAATGTGTTTTTTGAAACCGCAACGGCTTTTGATTCGGAATGGTTCAGGCGAAACAGGATTTCGTCGGGTGTTAGCCTGATGGAGAGCGGGACGCCAGAGCCTCCGGCGAACAGAATGCCATACTCGATGGTCAGCCAGCGATTTCTTCCTTCGGCTATTATGGCGATCTTGTCACCTTTACGGATTCCTTGCTCATATAATCCTGAGGCCAGGAACCTGGCTTCGTTCAGCACTTCCGGATAGGTCATTCCTACCCAGCCCTTGTCGCCCTTTTCATTGGTATAGGCAGTCGCCGGAAACTTCGATGCACTCTCGCGCAACATTCGGAGGACAGTACGTTTCATTGTTATATAGGTTTATGGTTATGCCAGATCCCGGAACAGGATTAAAAATACAATTTAACTCCAGAATCTGATAACCGGAACCGGTTTTATCTGCTTCCGGTATTCTGATTATTGCCGTAACTTCTAGGCCATCCCTGCGCTAAGCCTGCATATCCTTTAACAGCGGTAATGACGGCAGGAAATCCCTCGCTGATGACATACACGACTCCGGTTCCGCTGATGGCGGGTGATTGGCTGTTTGTGGCAATTTTCAGATCATTTTTGAGTTCCCCGGCAGAAGATATGACCTGTAAACCGGAAGCGGAATTCAGGTACATGTTTCCTTTCTTGTCCAATGCCAGCATCTGCCCACCCAGCATGGTGTGTTCCCATAATATCTGCCCGGCGGTGCTGATTGCTTCAAGTCCCCGGTTTGTATTGGTATGGTACAGGATTCCATCAGATGAGATGCAAGGAATTCCGGAGTGGTACGAATCATGTAATTCGATCAGCTTAAAGAGAGTGCCATCCGCCTCAAGAACTAACAGTGAATTGAGGCCTGTATTCACATTTCTAAAGAACGGGATATGGATTTTCCCATCTGGAGCAATAGCATAGCCGTCTTGTGTATCGTCGTAGCCGGCTTCCAGGGGGTAAGCCCAAACCACATGACCGTCGGCAATATCCCTGGCAATGATATTATAAGCAGGAACCCATGGATCTTCATAACTTCTGTCGAAGAATACCAGAAAACCGTTGGGATGAACAGTCAGCCCGTCACAGAAATGACTAACATGCTCATCGGTCGCCCATTTGACAGTTCCGTCGGGGTTAACGGCAAATAACCTTCTCGCATAGGCCCCAGATCCGATATAGTGGACAAAAATGGTCCCGTCAGGACTGACTTTCGGCTGGCCGATCTGGGCTAACGGAAAGTCTGCTTCCCACTTCTTGGTTCCATCCCCGTCAAACGCATATAATTTGTAATACCCGGAAACATAGATGGTTCCATCCGGACCGATCACCGGAGAACTGGCACCTGCATGGTCGAGCTCGCTGCTTTCCCAGAGAAAGTTCCCATCCGGATCCAGACAGATCAATTTACCCGGCTTCCACGTACCCGTACCGCCGCCGATGGCAGCGACAACATTGCCGCTGTGATCCAGGGCGAGGGTTCCGAATGAAGTATAACCTTCCGGTACCTGGCACGTCCACTTGATTGTGCCCACCGTATCGGTATCCATATATTTCCCGATCCAGTCATCGAAATTAAAATCGGAACATCCGGTGAACACGAACAGACCCATGAGCAGGATCCCTGCTGATAGTTGTTTTAAGGTTTTCATGGACAAAGGTTTAGTTAACTCAAATTTAACAAGAATTGTCCTTTGAAAAAAACCTTATTCAGATCCATTGCTGAAGACCAGGCCTTCGGTCCGGGCATCCACCAGTATCTCCTGACCGGGAAGGATCTCTCCGGCCAACATCTTTTTCGAGATCTCATTGAGCAGGAATTTCTGGATCAGCCGTTTCACAGGCCGGGCACCGAATTGGGGATCATAGCCGTGCTGCGCGAACCAGTCCGTGGCAGCCGGTGTCAGATGCAGATTAAGCTTGTTGTTCAGCTTACGGCTGATCTGTTCAATCTGGAGCAGAACAATCTGCCGGATATCCTCACGGCTCAGTGGTGTAAACATGATGATCTCATCGATCCGGTTCAGGAATTCCGGACGGATGGTCTGTTTCATCAATTCAAAAATCTCTTCACGCGTTGATGAAAGGATGTTTTCACGGTTCGCTTCGGTTATTCCGGATAATTTTTTCTGAATCCTGTCGGATCCGATATTGGAAGTCATGATAATGAGGGTATTCCTGAAGTTGGCGGTGCGGCCTTTGTTGTCAGTAAGCCTTCCGTCATCCAGAACCTGCAGCAGGATGTTGAAAACGTCGGGATGGGCTTTTTCGATTTCATCCAAAAGTATAACGGAGTAGGGTTTCCGTCGAACGGCTTCGGTAAGCTGGCCTCCTTCATCGTAGCCAACATATCCCGGGGGAGCACCGATCAGCCGGGATACCGAATAGCGTTCCTGGTATTCACTCATGTCAATGCGGGTCATCAGGTTTTCATCATTGAACAGGTATTCGGCCAGGGCTTTGGCCAGTTCCGTTTTCCCGACTCCGGTGGTTCCCAGAAAAATAAACGACCCGACAGGCCGTTTTGAATCCTGCAATCCGGCACGGCTCCGGCGAACTGCATCCGAGACGGCCCGGATGGCTTCGTCCTGTCCCACCACGCGCTTGTGAAGTTCCTCCTCCAGGTACAGGAGCTTCTCCTTCTCGCTTTGCATCATTCGCTGAACGGGAATGCCCGTCCACCGGGCAACGATCTCTGCAACATCATCTGCGTCAACTTCCTCCTTGATCAACGCTCCGTCGGCATGAAGCTGGGTCAGCGATTCATTTAATTCCGATATGGAACGCTCGGCTTCCCGGATCTTGCCATAGCGGAGTTCAGCCACCCGTTCGTAGTTCATCGACCGTTCGGCCTGAAGGGCTTCGGCTTTGTAATTCTCAATCGATTCCTTTTGCTTCTGTATTTCATCAATGATCTTTTTCTCACTTTCCCATTCGGCCCGCAGACCCGATCGTTTTTCATTCAGGTTGGCCAGCTCTTCGGCTATCTGATTCATCTTGAGCGGATCATTCTCCCGCTTGATCGCTTCACGTTCAATTTCGAGTTGACGGATCTTCCGGTCGAGTTCATCGATTTCCTCCGGCACCGAATTGATCTCCAGCCTCAAACGGGCTGCCGCTTCGTCAATCAGGTCAATGGCCTTGTCCGGCAGGAACCGGTCGGTTATGTACCGGTGCGATAGTTCGACTGCTGCAATCAGGGCATCATCCTTGATCCGGACCTTGTGATAAACCTCATAGCGCTCCTTGAGGCCGCGGAGGATGGAAATGGCACTGGCTGTATCGGGCTCGTCAATCATGACTTTCTGGAACCTTCTTTCGAGGGCTTTATCTTTTTCAAAGTATTTCTGATATTCATCCAGGGTGGTGGCGCCAATTGCGCGAAGTTCGCCTCGGGAAAGAGCCGGTTTCAGGATGTTGGCGGCATCCATGGCCCCTTCACCCTTTCCGGCGCCGATCAGGGTGTGGATCTCATCGACGAAGAGGATCACTTCGCCTTCGGCAGCGATCACTTCCTTGACAACTCCTTTAAGCCTTTCCTCAAATTCACCCTTGTATTTTGCCCCGGCTATCAGAGCGCCCATATCGAGTGAATAAAGTTGCTTGGATTTCAGATCTTCAGGGACATCCCCGCTTACTATCCGGTGCGCGATGCCTTCGGCAATGGCTGTTTTACCGGTTCCGGGCTCCCCGATCAGGATCGGGTTATTCTTCGTTCTCCGGGAGAGGATCTGGAGGACACGCCTGATCTCTTCATCCCGCCCGATCACGGGATCGAGCTTGCCGGCCCGTGCCTGCTGGTTCAGATTGATCGCAAACCGGTTCAGGGAATCGAATGTCGATTCGGCTTCCGGCGAAGTAACCTTCTGGCCTTTTCGAAGGTCAGCAATGGCTGCCTTGATGGATTTTTCCGTTATCCCGTTATCCTTCAGTAACCTGGCCACTTCGTCACCGCTGTCAAGAAGTCCGGCCAGAATATATTCAGCGGATACGAACTGGTCGCCTCCGTCCTGCGACAAGGATAATGACTTCGTCAGGACTTTCCCGGCCTGCTGCGAGAGGTAGGGTTCCCCGCCAGTAACTTTCGGATAGCGGGCGATCAACCGGTCGACGGTTTGTTCGATGGCTTTTGCTTGGGCTCCCAGTTTTGACAACAGAAATCCTGTCACGTCTTCCGCTTCGGAAAACAGGGCCTTCAGCAGGTGCCCTGTTTCAACTGCCTGCTGTTGGTTACCCTTGGCAATGGTAAATGCCTGCTGGATAACCTCTTGTGCCTTGATGGTAAAATTATTCAGATTCATTTGTCATCTCCTCCGGAACAACCCCGCAAGAGTATAGCCAAATCATTGAAGATGACAAAATGGCATTATAATTTATTTTAAAAATGACAATATGGCATATATGATTGATACTCGTTTCCGCTGATGTTTTACTAATTTCAAGAGGTCAAAACTGATGATAATGAAAACAAAACTACTTTGCCTGATCATAGGTGTCCTTGGCTTTTCTTATGGATTGGAGGGCCAGGGAAGCCAGACAGTGGCTGACCTGAAATATCATGAGATGCAAAACTACAGTTGGATGCGCCTGGCTCAGATCGTTCCGGAGGTTACCGACAGGGTTATCTTACCTGTCGGGACCGTTGAGTCTCACGGGGCTTGTCCCGTCGGGACGGATAACCTGATACCGGAGAACCTGGCCAGCCTGATTTGGAAGGACGTCAATGCACTGGTGGCCCCCGCGGTAAACCATGGAGTTACCGGAACATCCATTTCCCAGTTTCCCGGATCCATCATGATCCGTCCCGAGATCTTCCAGGAATACATCTATGACATTCTGAAAGATCTGGTACGGACCGGCTTCAAAAATGTCCTGATCATCAACGGGCACGGTGGAAATACGGAACCGATGCAAAAGGCGATGGCCAAACTCCATGTTGAAACCGGCGCACATTTCATGATTGTCAACTGGTGGGAAGTAGCCTGGAACCTGGCTGAAGAAGTCTATGGCATGAAACCCATCCAATCCGGACATGGCGACCTGGAGGAGGCTGCACTGGTTATGTCGGGATATCCTGAGCTGATCGACCGGGAAATGTATGAGAAACTGGGAAAGGATAACCTGGGACATGCCGGTACCGAAAAAGGAGTGATCCTGATGCCAGCCTGGGCTACCACCCGGCTTCCTGAAGCCGGTGCAGGCTACCTCGATTTCGACGTGAAAAAGGCAAAGGAATATACCCTAAAGAAGGCAAAATACATTGCCGATACCTTCAACGAGGCGGTTGCGCGGTGGGAGATGATGGAAAGCTGGAAGTAGGGTTTACGAGGTATGACTAACCCCAGACTTAAGTCTGGGGTTTTACATAAAGGCGATGGTCGTAAGTCACTCGTCACTCGTCACTCATCACTCTTCCTCACCCCCAGCATCACCGGCACGGGTCTATGCTTCTGATCAGAGGGCCTGTTCATCGCGCGGACCTCTAGGCCGGGTTCCCGTACGAGCATAATGCTGCTGCCTCCACCATCCAGGTTCAGGGCCCAGGTGCAACCGTGCTCACGAAAGAGACAGGCTAGTTCATACAGTGAGATGCCTTCGCTGTATCCCGGTTGCCTTCCGTCGACCACCATCATCAACAACCACCGGCGAGTATCGTCGAATCCCATTGCGGTACGGGGATGATTGGCCTTGTCCGATGAATCGGGAATTAAGTTGTCATTGAGGATGAGGGGGCTGAACCAATCGGCAATAGCCTCCATGACCGTATCCTGTGGACCGGGATTCCCGATATTCGGCCGATTGCCTGCAGAAAGCCAGAAGGTTGTGCGCCCGTCCTCGGCAGGGCTGATGGTCCTGCCTTCTGAAACTACCATCCCGTGGATATTGACGGGACGACCTTCATACCACCCGAAACCCAGCGATTTGTCATTGGGAATGCCGGCAAAGGCGTTGGTATTGATGGCGGCTATTGCATCAACCTTCGCAACCAGGTCAAGGGGTTTGGTGAGTTGGCTTTCAGCCGGTCCTTCACCGTCAGGATCTTTCCCCGGAATAGATATGAGCTGCAAATTTCCATCCTGCAGGTTGACCTTCAGGCAGAAAATCTTCAACAGCCGGGGCATCTCCCGGCTTTCAGACCAGTAGAGCAGGGAGCCGGGATGATCGGGGTACAGATCAGTAGTGTCTTGCGAGAATCCCGTCCGGATCAGCAAAAACACTGCCGGCACGACAAGAACAAGCAGTTTTTTCAATGCATCAGAGCCCTTTGGCCAGGTGATAATACAGATCATTCCAGCGAAGCTGGTTCTTGAACTCATTGATTTTGGTATCCTTGTCAATCAGAATGAACTCAACCCCGGCTATTTCAGCGAAATCCCGGATGTGGTCGGCCGTGATGTTCTGGCTGTAACAGGTATGGTGAGCTCCGCCCGCATAGATCCAGGCAGTTGCCGCCGTGACCAGGTTGGGTTTCGGATCGCACAGCACCCGTGCTACGGGAAGTTTGGGCATTGGATGCCTGGGTTTGACGGCCTCGACTTCATTAGCCAGTATCCGGAAGCGGCTACCCATATCGAGAAGAGTTACGTTGATGGCAGGACCCGCAGCCACGTTGAAACACAACCTAACCGGATCCGCTTTTCCACCGATCCCCAACGGATGGACTTCACAGGAAGGCTTGCCCTCGGCAACGGATTCACAGATCTCGAGCATGTGAGCTCCAAGAGCCAGCATGCCTGAAGGATCCATGTGATAGGTGTATTCCTCCATGAAAGTATTGCCGCCGGGCAAACCGGTTGCCATAACCTTCATGGCTCTCAGAAGGGCCGCCATTTTCCAGTCACCCTCAGCTCCAAAACCGTAACCGTCATTCATCAGTCGCTGAACGGCAATGCCAGGCAGCTGGATCAAACCCCGCAGGTTCTCGAAAGTGTCCGTGAATCCCTTGAAGTTACCTTCCTCCAGGAAGGAACGCATGCCCAACTCAATCCGGGCCGCTTCACGAAGGGATGCGTTTTTGGCTCCCCCTTTCCGCAGTTCGGGAGCCATGGTATATTTTGATTCATATTCTGCCGTGAGGGCATTTATTCCGGATTCCGTAACCGCGTCAACGTGTTTCACAAGATCCCCCATGGCATACCCATTGACCGACCAGCCGAATTTTAGCTGGGCTTCCACCTTGTCCCCTTCGGTCACGGCCACTTCCCTCATGTTATCACCGAAACGTGCGATTTTCGCACCCTGGGCATCCAGCCAGGCTGTGGCTACCCTTGACCAGGCTCCGATCTGCGCCTGGACATCCGGATCCTGCCAGTGGCCCACCACCACTTTGCGCTCCAGGCGCATGCGCGAAATCATGAACCCGTACTCACGGTCACCATGGGCCGACTGGTTCAGGTTCATGAAGTCCATATCGATGTCGGACCAGGGGATATCCCTGTTGAATTGTGTATGTAAATGCAGAATGGGCTTTTGGAGCGTTTTTAAACCTGCAATCCACATCTTGGCCGGCGAGAAGGTATGCATCCAGGTAATAAGGCCGATGCATGTTGCTGAAGAGTTAGCTTCCTGGCATACCTGGTAAATCTCCCCCGGAGTCTTGACAACCGGTTTAAAGACAATCTTTACCGGTATGGCAGGAGTAGTATTGAATGAGTCCACCATTTTTCGGGAATGCTCAGCAACAGACTCAAGTACCTCAGGACCATACAGATGCTGACTTCCGGTTACAAACCAGGCCTCAAAACCCTTCAGATTTTCCATAATTAGTGTTAAAATTACATTTATTCCGCAAAAGTAGACTTTTTACAGGTACACCGATCTTAATTCATTGGTTTATTTGAGCGGACTGATTTTTATCATAGCCACACCATGGCGACCGACCGTGGTTGACCAGGATTCCTTGAACTTGCCCAGATCCTTTTGACGCCACAGGTCGCGGACTCTTTGCCTGCCGCTGATGTTCAGGTCGTCCCACCTGGCAGTCACATCGGCCGCAGCGTCCCCGCGGTTAAAAAGCCCGACTGCAATGGATCCGTCTTCCAGTTCCCGTTTCCACAGCTCGAGATCTCCATTTTTGGACACCCGGTATCCCGGTTTGCCAAGGGGATCCTGATCGACTTCAATGATCTCATCGTTGGTGAGGACATTCAGGGTAAAGTCATCCACCCTTGTTATATCTCCGCTGAAAATAAGGGGAGCGGCCACGAGAGCCCATAAGGACATCTGGGTATATTGCTCGTTTGGCGTCAGGGGAGTGGGCACCGTTTGGCCTTTCCAGTTGCTCAGATAGCCGAGTAAAAGGTAATCGGGATCGTTCCAACCGCCCGGTCCGGCATACAGGTGCAGGCTGTCCTGGCTGTAAACATCAAATCCATCGCGGAACAAGGCTTTCCCGATGCCTTCAAACGAGCCTCCCAGGTCACCGGCTGTGCGCCAGCTGTTGCCACCAACCTCCTTGCCCCATTTCCAGACTTCTCCCATTCCGTACTGACAGAGGTTCAAAACGATATCGCGAGGTTGTCTGGACAGGATGCTGTCGATCAGCCGATACGGTTTCTGAAGCTCGGGGAGGCTCTGATCCCTCGCAATCCGGTTATAATAGCACCAATCGTATTTCAGGAAATCGAAGCCCCAATCGACGATTGTCTGGATGTCCTGCTCCTCATGGCCAAAAGCTCCCATATGGCCGGCGCAGGTCATGGGTCCGGGAGAGGTATAGGTACCGGCCTTCAGGCCTTTGGAGTGGATGTAATCAGTGAGTCCTTTCATGTCGGGAAACCGTTTGTTGGTTAACAGCTTTCCGGCTGAATCGCGGGCGGGACCATTCAATTCCGGATCGTCGGTTTCCATTTTGACGGCCCAGCAATCATCGATATTCACGTACATATAGCCGTGGTCGATCATGCCGTTGTCAACCATGGCGTCTGCAGCTTCCCGCATAATATCGTCAGTCACATGGTTTTCCCACACGTACCAGCTGTTCCAACCCATGTGAGGGGTCAGCGCGAGTTCATCGCCGCAAACCAACCGGAATTCTCTTTCCGCTGATCCCAGCTTATTGGTCACCCTGAAAGTCATCGTATACACCCCGGGTTTATCCAGGGATCCGCTGATGATCCCGTTTTCCGGATTCACCGCCAATCCTTCAGGCAGGTTTTGGATCTCATAGGCAAGGGGTTTTGTTCCCGTGGCGGCAATCTTGAACAGGACCGGATGGCCTGGCCTGACTCCAAACACCCGGGTTCCGTTGATGCGTGGTTTGGGACCCGGCCTGGGAGTAAGAATGACAGCTTCATCACCGGTTGTTTCACCCTTGCCGGTTTGCCTATCGGAACAGGCGCTGATCAAGACGGTCACCATCAGGATGGAAAGCAGTGTTTTGTGATGCATGGAATGAAAGATTAAGATCGGGTATTAACTACAATGATAACGAATTGCAGGTTAAATCGAAAAATGTTACCTTTCTGCCAAACACAAACCTGGCTCAGACCATGCGTTATAGTTTATTGTACTTGCTGGCTGTCCCGATCCTTATCAGTTCCTGCAAGCAAAAAAACACCGACCAGGGCGGGCTTTCGACAACGGTATCCCTGGAAATCAATGCCCCCGATACAAGCCTGCGTAGAGTGACTTTCCTTCCTTATTGGGTAGCCAACGCCCAATTCGCCGGCTATTATATGGCCAGGGAAAAGGGCCTCTACCGGAAATATGGGATGGATGTCGAGATCATCCCATACCAGCCATTTTATACCACCTCAGAAATGATCCGGAGCGGAGAAATTGATTTCACCGCGTTATGGCTCATGAACGCCATTAGTATGAAAGCCTCAGGGGTTGACATCGTCAATATTGCCCAGTTCTCCACCCGCTCCTCGCTCATGCTGGTAACAAAAAAAACAAGCGGGATCGTCAATCTCGCCGATATGAATCACAAAAAGGCCGGGATCTGGACCGGTTATGAGCTTCAGCCGAAAGCCCTGTTCAAGAAATACAACCTTGATGTTGAAATCATCCCGATAGGCAGCACCAATAACCTGTTTCTCAAGGACGGTGTTGAGATCACCAATGCCAACTGGTTCGATGAATATCATTCCATCATTAATTCGGGCTATGATCCGGAGGACCTGAATACTTTCTTTTTTGCCGATTATGGCTTGAATTTTCTGGAGGACGGTATTTACTGCCTGTCGGAAAAAATGGACAAGGATCCCAAGCTTTGCGCCGATTTTGTTACGGCTACCGAGGAAGGCTGGCAGATGGCCTATGCCAACCCGGAGGAAGCTATTGACCTGGTCATCGCTTATGCCCATCAGATGAACCTTCCGGTCAACCGCGTTCATCAGCGCTGGATGTTGGACCGTTACAGGGACCTATACAATCCCGGTGGAGATGTTCCGACTATCCTTCAGGAAAAAGATTACCTGTTTGCAGGTAACATACTTAAAGAAAGCGGCCAGATCGCTGAAGTTCCTCCATTCGCCGGTTTCTTCCGTCACTACCTGCAAACAAATGTAAAATAATCGGGATGAGGAGAGTTATCCAAAGGCTGTTAAGGTTGGCTCACATTAGGAGAGGGCTGGCGTTTAAGCTCATTATTCTCATTTCTTCCAGTGTGGCCCTGATTTTTGGCCTCATTGTCCTGTTTAATTACAGCGTGTCCAAGAACCTGGTTGAGAAAAACCTCAGGAACAATGCGGAGAACCTGACAAGAAAAGGAGTAGCGCAGATAGAAAAGATCCTCACCGGCATTCAGAAAATCCCGGATAATTACTCAAAGATCATTGAGAATACGGATTACTCAAAAGAGACGATGATCCGGATACTCAGGCAGGAGGTGGCGTCCAATCCGGAGATCTACGGTGCAGCCATTGCTTTTGAACCATACTTTTTCAAAGACGGCGGGAAGTACTTCATGGCTTATTATTATCGCGAGGGGGAGGAAATCAAGCTAAAATACCTGGTGGATGAAAGTTATGATTACTTCACGATGGACTGGTATCAGATCCCGAAGGAACTGGACCGTCCGGACTGGAGCGAACCCTATTTTGACGAAGGTGCGGGGAATGCCATCATGGCCACTTATTCCGTCCCGATCTACCGAATTATTGATGGACAAAAGCGGTTTATAGGAATTCTGACTGCGGATGTATCCCTGGACTGGCTGGAAAGATTCGTGAATTCCATCAAGGTGTATGAGACCGGTTATGGTTTTGTCATTTCCAAGAACGGAACCATCGTAACCCATCCCATGAAGGAGATGATGATGCATGAGACCATATTCAGCATTGCTGAGGCTCAAGAGTCACCGCAATTGCGGACCATCGGCCGCAACATGATCCGGGGAGAGGAGAGTTTCGCCGAGCTCGAATACCGGAATATCAAGACCGGCAAGCTGAGCTGGATCGCCTATGCTCCCATAACGCTGAACGGCTGGTCGATCGGGATCGTTTTCCCGGTCGAGGAGTTCATGGCTGACGTGAATGGCCTGTTCTACAAGATCATTGTACTGGGAGCCGGCGGTCTGGTCATCATCCTGATTGTGATCATCGTGATTTCCCGATCCATTACCCGGCCCCTGAGAAACCTGTCGAACGTTTCCAAAAAGATCGCGGAAGGCAACTTCCAGGTCGAATTGCCGGATATCAGGACCAGGGATGAGATGAAGGAGCTGCATGATTCTTTCGATTACATGCAGAAAAAGCTGGCCGAATATATCATCAACCTCCAGGAAACCACTTCCGCCCGGGAAAAGATTGAAAGTGAGCTGAGGATCGCCCGTGAAATACAGATGGGCATGATCCCGCACCTGTTCCCCCCGTTCCCGAATCTGACTGAACTGGACCTGTTTGCCGTTCTTAAGCCTGCCAAGGAAGTGGGAGGAGACTTGTATGATTTCTTCCTGCTGGGAGACGACCAGCTCTGTTTTGCCATCGGGGACGTTTCCGGTAAAGGGGTCCCGGCCTCCTTGTTCATGGCCGTGACGAGAACCCTTCTCCGGTCCGTCGCAGACAAGAACGGTTCTCCGGCCGCTTTTGTCAACTCGTTGAACCGGTCCTTGTCTTATAACAATGAATCCAGCATGTTTGTGACTTTCTTTGTGGGCGTGCTGAACCTGAAAAACGGAGAGGTACGTTTTGCCAATGCAGGCCACAATCCCCCGGTGATCATCCGTTCCAGCGGAGAGGTTGAAATGCTGGAGCTCAAGAAATCCATTCCGATCGGATTATTTGATAACATGCAGTTTTCGGAATCATCGGTCGGACTTCGGAAAGGTGACAAATTCTTCATGTACACCGATGGTGTTACCGAGGCTGAGGACTGCAGCATGAACCTTTATTCAACCGAGCGGTTGCTGAAAGTCCTGAAGGAAAACAACCAGGAGCTGCCGGAAGCCTTGATCAAGTCGGTAGGAAAAGACCTCAACCTTCACGTGTGCAGCAATCCTCAATCGGATGACATCACCATGATGGCCATCATCTATTACGGATAGTCAGTCTTTCTTTACAAATCCGGAGTCTTTGTGATCCCTTACCATGGTCCTGAGGGTTTGGATCATTTCCTTCAGGTTTTTCATCCCGCCGGCCGTGAACCAGATGGTAACAAGGACGGAAGTGACCAGGTAGATCCAGGTATAGATCTTCCAGAACTGCATCCAGGATGCATTCTTCACTTCGGTGGTGAGGTTATAGATCGTACCGGCAATGAAAACCAATGTCCAGACGGCCGTCCAGGTATAGGTTGCAATCACGATTCCCTTATCGCCCCGGGTGAATTCCCTGGTTGTTCCCATCACTTTCCAGCCTTTGACAGTTTCTTCCTCCACGATATTCATTTCACCTGCAATGGCATACTGGCCGCGATGGAGCATCTTGTCCATGTTGAACGCGGTCCTTGAGGTTACCAGCGACACTATGATATAAACGGCAGCCGCGGAGATCATGGCAATGAACCAGAACCATTGGCCGTTGATCGGGAAGTCTTCGATCACGGCATTTAAGACAATGCCGGTGGTTGCTGTCAGTGCTCCTGTGATCATGGCTGACCAGGCGGCAGCCGTGGTTCCCTTTTTCCAGTATAGCCCCCCGATGATAGCCGATCCGGATCCGCCTACGAAAATTGCTCCGGATATGGCCAGGAACAGGAAGACTTTCTCGGTCTGCTGAAAGAGAATGCTCAGGACAAAGATCGTGATCCCGACACCCAGTATGGACAATTTGAGGTAAGCCAGGTGCTCTTTATGCTCAAAGGGTTTTTTCCTGAGAGGCATGATGCAGTCCTGGATGAAGATGCTGCCCCATGAATGCAGGTAGGTGTTATGACAGGTGATGGCCGCGGCCAGCATGATGGCTGCGAAAGCCCCTTTGAAACCGATTGGCAGCATATAGTTCAGTACCATGGGAACCCTGAGCTGGCTCTGCACGGTTTCATTGCCCGCGCCGGCTAGGGTGCCGCTGATGCTTTCGGCCACCCCCTTGAAATCGGTGTGATGAAAGATCGTGTAGGCCACTACCGGTACAAAAACCAGGAACAGGCCCCATTGGGGAATCAGGCGCCAGTTGGTGAGGAGGTCGGCCATCTTGGCTTCATGGGCATTCCTGGCTGCCACGTTAAAAGACGCATTGCCTTGCCAGGAGAGCTTGGTATAGATCAGTCCGAACATCCCGATGAAGAAATACCAGATATTGAAATCCTGGACTTTCCCCGACTGGAACGGATTGATCAGTGAAGCGTCCTTCGGGGCCGCATCCATGGCCTGTCCGATGTGTGTCCAGTCAACCTTGGCAATCAGCAGGATCACGATAATAACAAAGACGATATTGACGAACACGCCCTGGATGAAATCGGTGAACATGACGGCAATATGTCCTCCCGTGAGAATGAAGAACAACGGTATGGCAACCATGAGGCCGGTCACCAGAATAAAGGTTATGGAATAGGGCCCGATGAACCCGATTTCGGGAATTCCGCAGAAATAGATGAAAAACCGCGCAGTCACCGACGGAAAAATGATCATGTTGACCAGCCCTGACGTGAAAGCCAGGAAACCTGAAAAAATCCTGAATGATCTGCTGTACCTGACCTCAAAGAATTGGGCCATGGTCATGACTCTCGTTTGTCTGTAGCGGTAAACCACCCAGCCAGTCACACTCATGGTGACCAGGATGATGGCCGTGAGCATTTCCCACCAGCGGGCATTGAATCCGGCCGAGAAATTCTGCTCCAACGCACCCACAACAGTTATTGCACCCAGAGCTGCCGTTCCATGAAACATGGATATAATATATCGCCCACCGGTCCTGCCGGTTGCCAGAAAATCAGTCACACTCCTCATCAGGTTTTTGCTCAGCAAAACCATCCCGAACATCAACGCAAGCAGCGCTCCCACGATCAACCAATCCCAAATGCCAAGATTCATAATGTGCTAATGTGCTAATGTGCAAATCACTAATCACGAAATTCGCCGGATGATTATCCGGCGCTACATAATGCATTGTTGATCAATTCGTTTATAGTGGTCACCGCCAAACCCACGCAGGTGTCCGCGGCTCCGTAATAGACGAACACTTCGCTGTCAGGTGTTGCAAATCCATCAGAATCAAACTCTTTCACAATCCATCCGCTGGGAAAAACCACGTTCGGCACCTGGCCGGTTAGCTCCCAGATCTCACGGGGTTCCAAAATGTTATACAATCCCCGGCTGATCACTTTCGACGGATCGTTCAGGTTGAGGAGAACTACTCCTGCCTGGTAAATATTGGCACTCCCGAAATGAGTGGCCACCCCGTGATAGATGTGAAGCCAGCCTTCCCGTGTTTTAACCGGGGGAGGTCCGCTTCCGATAAACTCATCCCAATAGTGAAAACGGCCTTCGATGACCGGAGCTACCGGTTCCCATTCCATCAGGTTGTCCGAGGCCGATAACCAGATGGTACTTCCGGAAGTCGGCCCGCCTGTATGCCTTGCCTTGTTGGGCCGGTCGAGGCGCAGGTATCTTCCACCGATCTTTTCCGGGAAAAGCACGCCATTCCGGATATCCTCATTGGAGATAATACCCAGGAACCTGAAATCTTTGAAATCATCCGTACGGCCTAATCCCAACTGGCATCCGGAATCCATGTCCATAGCGAACAGGATATAATAGGTGCCGTCAAGAGGCGTGATCCGGGCATCATAAATATGATAGATCTTCTCCCTGATCTTTTCAATTCCCTTAAAATCAACAACATGATCCTCAACCGTAAAATGAATTCCATCCGGGCTCTCTGCCATCACCATGAAGGTCTCCCGCGACCGGCTCTGTGTCCGGAGCATCAACAGGTACTTTTCCCCGAATCTGATCGCACCGGGATTGAAGACCGAACTGCAATCGACCAGATGTGGCCGGATACCCGGGATGTCGGCGCGGGTGAGGATGGGATTATGTAGGTGGCGTTTCATGTTTGTAGCCCCGCATTATGATGCGGGGGGATATGCAATGTGGAATGTGTAAATGTGTTATGTGTAAATGTGCAATGTATAAATGTGTGGTGTGGAAATGTGTAATGTGGAAATGTGTAAAGGGTAAGTGTCTCCGAAGTTACATAGTTACTTCAATCCTGCAAATCTTGTTGTTGGTCAGAGGGATTTGATTTCCCGGGATTCGCCGGCCATCAGCCTGAATTCCGGTTATTCCCTGTTCTTTTCCGCCCGGATTGGTTACATGTATGATGTAACGGGTTCCGCGATACACGCGTTCCAGGGTGAATTCCTTCCAGTGGGATGGAATCACGGGATCAACGATGAGCCCGTCATAACCTGCCCTGACACCGAACAGGTAGTCGAGAACCACACGGTACATCCAGGCAGCGGTGCCGGTTTGCCAGGAATGACTGGCCCTGCCGGCGGTTTCGTGCTCATCGCTGGTTATGTATTGTGAATAAACATAGGGCTCGGCATGGAAAATATCGGAATCGATCCGGTTGGGGAGCATTTTTTTGTAGTACCGGAACGCTTCATTGCCATGCCCGAGCATGCATTCAGCCTGTATCAGCCAGGTGGTGGGATGCCCGAAAATGGCACCGTTTTCCTTTTTGCCCCATACACACCGGGTTACGAGGCCGATCTTCGGATCGATCTCGCGAAAGGCCGGTGTGCATTTCTTGGGTCCCTGTTCACTGTCGAGATGGTTTCGGACACTCTCAAGGGCCTTCTCGCGCCGCCCGGGATCCAATCCCGCCAGCACGGCCCAGGTCTGTGTGTTGATGAAGATCTTTCCATAGGTATTATCCTTGGAGCCGATCCGCTTCTGATGCTCGCCGAAAGCCCGGATGTACCACTCGCCGTCCCAACAATCCTGATCCAGCGCCTGAGCCATGGCGCGGCTAACAGCCTCCGTTTCCGTTTTCAAGGCCGGTTGTCTGATGCGGCCGAGTAGCCCGGCCAGGAGGTTCAGCATGGTAACGTAGAACATACCACCCCACACGCTTTCGCCGCCATCGTCGCCACCGATGTAATCCAGGGTATCGTTCCAGTCGCCCCGGCCGAAAATGGGCAGTCCGTGCACTCCCAGGTTTCCTTTTACGAATTTGACCACGGCCATCAAGTGATCGAGAATAGTTCCCTGTATGCCATCGATGAATGGTTCGGATTTGCCAAGGATGGTGAAATCACCTGTTTCCCTGATATAATCGGTAACCGCCAGTATGAACCAGAGAGGATCATCGCAATGCCTGGTAAATTCGCCCTGTCCGTCGCCCTGAAAATGATGATACACTTTTCCGTCGCCACGCATCTGTCTGGCTAACAATAAGATGCGTTGCCTTGCCTTTTCAGGGTACGATATAGTGACGGCGATAGTATCCTGGGCCGTATCCCTGAACCCGAATCCCCGGCCGATCCCCCAGTAATAGAAACTGGTCACCCTCCCGATATCAAACGCCACCTTCGCCTGGTACGGCGACCATCCGTTCATGAAAATGTTCATGTCGGCATCCGGCGTAACCACCCGTGTATGACTGAAATAGTCGTCCCAATATTGTTGCACCTCTTGAAACGCAAGGTCAACCTCTTCAATAGTTTTAAATCTCTTTACTTCCTCCTTCCTCCTTCCTACTTCCTCCTTAGGAAGGACACCTAATTGAAAAATCACGTTTTTCGCCTCCCCCGGCTCCAACTCGAGCTCGATCTGGATCGCTCCAACGGCGTTTCCGAAATCGGTATCCCTGGAGCGCAGGTTCCCCGTTTCCAAAGCCACCGGATTGTTCTCATTCCGGTAAAAGCCGATAAATTCCTCTCGGATGGTTTCGTACCCGGTGATCGGATGGTTGACGGTGAAGAAGGCCCACTGGTCCCATTCCTTGTTTTCCTGCTGCTGGGTTCCCCGGGATTCCGTAACCCAATAGGTTTTGGTTGCGAAGACCGAGTTTAATTTTTTATCCAGATAAACCCGGTTGAAATGCTGGTCGTCGCACTGGTTAATCAGATCGACCAGTGCGTGTCCCAGGGCAAATTCCACATACCCGGTAATTTTCAGCCGCCTCTTTTTCCCCGACAGATTCTTCAGATAGCCTTTCCATATCTCGCGGTTATCGGATTGCGGGACAAAAAACAGCAGCTCCGACCGGATCCCTTCAATCTCCGATTCCACCCGGGTGTATCCGAACCCATGCGCCACCCGGTATTTTTCCAGATGTTTGCCAACCGGTTGCCAGGTGAGGCTCCACATTTCACCCGAGTCAGCGTCCTGAACATAAATGTATTTGCCGGGACGGTCGGCCGGGACATCATTGATCCGGTACCGGGTGATCCGTCCATGGAGGGGCAGCCGGTGATAACTGATCCCGCCGCCATTGGCCGAGATCGTGGAAAAGTATTCGTCATTGTAGATGTAGTTGATCCAGGGTTTTGGAGTGGACACATTATCAATGACATATTCCCTTCCGTCGGGCGAAAAATGACCGTACTGCATGGAGTGTAGTTTCGCGTGAAGATAGAAAATCCGGCGTTGGAGTGAACCACCGGGATTTAATTTAGCGATTCCAACGGGTAGAACCGGTTGTTGATCCACCAGCCCTTGCCGTCTTCCAGCCCGGAGATTTCGTCATCCGAATTCCTGATCATCAGGTTGTCGATTACCAGGTCTTCTTTTACCAGTTCGGGAGTCAGGTACAAATGCAAACGCTCTCCCGGTTTGGCGGGCACTTTCAGCTCGATCAGCCCCCATTCCCCATCGAGCAGCGTCAGCCAATGCCAGACTTCTGATCTAAGGTAATATTCGCACACTCCGCTTTTGGAGAAAAGGGCTGTTTCCAACCTTATTTTTGCCATATTGTCATTCCGGATCCCCTTGACCCAAAAAGAGAGGGTTATGTCGCCGGGCAGCCTGAATCCATCCAGAGGCTGATCTAGGATCACCCCGGAAGCTTTATGAGGAATTGTATGGGAAGCGGATGACTGATAGCCGCCGGTGGATTTTTCATTCTGATAACCGTTGAACCAGTGGACCGGGGTAACCGGATCCATCCGGAAAACCTGCCCGTCGAACCGGCTTGCCGGATTGATCCTGGCGATGGCAGATTGTATGTAAGCATCATGCAGTGCCCTGAGTGTATCAGGATAGATTTTGCTTAGCGTGAAATCACCGACCGTTCCCACCTGCCGACTATGATCCAGGATATTCCTTTCCACCGCGCTGATCTCATTGCAGGAGGCGGATAAGATCAGGAACGGTTTATCCGGATCCATTTCTTTGAGTATCTCCGGAATCCGGTAAGGTTCCAGCGATAGTTCCACCGATTGGTAGGTCTGTGAGAGGGAAGTCCGGCCCATCATGACGGAATTCATCGGGAGCCCGGTTTTCAGTGACACCAGATAAGTCATCCGGTCAATGCCGCATTTAGCCTCAATCCAGGTGTTCTCTGACCCGATATGGAAAAAGGGAATGGTCATAATGGACTGATACTCATCAGGATTGATGTTCTTTACCCAATCATTCCCGGGAAGGCGATTCCTCAGGTCGGTGAATTCCGCATTCTTGTTGGTCAGATAGGGGCGTATCCCTTTGAAATTGTAGTGGGCTTCCGTGAGGAGGACCATCAGGGCCAGCACCATCAGGATTTTCGGGAGGAGGCTGTTCTTTTTCCTGATGAAAAACTGATAGAGTGAATAGATCACCAGGATATTCATCGAGTAATAAAACACCCAGGCGCACCGTCCGATGCCCCTCATCTGCCGGATCGGGCCGATGTAATCGATCAGCCCCTCCAGTCCAAGTATGAAAGGAATTCCGAAAGAATACAGGAGGATAAGAAAGGAAGACCAGAAGAGCCAGGAGTGGAAGAGGGAATTATCGTAGGCCAGCCCCGACCGGAAGCGGTTCCTGACCAGGCGGGTCAATGACTTGCCAATAAAGATGAAACATCCGGCAGTAGCCAGCAACCCCACATAGGCAAAGCCTTCCCAGGTGATGTATTTATAATTGATGATATGATGGATGAACTGGCCATAGGGGCGGTCGGCTGGCAGGAAAACGCTTTCGGGGTAGGCCCGGTAATAGAGAAAACCGAACGGGTAGGAGCCCCGGTCGGTCACATCGGTCGAAAGGCCCACCATCAATTGCACCGCAATGAAAGGAAGAACCAGCTGGACCAGTAAATGGGGGAGCCACACGCGCCAGGAGCCGAATGTCGTGCGCCGCCCGAATCCAAAAAAGATCCAGAACAGGAGGATCATCATCCCGACAAACGCCATGTAATATTGGTGACAGGCGCCTGACCAGACGACCAGGAAGAAAAAAGCGACACTGTATTTATAGGAAGGATTTCGCGAAAACTTCAGCAACAGGTAAATAGCCAAAGGAATGACCCATCCGTAGGACAATGAATAGTGCGCCCCCATCCGGTTGATCTGGGGCGACAGGAGGGCAATTCCAATACCGCCAAGCAGGCTGACAATAACAGGGAGTCCCAGCTCCGCGAGAACCAGGTATAACATGAGGGCTGTCAGGGAAATGGACAGCAGCATCAGTGCATTCCAGATGCCGATGGAATAATCGAACAAACCGGGGAAAAGGTCACAAAGCCACCGCATGGTAACGCTGAGGTATGGCTGGTTGTCGGTAAAGAAAACCGATTCGCCCCATGGATAGTTCATTCCCAGGAATTCAAGTGACGAAGGGTCGTGCTGAACGTGATACAGATAGGAATAGTACGATTTCAGCCCATCGCCTCCGGCACTGAACAGGGTGGTATTCAGGGATTGGATCACCGGACCCAGGTAGAGCCAGGTCAGCAACAGGCAAATAAGAACAGTCAGGAAAGCCCCCGACCGGAGAGTCAGCAGATTCCTGAATTTAATCATGGATGGCGCGGGTATCGTTCTTAATGAAATACAACGGCCGGTTCTTGGTTTCATTATAGATCCGGGCGATATATTCACCGATAATTCCCAGGCAGAGCAATTGGACTCCCCCCAGGAGCACCACTATTGCAACGAGTGAGGTCCAGCCGGGTGTCGTTTTTCCGGCCAGGAAGGTGATCAGGGCATACAGGACATAGAGAAGCCCGATCGAAATGGTGATGATCCCCAGGTAAGCCGCGATGCGGAGGGGTTTGCTGGAGAAAGCGGTGATCCCGTTCAGCCCCAGCCTGATCATCTTGCGAAAAGTATATTTTGTTTTCCCGGCCGTACGCGGGGGTGCCACATAGTTGACAAACCCCTGGCGGAAACCCATCCATGCCACGAGGCCCCTGTTGAACCGGTCTTTTTCCGGAAAAGCGAGGAAGGCGTCGAGGGCTTTCCGTGTATAGAGGCGGAAATCCGCCGTACCCGGTTCAATCCTGACATTGCTCAGCCGGTTAAGGAAGGAATAGAAACCCGAGGAGGACCATTTTTTCATACGGCCGGTACCCTCCTGCTCAAGCCGGCAGGTGTTCACGATATCATAACCCTGCTTCTGCGTTTCAATCAGTTTGGGAATCAGCTCGGGGGGATGCTGCAGATCGGCATCCAGGGTGATGATCAGTGAACCGCATGCCTGGTTCAGTCCGGCCATCAGGGCGATCTCCTGTCCGAAGTTCCGCGACAGTGAGATCCCCACGATCTCCGGTTCTTTGGCGGCATATGCAGAGATCCGTTCAAAGGTCCGGTCGGTGCTGCCGTCGTCCACCAGGATCAATTCCCACGACAGGTTCAGGGTGGCGATAACCTCATGCAGCCGGCTGACCAGGAGGTCGATGTTCTCTTCCTCATTGAGGAGAGGAACGACGAGACTAAGATTGGGCGAATCCATTGGGTGAAGATTATGCTCAAAGATAGGAGGATGGGATTAAAGGACAAAGGAGAAAGGAGAAAGGAGAAAGGACGAAGAATTAAGCA
This sequence comes from uncultured Porphyromonadaceae bacterium, assembly GCA_964547475.1. GTDB lineage: Bacteria > Bacteroidota > Bacteroidia > Bacteroidales > UBA12481 > UBA12481. Next base: position 53,281 of record CAZJNQ010000011.1, read on the forward strand.
GGATGATTATCTTAGCAGGGCAATTTTACTTACAACTAGTGTCATGACAAATTAATATAGAAACATTATCTTTGTGATATTAATTCA
>CAZJNQ010000012.1:0-52318 GCA_964547475.1 uncultured Porphyromonadaceae bacterium
GTCGTACTTTTATCATCTACCCTGGGGAATCCTAACTGCGAAAAACTGGGGAAAACTAATTTCCACTTACACTTGCTTATTTGTCCCAATACCATTTCCGTCAGATTGCCTTCATAATAACGATCACAGGATTACTTTCGATAGACAATTGACTGTCAAGTTGCTGCAGTCGTTTTCGAATTTCAGGATCAAGATTCTCTTTTTTGATAGCTTTTGCAATCGATTCTTTAAGGTCGAGGGCAACAAAACTAAGGAAGGGTTCTCCCTGCTCTGTCCATTGAACCGGAAGTCGCGAAGGTGATTCCGGAAGGATTCCCAGGTAATCGTCCATGAACCGAAGATTTTTCCCTTTTCCGGTCACTTTGTCCACTATCAGGAAAAACTCATTCATATTGAAACTTCCTCCCCAAAAATCACCATACCTCTCTAATTCAGCCTTCGTTACAGTCCATTTTTCGATGAACCATTGGTTCTTAGTTTCTTCGACCACCTTGAATAAATAGGTGCCAACAATCCTGGAGGGTTCGATATATTCATTATACGGTTGCCCTTTAATACCGCGATTGAATATGGCCACAGGTTCCAGCCGGTCCATCGAGATCCGGTACAGCGTGTCATCGCCTGGGGAGCAAATCTGCCATTGTCCGTTAAACTGGTAGAAAGAGGTCCTCCAACCATCGGGAGAGTAACCCGTTTGATGGGCAGGCAGATAAACCGTCCGAGGCCAGACTTTAATCTCTTTTCCTCCAGTCGTATACAGGATCAGCCGGATCGAATCACGGCGGTAATTAACCGGGCCTGCAATGGAGCCTGGAGTCATCCACACGGTGTCGTTCAAGCGCTTAACTCCCTGCGTCAATTCTACCGGGACCTTTATCTCTCTTAGAAAATTGCCCTTTTCATCGAAAAGCTGTTTCTCATCACCCATACCTGCGAAAGAAATCAGGATCTCCTTCTCGTCAGGTAACCAGGTTATCTCTTCCACCAGGTAACCCACATGCTCACCGGGCCCTTTGCCGCCCCGCCCAAATTCACGGATGAATTTGCCATCCATGTCGAACTCCAACACCCGGCAGGGTCCCACGCCAACCTGAGTCCAGGTGAGAATTGAGTGCCCGGTCAGGCAGATTGTTCCGGGATAGGCAATCATGCACTCTTTCCGGGTTTCAAGCGGTATGATCCTGAAATCGGTAAAAAACTCGGATAGATTGATTGTGGAAGCAGAATCGTCAATCTCTTCCAGATGAATTTTCGGGATAACTTGACCATTAACATGGATGTTTTCAATAATCCCGAACTGTTTCGAATTTGTTTTACACGAAGAAAAAGCAAATGCCAGGATCAGAAAATAGCATATCAGGGAAAATGATCTGTTCATTGGTTTATGGTGATTTAAGCTTGCCTAAATTTATTTGTTTATACAATCATAACCAACTGCTGCACAAAGCGTCAAAATGCCGGTACGGAATCTTTAAGCGTGCAACGCCTTTAATGTCATTTTCTACATTTGTAGAATGCAAAATCATCGTCAAAATGGAAAACAGGAATTGCATCAAAAATACCGGAAGCTGGAGTCTCGCTATCACAGTGCTTAAGAGGAATTCAAAGCTGATCAGGTTCCTTATTTTGCTTCTGGTTATTTCGGGTTTGTCGTCATATGCTCAAACAAAAGAGAAACTGCTAATCATTCGGGATCAGGGTAGCTTTGCGGTTGGTGGAATTGTCATTACAAATCCCGGCACCTTTAATCCCTATAATCAATCACCGGAAGGGCAAACTTTCCATGGCGACCATGCTTATGTCTTTTATCAGATTCCGGATAAGGCACGCAAATACCCATTGGTCATGTGGCATGGAATGGGGCAGTTTTCCAAGACCTGGGAAACTACTCCGGACGGACGGGAGGGATATCAGAACATCTTTTTACGCAGGAATTTTTCCGTTTATCTGATTGACCAGCCCCGTAGAGGAAATGCCAGCCGCAGCACCGTGACGGCCACCGTTGCGCCTACACCCGATGAGCAGGGATGGTTTGAGACCTTCCGCATTGGAATCTGGCCAGAATATTTTGAAGGTGTGCAGTTCTCAAAGGATCCTGAGGCGCTCAATCAATATTTCCGGCAGATGGTGCCTAATGTGGGCCCCATAGATATCAATGTCAACACGGATGCCGTTTCGGTGCTGTTTACCAAAATCGGTCCGGCCATTTTGGTTACACACTCGCATTCGGGCGGAATGGGCTGGGTAACCGCTATTAAAAATCAAAATGTAAAAGCCATCGTTTCGTATGAGCCGGGAAGCGGTTTTGTGTTTCCTGAAGGAGAAGTGCCTGAACCAATAGCCATGGCTGGGGGATCACTCGCAGCGGTTGGAGTTCCTATGTCTGATTTTATGAAATTGACCAAAATCCCAATCATCATTTACTACGGCGATTTTATCCCGGATAAACCGGTGGAAAATCCGGGACAGGATGGCTGGCGAGCACGTCTGGAAATGGCCAGGTTATGGCGCGATGCTGTAAGCCGGCACGGTGGCGATGTTACAATAGTGCATCTGCCGGAAATAGGGATTACAGGCAACACTCATTTTCCATTTTCAGATTTAAACAATGTAGCAATAGCCGATTTAATGTCAGGTTGGCTCAACGAAAAAGGATTGGATAAATACAAATAAAGTAAGGAGGAAAACAGTAAAATTGAATAACGGGGTAGAGATGCCTATTTATGGCTATGGCATCTTTCAGATTGCAGATCTGGATGTATTGTGAAATTCGGAAAATCAGTGTAGTCACCTTACAGAACTATAAGGTTTGCCCGGCTATTTTCCTGGCTTGAGATCCATTCCCGACTAACCAGCTGAAACAATAAGATAACCAGTGTTTTTTGCACCTTAGTCCATTTTTCTGATAAAAATCTTAAGTAGTCCCGGCAGGACAATTAGCAACAAGGGCAGAGCCATGATAAAGCCGCCGATGACAGCGATAGCAAGCGGTTGGTGCATCTGTGCCCCAGTGCCTATACCCAGGGCCAGGGGAGATAACGCAGCCACTGCACCGGTGGCGGTCATCAGGTTCGGACGCAACCGGGCCGAGATGGCATAGACCAAAGCTCCGTTTATCGAGGAATTCTTGAGTTCAGTGAGAAATTGCTGGATGGTGAAAATTGAATTTTCTCCAATGATTCCGATGATCATGATCAAACCCGTGTAGCTTCCCACGTTCAAAGGAGTTTGGGTCAAATAAAGTGCAAAAAGCCCCCCTGCAATACCAAGAATGCTGATAAAAATGACTATCCCGGAAAGCCGGAGATCCCTGAACAGGAACAGGGCAATCAGGAAAACCATCAACCCGCTGATTAGAAGAATCAAAAGGAGTTCTGAAAACGACTGCTGCTGCTCGGCATAAGATCCGCCATAGACGATCTGGTAGGATGGCGGGAGTTTAATACCTGATAGTTTTTTCCGTATATCCTTGATTACGCCCCCCAAGTCCCGGTTATCCAGCCTGGCTGTTACAGCCCCCAGTGTCTGAAGATTCTCACGCTGAATCTCCGATACGCCGGCCTGAATTGAAAGATCGGCAAATTTGTCGAGCGGGAAATCCTCGCCAGCCGGTGCGCTGATCCTGATTTCCTTAATCTTTTCAAAGGTGGTGCGGTTATTTAACGGATAAATGAACCTCACGTCCGTAAATTGTTCTTTTTCAGGGATGGAACCAACAACAATCCCTCCAATCCAGGCTTCAGCCTGCGACTGGATATCGGAGGACTTCAATCCATATTGTTTCAGGACATCCTCCCGGGGATCGATGTTTATGATTGGGCCAGAGATGACAATGCCATTAAAGACATCAGCTGTTCCCGCGACCTGGCTTACACTATCGGCCACCTGTCTTGACAACTGCTCGAGTTTTTTGTGATCATCCCCAAAAATCTTGATCTCGATCGGTTGAACACTTTTCATGAGATCGCCCAGCATGTCGGTTATCACCTGCCCGAAATCCACCGTAAGGGCGGGAACCGCTGCCTCAACCTTTTTCCGGATGTCATCCGCCACCTCCTCGGTTTTCCTTTTCCGGTTCTTGTTTAACTCTATGAGGTAATCTCCACTGTAGGGTTCGGTGATAAAAAACCCCATTTCAGTTCCAATTCGACGTGAATAGGTCTTAACCTCGGGTATCGTTTCAATGATCTTGTCAACCTCCGTCAACATGCGATCTGTTTCAACCAGTGAAGTGCCGGGAGGTGACCAATAGTCCAGCACGATGGACCCTTCATCCATATCCGGGAGAAATCCGGAGGGTAGCTTCGGTATCACGTAGAAAATTCCTAAAACCAGCAATCCCGCGAATATTATGCTCAGGTAAGACCTTATAGTAAAGAACCCGATCCATTTATGAGGCTTTAAACTGTGTGGCTGTGTTTTTGTTACCATCGGCTTATTCCTGGAAAACAACAGGTAAACTACCGGCAACCCGATCCAGGTAACCAGAAATGAACAGACCAGCGTGATGATCATAGTCATGGTAAGGATCTTGAAATAAGCTCCTGCAATTCCCGTCATCAACTCAAATGGGATCAGTATGACAATGGTTGCTAATGATGAACTGACCATGGCAGGCAATAGGAATTTGATGGCCTTTCCTACCAGCTCCCTGGTAAGCCTCTCCGGAAATTCTTCGTGGGTCCGGTGGATCTGTTCGACCACAATGATCGCATCATCAATAATAAGTCCGATGGCTGCAGCAATGGCACCGATGGTCATGATGTTGAAATCATACCCTAAAACGATGAGTGAGATGAAGGTAAGAGCAAGGGTCACTGGAATCGTCACCAGGATGACAGCGCTGGCTTTCAATGAACGAAGAAAAATCACCACCACCAGGATGGAAAGGATCAGCCCGATCCAGAGGACATCGATAATGCTTTTGATTCCGTCATGCACAAATTCCGACTGGTTGTAATAAGGCTTCATGGAAACTCCTGCAGGCAGGATATTTTTCAGCTCATTAACGCTTGCCGCGACCTGGTCCGCCACGTCGATCAGGTTGCTTTCAGGCTGCTTCAGGACAGCGATCAGGGGCACATCCCTGCCATCCGCCTTGATCTTGGTGTATTCATTCCGTTCCGATATCTCAACCCTGGCCACATCCGAAACCTTAATCATACGAACCCCGTTGTTGAAAAGGACCAGATCTTCCAACTGCTCCTTGTTGCGAAGTGTCGCATCCGTAACAGTGAGATACAGCCTGCTGTAATCGGACGTGTAGCCCGTTGATCGGATAAAGCCGGTTTCCTGCAGGGCATCAGCAATGTTTTTGGGATTTATTTTCAGTGTTTTAAGTTTTATCTCGTCGGGAATGACTCTGTATTCCTTCACCTTTCCACCAATCACCTGAACCGATGCCACACCCTGGATTCTTGACAAGAAGGGCTTGATTATGTATTCAGCGATCTGCTTTAATTCAACCTGGCTTTTATCATCCGATACGACAGAGTATCCCATGACCGGCAAGATGGATGGATTCATCTTTTCCACCTTTATCTCAATGTCAGGAGGCAGGCTGTTTTTTATGCCTGCAATCTGCGATTCCACCTGTTGCTTGTCGAGATCAATGTCGGAACCCCATTCCATGTAAGCTGAAATCTCACAACTTCCCATGGTGGTGGCGCTTCTGATAAGGCTGAGATGTTCGACTTTCTTGATGGCATTTTCCATCGGTTTAGTCACCTCAATCATCATTTTGTCCACCGGCTGCTCTCCGTTATCGGCTATTATTTTGATCTTGGGAAAGGTGACATTAGGGAATAATGACGTTTTCAGATTCTTGTAGGAAAATGCTCCACCTGCCAGGATGATCAACAGGATCACGGCTATCGGAGTCTTATACTTAATGAATATCTTTTCCATCACTTGACAAGTCTGACCTGGGTGCTGTCAGGTAAACCATAGGCACCATCATAGATTACCAAATCATTAACGTGTAAATCCGAAGTAAGTACCTCGATTGTGTCTCCCCGCTCAAGCCCCTTCCGGACAGGAATCCTCACCGCGGTTTTTCCCCCTTCAATTTTCATCACCCAGAATTCGCTTTGGGTTTCATTGGACTGGAGTGACGGTTTTGGGACCAGAAGCGCCTGCTCATGCCTTTCCCCGACAAAATACAGGATAAGGTTCAGGTTTTCGGGCAGTAGCCTTGCTGTTGCAGGTTTTATGAGGACCGTCTGAGTCTGGTTTGATCCGTCGACGGAGGGCAGAATTCTGGAAACGGAACCGGCAATAAGCGAACCATCCACCAACCTGATTCGGCATTTCTCCTCCCTGCCGAGCAGGGAAACATATTCAAAGGGAACATTCACCCTGACCAAGAGATTCTTGTGGTCTGCAATATTGCACAGGGCACTTCCCTCCGCGACATATACCCCGGATTCCGTGACATAGAGATCACTGATAAACCCGTCGACATTGGCAAGTATCTTGACGGTGCCGGTCATCCCGGATGCATGGTTGAGGGACTCCAGGGCTTTACCCTCCCTGGTCTTCAGCTCAAACAGAACCATATCCTTGCGTACCTCCTGACCGAAGCTGATGCCGGCACTGACCACGTACCCTGAAATCGGTGAGATGACCTGGCTTTTTCTCAGATAAACCGTACTGCCGTTGAAGCTGACCTCCTTTTCAATGGTCCCGGTTGCCACCGGTCCCGCCTTGACAGAAACAACGGGCATCTGCTCCTCCACGGGTGCATTGCGGGATTTGCAGGAGGTGAGAATGGCAAAGGAACAAGAGACATAAAGGAAAATGGATGACTTTTTCATATGGGGTTATTAAAAATTCAGGTAACGGTAATTATTGATCAGGAATTGCTCCTCCATCCGGAGCTGAAGCAACTCCTTCCTGCATGCGGCGATATCCTTAAGTAGGTTCTTTATGTCCATGACCGAGGCCTCACCGATGCCAAGTTCTTTCAAATAAGCTTCTTTCAGGATTTCATAACGGTCTGACTTTTCTTCGGTCAGGAGGATCCTCTCTTTGACGGAACTGATCTGGCCAAGTACCTTGTTTCTGCAGATCTCATTTTGTGTCATGAAATGATTTTTCCGGAACTCGAGCGTCTGAAGGTTGACAGCCGATTTTTCCCTTTGAATGTCCCGCTGGTGCCCGTCGAAGATATTCCAGGTCAATGAAAGGCCAGCGCTTACACCCAACCGTCGCGGAGAGGGCAGGTAGGCAGCATCCAACCCGGCATCGGTGAGAAGATTCACCTGGGGCTTGTATTTCAGCTCACTAACCGCTTGTTCGTACAAAATGCCAAGGCTGTCCAGTTTAAACCCGGTCAGGAAGCCGGATTTCTCGGAACTCCCCGGATTCAGTCGAAGATCTAGGTCTTGAAGCTCAACAGCCATGGTGTCGGTTATCCCGCAAATCAGGTTCAGATCATACAGGTTTGACTTGTATTCGTCCAGGAAGGTCTTATATTCCATGCCAAAATTATCCATTTCCATCCGCAGGAGCATCAGGTCAGTCTGCTTGTATATCCCCTGCTCGACGAGTTTCCGAAGCAACCCGTATTGCTCTTCAAGGTCCGTCATCAGTGACAGGGAGTTTCGAGCCTCCCTGTATGACCTGATGCAATTAAGATATTGATAGCCCACCACCTGTTCAAGTTCATGGATCGTAAGCACGATATTGTTCTCATTGATCCTTGCTGAATTGTCCGCCTGTTCAACATAGACCTTGTACTTCGATCCGGACAGGAGAGGTTGACTCAACGAAACGAGTGCCTGGTAATGTCCGCCATCGGTCAGGGCAAGGTCGTAACCGAAATAATCCGATGCCCCGTCGGAAACCAGGTGAAAGCCGGCAAGGTTTTCATCCCTTGAAACAATGGGAGAAAATGTGAAACCTGAAACAACATTTATCTCTGGTTTAAACAGGATCCTGTTTACCTGCTGCAAATCGAGTGAAACTATCTTTTTATCGCTCTGGGCCTGGTAAATCAGGGGACTGCTGACCTTCGCCCGCTCCAGGTAAAAATCAATATTCCTTTCCTGGGCATTCAAGCCCAGTAGGTTTACTGCCGTAAGCAGTAAAGTAATTGCTGAAGATTTCACTTGCTTTTTTTTGTTTTTTAGTTCGTATCTCGAAACAATGGAGATCATTCTTCCGATACTGGACATCCAGGTTGTGCGTTTCGCAGATCTGCCTGACAATGGCCAGGCCCAGTCCGGAGGACTTCATAGTCATATAGATGCAAAGATACACAAATGAGCTGACTGGTCATTCCATATAGATTTTGTCTGAATTTCCAGGTTTCACATCATTGAGTGCCCTCACCGTAGACGATAATCCGGTGCTGATTCTTTATAAGGTAAATGATTTCTGAAACTATCAGGTAGCCCTCCGGGGTGGATCGCATTCCGGATCCACTCATCCAGAATTTCCGTGAAGGTTTAACCCGATGAGGAATGTGCAGCAATATATGAATATGGCAGGACAAGATACTGTTTCCAACATCATTTTTTCAGATATAGCAATACAAGCATCTGGTTTGCTTCACCGGTAAAGTTCTCAGCAATTTCAACAATCCTATCGCGGATTTCTGGCTGACTGACCCTCAGGTTCCTCAAGCATTCATTATCACGCCATTCTAATGTCTCTTCAAAGGAAACGGTTGTTATATAGAAATCCGAGCCTACCTGGAACTTGTCAAAATAAACGGGTTCTATCCCAAAAATGTCATTTTCAATGCTAGGTCTTTTTCCATCACCCTTATAGCAGGGATTCCTGACAGGAATGCTAAAGGATGCCCTGGTTTCTTTATCGTAACCGATAATGAATGGCTTTCCAAAACTATAACCATTTGAAAAAATATACCCAGGCGTATTATAAACAACCCATAAGTAAGTCTTTTGCGCCATAAGCTCTCTCGTTACTTGATAATTTTCATTCTTAAACAGATCCGTTGTCAGAGGATTATTCTTGATTGCAAATTTGGTGACAGGTTCTGCTTTCTGACCTGCATCTACCTGATATAGAGCATTTTCAAGCTGGTCAAAAAAAGTAATTCCTGCCGGGCCATCAACCATCTGGCATTGGCTCATACCTTGTAAGGCAGGATCCGTTAGTGGTATAACAGCATTAAGTGGCTCCAGATCTGTTGTATAGAACTGAATCCTTTTATAGTTATCGACCATAAACCTTGGCTTTCTAAGATGGACAGCAAAAGTTTGGCTATTTGTAAAGCAAATATCTTCGATTATCCTGGACGGCGAACCTTTAGGGAGGGTGACTGCTTTTAATAGTGATCCATCCGGACCATAGGAAATAAGTTTGCCTTCAAAATCACTGGCAATAATACATTTCTCGTCAGGACTCATCGCCACTGCATTCAATAAAGCGTATTCGCCGGGACCATTTCCTTGTCGCCCAATCTGCCGGAGGAATTTACCCTCACTTGAAAACAACAGAATTATACCTGGTGATTTATCCCCAACCATAATATATTTTGCTCCTACGTGAGCCCAGTATACAGATCGTATATAAGCACCCCTTACCCCTTCGAGTTCTATCATTTCCGCATGATCGATCAATTGGCTGAGCTTGATGTTTTGCTTGGTTTGGAGAGCCTTATCCACATCAATGGTTATTGTGTTTTGGCCCAGGCAGACTGGAATGGATGAAAGAAGTGAGAGCAGCAGTACTGCAACAGAAACTAGAATCTTCATGGTTATGTTGGTTTTGTCAGCACATTTTTACGCCAATACAAGACTTTATGTATGAGGCACATAGATCTTATCGATCATTTCATTGTATTCCGATAGCGGATCGCTGAATGCCGTGATGCCACCTCCGCTGCGGTAGATGTATCCGGAATCGCTTTCTTCAATAAAGCGTATTATCACCCCGCTGTCAAGGTTGCGGCCGTCAAATATCCCAAAGACTCCGGTATAGTATCCACGGTCCCTGTTTTCAGTAGCCGCAATGATCTCCAGCGTTTTTTTCTTTGGCGCTCCGCTTACTGAGCCTGCGGGAAGCAATGCGTAAATGATGTCTCCGATATGAGATACGTAATCACTATTCAACTCACCGCAAATCTCAGAGCTGACCTGCAGGAGAGTTTTTTCGTGAGTCGCTATGGTTTCAACATACCTGAAGCGGCTTACCCTGACCCGGTTTGAAACCCGGTTGAGGTCATTTCTGATCAGATCGACAATGGTATAGTGTTCCGCGGTTTCCTTCGGATCGTTGAGTATGATCGCTTCGGCATCCGGTAACGAAGCATCGATAGTCCCTTTCATGGGGTAAGACCTGATCATACCCTCCTTGATTGTGACAAAAATCTCAGGCGAAAAGCATACGAACTGTCCATCGATCCAAAGCTTGTACCGGGCGTTGCTTTGGAGGAATACTTCACGGAGGGACAGGTTCAAGTCTATCGGCGTGGCACAGGTCAGATTCAGCAGATAACTGTTTCCGTATGCGATCTCATCTTTGATCTTGTTAATCTTCCCGAGATACTCCTCATAGTGTTCAGGATACTTGACAAGCTCTACCCGTTTCGAACCGGAAGCTTTTACTTCACCATTGGTCACTCCATTGAGGAAGTAAAGCAGCTTATCAGGATCGATCTCATCAAGCCGGAAAATCAGCGGCCTCTTTTGTTCAAAATCAATTATAAAAAGAAACGGGATGCCTGCTTTTGCCCATTCGTTCATATATCCTGATAGACTACTTTTGAGAGGCATTTTCGCCAGATGAGCCGTAAAGGTATGGATAATAAGTACCCTGATATTTTGGTTGTGGATAATTATGACTCATTTACTTACAACTTGGTTCAGATCATTAATGAGCATGGCAATTGCCACTATGATGTCATAATGAATGACCGCCTGGATATGGCTGATGCGGATCGCTATGACGGATTCTTGTTTTCCCCCGGTCCGGGCCGGCCTTCAGATGCTCCGGTCATGAATGAGTTGCTCAGGTTATATCACAAACGGAAGAGTTTTCTGGGGATTTGCCTTGGTCATCAGGCAATCGCCGAAGCCTTCGGATTGCATCTCGTCAACCTTCCAACGGTCCGGCATGGCACAAAAACGAAAATCAGAATTGTTGATCCTTCGGATTACCTGTTTTCAGGATTACCAGCCAATTTTATTGCCGGGCTTTATCACTCCTGGGCTGTGAGTGATGATGGCATCCTGCCGGAATCCTCTTCACAACTTCGTGTCACTGCAAGGAGTTCCGACGATATTATCATGGCCATCGCACATAACCGTTATGACATCAGGGGTGTACAGTTTCACCCCGAATCCTATCTGACTGAGCATGGACCTCAAATCATTATTAACTGGATTGATCATCTGAAATCAACAAAATAAATCAGGGTTGGTATTTCGATTTCACCCATGGCAGAATGTTGTATGCCAGCAATTTGTATCCCGAACGTATTTTTACGCAGCAGTTAATTCTTAGTTGAGAAGGTCGTGGGAAGATTGCAACAGCAACTCAACTAATTTGTTCCTGATCTCTTCGGGTGTGGGATTAATGGACAAGATTACTCCCTGTTTATCAAGCAAAAAAGTACGCCCACCGCTCATTGAGATTCCGTAAATGTCCCAGATATGGTTTCCATGGTCAAGCTCCACCAGGTTGATCCAAGGCCATTTCTCCTTTTCAATCCGCTTCTTCATTGCCTCTGTATTATCATTTTCTGCCGCTACCCCCACAACAGTAAAACCCTTACCATTAAACTCATTATAGATCGGCAGCAACTGACGTGAGTTCAAGATACAGGGACCACACCAGGTTGCCCAAAGATCCAATACAGCAACCTTACCGGTTATCAACTCTGATAACCTGAACTCTTGTCCTTGGATATCCGGAAGGGTAAAATCGATGAACCTGCCACCAACCCTGATCTGATCATAGCCTAATAATACATTATAAATCAATTGAGTATAGGGATGGTCCGGGTACTTCTTCCTGTACATGGGATAGATCTCCCGAATGGTTTCGACATCCACATCGTGAAATGTATTCAATAAGTCGGTGATGATCATGGAATAGGAGTGGATATTGCAGTTACTGCGGAAGTACTCATATTTCCATGTTACAACGCTCATCTTAATCAGTTCCAGTTCCTTATTAACGTCTCCAGCCATCGGCGAAAGATCTTTGCCAATCCTTCTTAAAGAGTCCATAATTAAACTTAGGGGCTTTCTATCTGCCTGATCTGAAGTGCTTTTAAACCGATCCAGTACTTGTGAGTACTCTTCGCTCAAGAATAATTTGTTCTTTATTAAGGAATCACGCTTTAAGTAAAGCGGCTTAACAGTCTTCTCAAATAACAACTTTTCCTCATTCGAAAAATCCATTACCGCCCGGTTAATTTTTCCCCCAACCACTGAGTTTTTCTCAAACTGATCTGAAGGATAAAGCTCGAAATGGACTGTTTTATGATCAGGGAAAAACTGAATCTTCCGAAATGAACCTTCATTATACTCTTCCTGGAAGGTCAGGTCCCACATTTCAATATCCCTGATCTTCATGCTATACTTGAATTCCCCGTTTACGATGGGGATTAAAATCTTCGCGAACCGTGGATCTTCATTTGCACGCTTCAACCTGAGTGTATCGCTCTGGCGATCATGTACCTTACCAACAAGTGTACAGGTAAACTCCCGATTTGAACAGGAAACGGTTGAAAGCAGGATTGTAAAAGCCGTTACAATTAGATTTATTCTCATTGGATTGTTTTGATGGGTTTTTAGTAAAACGAAGCGGGGTATAGATTTCATACAGGTCAGCTATAAATTTATGAAATAATCCATACTCTGATAAGCAAGGAAGGAGTTCAATCACCCGCAATAAGCAAGCTTGAATCCAGAAACAAAAGATCATCCGGGTCGGAAAATTTGGTAATTTGAGTCGCAGGGATAGATTTTCTAATAATACTACCTTTACCAACAGTCCAGATGGTTCCATCTAACGCATGAACGATACCTATCAAACACTGAAAGAGACTTCAACAGGGCAATTTAAGGATCGGGGAAGCCGGTTCCTGGCATACGCTTTTCCGGTCGATTCACCGGATCAGGTCAAAGAAATCCAGGCCGCCTTGCGGAAAGAACACCACGGAGCGCGTCACCATGCTTATGCATACCGTATCGGTCCCGGGCTGGATAATTACCGCGCCAATGACGACGGTGAACCCGCTAATTCAGCCGGTAAACCCGTCCTGGGCCAGATCGATTCCTTTGGGCTGTCAAATATCCTGATCGTGGTGGTCCGGTACTTCGGAGGCACACTTCTGGGGGTCGGAGGTTTGATCCAGGCTTACCGCACTGCCGCCAGGGAAGCCATCCTGGCCGGAGAGATCATTGAAAAACAATTCAGCTCGGAAATCCGGATCAGGTTCAGCTATCCGGTTCTGAATGACATCATGAGACTGATCAAGGAAAACAAGGCGGATATCGTCAGCCAGGATTTTGAATCCGGGTGCCAGATGGTTATCCGCATCCGTTCAGGTTTGGCCGAACCTGTCATGGGCAAGCTGGGCCGGATTGAAACGGTTGAAGCCCAGGTTCATGAATTGTGAATAACTATTCTAAAAATAACAGGAGCGGCAGGCATGGTCAGGGCAGCAGATGCCTTATTTTTAAGTTAATTTCACGGCGCAAAGCTTTACCCTATGAAAAACAGGAGTTTAGTCTCAATTACCGATTACAATAAGGAGGAAATGCTCCAGGTCCTGGAGCTGGCTTCCGATTTTGAGAAAAAACCGCATCAGGACCTCCTCTTTGGACGGGTGGTCGCCACGCTGTTTTTTGAACCTTCCACGCGAACCCGCCTTAGTTTTGAGTCGGCCGTCACACGCCTGGGAGGCAATATTATCGGATTTTCAGACTCCTCATCCTCCAGCGTAACCAAAGGTGAGACCCTGAAGGACACGATCCTGATGGTATCCAATTACAGCGATCTCATCGTGATGCGCCATCCGCTTGAAGGGAGTGCCAAATATGCCAGCGAGGTATCGTCAGTGCCCATCATCAATGCCGGAGACGGGGCCCATCAGCATCCCACGCAGACCTTGCTCGACATGTACTCCATCCTGAAAACGCAGAAAACCCTTGAAAACCTCAAGATCTGCATGGTCGGGGACCTTAAATACGGCAGGACTGTACATTCACTTCTGATCGCCATGTCGCACTTTAACCCCGTCTACATTTTCATTGCCCCGGAGGAACTCCGCGTGCCTGACGAGTACAAGAGCTTGCTGGACAAGAAAGGCCTTGAGTATCATGAATACAAGGACCTGGCCGACAACCTGAACCAGGCTGATATTGTCTACATGACCCGCGTCCAGAAAGAGAGGTTTTCAGATCCCCTTGAATATGAGAAAGTCAAGAATATTTATATCCTGCGCAATCACATGCTGGCTGACACCAAGCCTAACATGAGGATCCTGCACCCCTTGCCACGGGTCAATGAGATCAATTATGACGTGGACACCAACCCGAAAGCTTATTACTTTAACCAGGCCCTTAACGGAGTGTTTACCCGGATGGCCATCATCAGCAAGATCCTGGGAGTTAAATAAGTAAAAACCGCTATCATGGAAGCCAAAAAAGAATTAAAGGTCAGCGCCATTAAAGATGGAACTGTCATTGATCATATCCCCTCTCAGAACTTGTTCAGCGTGATCAACATTTTAGGCTTGAACAAGATTGAGCACCAGGTCACTTTCGGTTTTAACCTCGAATCCAAGAAACTGGGGAAAAAGGCCATTATCAAGGTGGCGGACATTTTTTTCAAGGATACCGACATTAACAAGATATCTTTAGTGGCTCCCGACGCCAAGCTGAATATCATCCGGAATTACAATGTGGTCGAAAAAAGGATCGTCTCGGTGCCGGATGAGGTTTCAGGGATAGCCAAGTGCATGAATCCCAAGTGCATCACTAACCACGAACAGATGACCACTTCCTTCGACGTGGTTAACAAAAAACCCGTAGCCTTGAAATGCCGGTACTGCGATAAGGTTACTGACCAGGAGCACCTGGAAATAATCTAGATGGGGCTATCTCAGGCGGTTCAGGGTTTTCAGCATCAGGATATCCATACGGATGCCCCTGAATGCCAGCCAGCTGAAAAAGCAGGAAACCAGCGGTACGATTGACAGGAACAATATCCGGGGATCTGCATCGAGTTGTTTCTTTCCCATCACGATGTACAAGCCGATCAGGGCATAGGATAATATCTGAAGGATCATCGTGTAAAGAGTGATCCTTAACTGCAAATTGCGGGCTTTAAACAACAAAATCGATCCCAGTGTTAAAACCAGGACCAGGATATAAAGGATCAGCAAAGGTATGGCCTGAAGCACCATCTTCCCGGTTTCAGCCTCCCGTATTCCGGCAGCATGCAGCATCCAAGGTCCCTCCCCTTCCCCGGTGAACCCGATGACCGGCTTAAAGAAAAGGATAATCCATGCCAGCATACTGATCAGCAGCCAGATCGTTTGTTTTCTTTGTATCACGGATATCCTGACTCTTTTAAACTCCCGGGTAAAAATAGAAAAAAGAATCCATGCGGCCGGATTGTTTGGAGGTCAATGATTACTTTAGTTTTGAATTAGAATAGAACGAACCCATGAGCTGGTATGCATCTTCCGAATTAATCCTGAATCCCGACGGTACTATTTTTCACCTAAAGCTCCTGCCCGGGCAGGTACCCGATACCGTGATCCTTGTGGGTGATCCGGGCCGGGTGGCAATGGTCAGTGAATTCCTTGACAAGCCCGAGCACTTATCCGCCAACCGTGAATTCACCTCAACGCTTGGATCCTATAACAACAGGCCTGTACTCGTCCTGAGCACAGGCATCGGGACTGACAACATGGATATTGTCGTCAACGAGCTGGACGCTTTGGTCAACATAGACCTGGCGGCCCGGACCACAAAGAAAATCCAACGCTCACTGCGCCTGATACGCATAGGCACCTCAGGAGCCCTCCAGCCTGACATGCCGGTGGGTTCCGGAATTGCCACCTTATGGTCGGTCGGTTTGGACGGGTTGCTTCATTATTACCGGCGTCCGGAAACGCCCGAACGGATCGCGTTTGAAACTGACCTGCGGAAGCACCTTGACTGGCCGGTGTCCTTGGCTCCGCTTTATGGTGCTCAGTGCGGCCAGGAATACCCTGCACTTTTTCCCGGGGATTTCCGTTGGGGAATTACGGTTGCGGCGCATGGATTCTATGGACCTCAGGGGAGGAATCTCCGGGCCGGACTGGCTTATCCTGATCTTAACAAAAGGCTCAGTCAATACCGGTACCGTGGAATCCCGATATCCAATTTTGAAATGGAGTCGTCGGCTTTGTACGGTCTCTCTGAAATCCTCGGACATTCTGCTTTGACGGTTTGCCTGATCGTTGCCAACCGTGCCAGAAAAGAGTCCCTCACCGGTTACCAGGAATCCATGAAAAAACTCATCGGCATGATCCTGATGCATGTAACATGACTATTACGGAATGAACGACCTGCCAATTGAATACCTTATCCGGCTCCTGGATGATCCCGATGACAGGGTTTATCAATCCGTCAGCCAAAAAATCCGCGAGATCGGGCCTTCAATGATCCCGGATCTCGAAAGGGCTCTCCAGGTTGCAACCCACAAGCTTCTGCACGAACGGTTTGAAGATCTTATCCAAATCCTAAGATTCGAAGAGCTTCAGTCCGATCTTAAAAAATGGACCGGAACCCCGCGGCAAGACCTGTTGACAGGCATAACCATCATGACCCGTTGCCAGTTTCCGGAAATGGCCGCCGAAACAATGGCTTCTCTCCTCAAGCCTGTCAAAAACGAGATCTGGCTTGAATTGAACGACCAACTGACTGCACTCGAGAGAATCAGGGTTATCAATAGCTTGCTGTTCAAGAACGGGAGGTACAAGATCGATGACCAACATCCGGAATCTCCCGGGAACAATTTCGTCAACCGTATGTTGGAAACCGGTAAGGGAAATGAGTTTTCGATGACCCTCCTGTATGCCTGGCTCTGCCAGGAATTAGGATTGCCGGTTTATGCCATCGGGATGCCCGATTATCCCATTCTGGCTTACCTCGACATCCCTGTTATGCCCGAAAATGCTGTAAATCCGGCTGTCTTCGATGCCTTGTTCTTTATTAATCCCAGCAATGACGGCTCGGTTCATTCACAGAAGGATATCATGGACTACCTGATGAGAAAATCCGTTCCCCTTGAACCGGTTTTTTACATGCCGAAACCCAATGTCGATTTCATCCGCATGTGTCTTGAGCACCTGGCAGCCGATTATGCCAGCTTTAATAACAAGAAACGCGCCGCCCAGGTGAGCTTGCTGGCGTCTCTTTGCAAATAAAAAAAATTACTTACATTTGCACACCCTCAGCCCAGGTGGCGGAAATGGTAGACGCGCATGGTTGAGGGCCATGTGACCGGTAGGTCGTGCAAGTTCGATTCTTGTCCTGGGCACCAGGCGTTCCTTCTTCTTCGCCCAGATGGCGGAACTGGTAGACGCGCTAGTTTCAGGGACTAGTGTTCGCAAGGATGTGCAGGTTCGAGTCCTGTTCTGGGCACTGAAAGCCGGCATTTATGGCCGGCTTTTTTTATATTTGGAGTTTTGTTTCAATGTATGGTACAAATCACATTTCCCGATCATAGGGTCAGGCAATATCCTGACGGAGTTACCGGCCTGGAAATTGCCCAAAGCATCAACCCGCAACTGGCAAAGGAGGTTCTGGCTGTCACGGTTAACGGAGATCTGTGGGACCTGACGCGTTCAATCCTTTCTGACTCAACCGTCAAATTGCATAAATGGGATGATCCCGAAGGAAAACATGCCTTCTGGCATTCATCGGCCCATCTTATGGCCGAGGCTCTCGAAAGCCTCTATCCCGGAGTGAAATTCGGTATCGGGCCTGCCATCGAGAACGGATTTTATTACGACGTCGATCTGGGGGAAAAGGTATTATCTGAAGACAATCTCCAGGATATCGAGAGGAAAATGTACGAGCTGGCGGCTTTAAAGTCTTCTTACAGGCGGGAAGAGATCTCAAAAAAAGAAGCACTCACCCTGTTTGAACTAAAGCAGGACGAATACAAGACCGAGTTGATTTCTGATCTCGAAGACGGGACCATAACGTTATATAAGCACGGCTCATTCACCGATCTCTGCAGGGGGCCTCATCTGCCAGACACTTCACCCATCAAGGCCATAAAGGTTCTGAGCCTGGCCGGTGCTTACTGGAGGGGAGACGAAAAAAGAAAACAGCTGACCCGGATCTACGGCATCACCTTTCCCAAAAAAAGCATGCTCGATGAGTACATGGTCCTGTTGGAAGAAGCTAAAAAACGTGATCACAGGAAGATAGGCAGGGATCTTGAGCTTTTTACCTTCAGCCAGCGGGTTGGAAACGGCTTGCCTCTCTGGCTTCCCAAAGGCGCCGTGCTTCGCGAGAGGCTTGAGAATTTCCTGCGGCAGGTGCAGAAGGAATACGGGTATGAACCGGTCATTACGCCGCATATCGGGCACAAGGATCTTTATGTGACATCAGGGCATTTTGCCAAGTATGGCAAGGATTCATTCAAGCCTATTCAGACACCGGTCGAGGGTGAGGAATTTCTCCTGAAGCCGATGAACTGCCCCCATCATTGCGAGATATACCGTTCAAAACCCCGTTCCTATAAGGATCTGCCTTTAAGGCTGGCCGAATTCGGGACTGTTTATCGCTATGAACAGAGCGGAGAACTTCACGGGCTGACCCGCGTACGGGGGTTCACCCAAGACGACGCTCATATTTTCTGCCGTCCGGAACAGATCAAGGAAGAGTTTGCCAAGGTCATCGACATCGTGTTGTATATCTTTAAAACCCTTGATTTCAAGGAATTTGTTTCCCAGATTTCCCTTCGCGACCGTGATAAACCGGAAAAATATATCGGTTCCGACGATAACTGGGACAAAGCCGAGCAGTCTATCATTGAGATTGCCAAGGAAAAAGGGCTGGATTCACTCATTGTTCCAGGGGAAGCGGCTTTTTATGGTCCCAAGCTGGATTTCCTAGTCAAGGATGCCATTGGCAGACAGTGGCAGCTCGGCACCATACAGGTTGACTATAACCTGCCGGAGCGGTTCGAACTCGAGTACATCGGAGAGGACAACCAGCGGCACAGGCCGGTAATGATCCACAGAGCCCCGTTCGGCTCGATGGAGCGTTTCGTTGCAGTCCTGATTGAACATACGGCCGGGAAATTCCCGTTATGGCTGGCTCCAGACCAGGCTATTCTGTTGCCCATCAGTGAAAAGTACCAGAAATACGCAGAGGGTGTTTTGAAATATCTAAATAATTCCGATATTCGCACCCTGATTGACAACCGCAACGAAAAGATCGGTAAAAAGATAAGGGATAATGAGTTAAGACGTATTCCTTACCTGATTATCGTCGGCGAAAAAGAGGAAACGGAAGGTCTGTTGTCTGTCAGAAAGCAAGGACACGGTGACTTGGGCACCATGAAACCAGAGCAGTTGGTTGACATGATCCGGAAAGAGATTCATGAACTTCTGAACCGGAATGGGATTTAGTATTAATTAAAGAGGAGGATAGAACTATTAATCAGAGCAATTCCAGGTTCCCTCCCCGCAAGAGGGACGAACTAAGGGACAAATTCAGGATCAACCAGGAGATCCGTGCCCGAGTGGTTCGTATAGTCGGGGAAAATGTTGAAAACCCGGGAATAGTCACTTTACAGGAGGCCCTCCGGATTGCTGAAGACCTTGAACTCGACCTGGTCGAGATCTCTCCTGCAGCCGATCCACCGGTTTGTAAAGTTATCGATTACAGCAAGTTCCTCTATCAGCAAAAAAAGAAGCAGAAGGAATTGAAAGCAAAGCAAACCAAGATCATTATTAAAGAGATCCGTTTCGGCCCGCAGACCGATGACCATGACTTTAATTTCAAGCTCAAGCACGCCAAGAAATTTCTCAATGAAGGTGCAAAAGTTAAGGCTTATGTGTTTTTCAAGGGGCGCTCGATACTCTTTAAGGAACAGGGCGAAGGGCTGCTGATGAGGTTCGCACAGGAGCTGGATGAGTATGGGAAACTGGATCAGGCTCCTACCCTTGAAGGAAAACGGATGACCATTGTTCTGTCGTCCAAGAAGAAAAAATAGCTACAAAAAAGGAGATATAATATGCCTAAAATGAAAACGCGAGCCGGTGCAAAAAAGCGCTTCACGCTTACCGGAACCGGAAAGATCAAAAGGAAGCACGCTTACAAAAGCCACATCCTGACCAAAAAGACAACCAAGCGGAAACGCAACTTGGGATATTTTGGTATTTTGGATAAGGCTGATGTTAAAGGAGTTAAAGTACAGCTTTCGATGAAGTAAAATTCAAGAATGGTTTCAAATCAATGTTTAACCCGGATGTCAGAGCAAGACAAGTGTTAATCCAGTGACCGCCTGCATTCAAAAAAAGTAAAATTATGCCAAGAAGTGTCAATTCAGTAGCATCCAGACAGAGAAGAAAAAAGATCCTCTCCAAGACCAGGGGCAATTTCGGCCCGGGTCGGAATGTCTGGACAGTAGCCAAGAACATTTACGAGAAGGGATTGGGTTATGCCTATCGTGACAGGAGAACCAAAAAACGCAATTTCCGGTCACTTTGGATTGCCAGGATCAATGCAGCATGCCATGAAGAAGGCCTTTCCTATTCCGAATTCATGGGCAACCTGAATAAAACCGGAATCGAGATCAATCGCAAGGTTCTTGCCGACCTGGCCATGAACGAGCCAAAAGCTTTCGCAGCCATTGTGAAAAAAGTGAAAGCAGTCAAATAGCCCATTGCCGTCTGACGGATCCAGGGAAGTTCCATATGAACTTCCCTTTTTTCATATCTTTACCGCTCATCCTTCATGATCTGCCCGGAATGAAAACAGGCCTTATCGGATACGGAAAAATGGGCAAAGCCTTGGAGTCCGTTGCTCTGGACAGAGGTCATAGCATTGCGTATATCATTGACCCTGAACATCCTGCCGTTCATGATTCCCCGAATCTTTCGGAAGCAGACGTGATCCTGGAATTTACCAGCCCGGAGGATGCCTTCAAAAACATAATAGCCGGATTAAAGAGCGGCAGGCCTGTTGTGAGCGGGACCACGGGCTGGACCCGGCGGTTACAGGAGGCGGTTGATTATTGCCGGAAAGTTGACGGAGGTTTCTTTTATGCTTCCAATTTCAGCCTGGGGACGAACCTGTTTCTGGCCCTGAACCGGAAATTAGCCAGCCTGATGGCTTCCCATCCTGAGTATAAACCGAGTATTAAGGAAATCCATCATATACAGAAAAAAGATGCCCCAAGCGGAACTGCGTTGTCCATGATACAGGGAATCACGGAGGAAAATCCTTCCATCAAAGGTTGGTCGGGCCAATCCGGAACCGATAATTCCATTATACCGGTGACCAGCATCAGGGAGGGCACAGTGGCGGGCATTCACGAGATCCGTTATGTCTCCCCGGATGACCTGATTCTGCTGAGACATGAAGCGTTCAGCCGTCGGGGATTTGCTTTAGGCGCGATTCTTGCCGCCGAATTCATGACCGGCCGGAAAGGGATTTATTCCATGTCCGACCTGTTGGGGATTTAATCAAAAACCACAAGGATTTACACGTTAACAAGATGAAAAAACCTGATTTTAAAAGCATCCCGCGGAAACAGTACATTAAGTTCGGGATAGCAGCCCTGCTATACCTGCTATGGGTGATCTGGCTAAATAATTATGTTTGGTTGTTAGGATTGCTCGTGATCTTTGACATATACATCACCAAATTCGTCAATTGGGCCTTCTGGAAAAAGCGCGGCAAGAAGAATTCCTCGCTCGTGGAATGGATTGACGCCCTGATCTTCGCGCTTATCGCTGTCACGTTTATAAACTTGTTCTTCTTCCAGAATTTCAATATTCCGACTTCCTCCATGGAGAAATCGTTATTGATCGGAGATTATCTCTTTGTCGACAAGATCAGTTATGGTCCCCGGGTGCCCATGACTCCCCTCTCCTTCCCGTTGGTGCAGCATACCCTGCCTCTGACCAAGGAGCGGAAATCATTTCTCACGTGGATCCATAATCCTTACCGGAGGCTCGATGGTTTGAGGAAGATAAGGAATTACGACCCGGTGGTTTTCAATTATCCCGAAGGCGATACGGTCTGTACGAAATTTCAGAGCAACGAAAGTTATTATAGCCTGATCCGGCGAAACGGAAGGCAAAATGTCTGGAATACACCTGATGTATATGGCCGCATCGTGGTAAGACCACCGGACAAGCGGGAGAATTTCATCAAGAGGTGCATCGGGATACCCGGCGATTCTGTCGAAGTCCGTCATAATTGGGTTTATGTTAACGGAAAAGCGCAGGATTCCATCCGGTTTATGCAATTCGATTACCATGTGGTCACCAACGGGACACCGATCAACCAGAAGAAACTCGAGATGCTCGGGGTCTCAAAGGGAGAATACCAGTTCTCCAATGGCGAATATATCCTGCCCCTTTCGGCTGAGAAGGTTGTTGAACTGAGGAAACTCCCAAACATCAAGTTTGTCGAGCGTCTGGAATATCCGGCAGGACAGCCGGATGAAAACACTTTTCCACTAAGTCCTTATTTTAAGTGGAACCGCGACAACTATGGGCCGATATGGGTACCTAAAAAAGGGGCTTCTGTCAGCCTGACGCTCCGGAACCTCCCGCTCTATGCAAGAATCATTGACGTTTATGAGCAAAATGACCTGAAAACAGAGAATGGCCAGATCCTGATCAATGGAAAACCGGCTGAATCTTATACTTTTAAAATGGATTATTACTGGATGATGGGAGACAACCGCCATAATTCGGCTGATTCGAGATACTGGGGATTTGTTCCGGAAGATCATATTGTAGGTAAGCCGAGGTTTGTCTATATTTCATTCAATAAAGACAAGAAATTTCCGTCCAACATCCGCTGGAACAGGTTGTTAATGAAAATCAAATAGATGCGGTCATCAGGGAAAGGCAGGAAAAAGTCACGAAGGATACTAAGATGGTCTTTAATTGTATTGGCTGTCTGCCTGTTCATCAGGATCTTTCTTTACCAAACCGTAAAAGTCCAGGATTTCCACATGGCGTCGACCATCATGCCGGGGGACCGGATCCTGGTCAACAAATTCAAGGCAGGTTACCGGTTTCCTGTTTCAATCGTCGGATTGCCAGGCCCACGGGCGCCCTATGCCGACTGGTTCAGACTTCCGGATATCAGGTTTCCGGCCATTAAAAAGCTGAAACGGCAGGATGTCATTGTATTCAACCACCCGATCGGCGCGGATGTACCGGTTGACCGCAAAAAACTGGTTGTCAGCCGACTGGTCGGATTACCCGGGGATACACTCCTCATCTGGGACAAGCAGCTGTATATCAACAGGAAAGTTGTTCCCCCGCCAGAAACCGGACGGTCTGAATTCCGTATCGTCATGCGCGGAGAGAAAATCGGTGACGAGTTCCATAAGGATTACCGGATCGAGAAACCCCGCCTGATCAATGACATTGGCGTTTACGATTATGACCTGACACCTGAAGCCAAGGCTTTTCTTGAGAACAATGACAAGATCGAGGCTATAAGACCCATCAAGCTGTCCATCGGCGATTCAAAAGAGGGGTACTACCCGCAATCCAGTTTTTATTTGTGGAACCGCGACCAGTTCGGTCCGTTGGTAGTCCCGTCAAAGGGTGCTACTGTTAAACTGGAAATCAAAACCGTTGACCTCTACCGGGAAATCATCGAAGTCCATGAAGGCCATGAACTCCTGGTTGATTTCAGGGGTATCAGGATCGATGGATTGCCCGTCGCGGAATATACATTTGAAAAGGACTACTATTTTGTTCTGGATGATAACCGTGACAATCCGCAGGACAGCCGGAAAATAGGATTCATTCCCAGGAACCATATCTTAGGGGTATCCGGCAGGATCCTTTGGAACGGAACGAAGCAGTATGATTACCTGCCCGGAACAGAACCGGGGAGAATTCTCAAGAGGATCCGTTAACCGAAGATCATGAATGAGGTCTGGCTGAGTACAGCCTATTTTGGCCCCGTCCGCTATTTTCAGGAAATCAGGCAGGCGCGTAAAGTTACCATTGAAGCTTTTGAGAGCTATGAAAGGCAGAGTTGGAGGAACCGCTGCAGGATCCTTACGGCCAATGGTGCTCTCGATTTAAGCATCCCGATCGCTAAAGGTCATTCTCCGGGACAACCCATCCGGGATGTCCGGATCGATTACCGGCAAGGTTGGCAAAAATTGCACTATAGATCTATCGAATCAGCCTACCGGCATTCTCCATTCTATGAATATCTTCTTGATGAATTCAGGGAATACTGGGAAAAACCCTGCCGGTTCCTGTTCGATCTGAACCTTTCCATAACCGAAAAGGTCATCCGGCTGATCCGGTCTGAAACCACAGTGGCTCTGACCCAAAGGTTTGAACAGCCCGGTTTCTACGGTCCAAATGACTTCCGGTATTCAATTCATCCAAAGAAAGAAAAAAGCACCGGTATCGCTCCGGTGCCTTATCATCAGGTATTTATTGATCGGTTTGGGTTTGTACCTGATTTAAGTATTTTGGATTGGCTTTTTAATTGTTTCAGAACCTGAAACCCACGGTTGTTGAAAACCGGGTATATTGGTTTTCCAGGGAAGCCGAATTAGAGCCATACAGGAAATACTCCTGGCCCCAGGCTGAATGAGCCAGACCAAAATCAAGATAGAAATTGTTATCCCTGTAGCCTATCCCTCCGGAAAGGATATTCAGATTATTCCCGGCATTCGGTTCGCCATCGGCATAAGGGTTTCCGTAGGATGCAAAACCTCCCCGCAGATAATATTTTGAAAGATGAATTTCAGCTCCGACGCGCAAGTTGGAAGCCGGTTTGAACCGTTCTCCTATGGCTTCATTTTCATCGAAGAAATCATAGTCCGATGAGTTGAGCCGGGCGGCAGTATAATCCACGTACTCATAATCAACCGATATAAGTCCCAACTGCTTATAAATGAAAGCAACACTGGCATTAGCTCTCAGAGGCGTCGTGACATCATAGTCAAATTTTCCTGATGCTTCATATTTATGTGCACCCTGGCCATCATCCAGATCGGTTTCCATGCTGCTCAGAAAATCATCACTGAATTCCAGTGTGGTCGGGGTTTGGATTGAGGCGCCGATCCGCAGGAATTCTAACGGCTTGGCCAGAATACCCAATTTGAAATTGACACCGGTGCCCTGGGTGCTAAGCGTATTGGTAAAGGAGAACTGCTCAAAGTAATTGATGATGTCGTCCGGATCTGTTTCGGTGTGAATCCAGCGTTCGTAATAATTGGCCTTCTGCACTCCCATGGTAGCTCCCAGAAATAATTTGTCCGACAGGTTCGCGCTAACGCTGAAGTCAAACTCGCCCAGGACTCCCCTTGAGGTGACGGATCTGCGCTGGGTCTGCCCGTAACCGGAAACGTCAAAATCAGAATAATAAGCCCCTGCCAGGGAATCATAATCGATCAGGTAGGTTTCCCAGGCCAATCCGTCGGAAAAGGGATCCCATTCGGAATTGGTATTGGCCGTGTAGACAAACTCATCGACCAGGGAATTAGTGCCGTTGACCGCTTTCATGTTGATTTTCTGGCCATAGTCTTTCAGCTTGTTGTATCCGACCGCAAAATTGATCCCTTTGATCCCTGAGTTCTCACGGTTAAAGGAGAGGGGGACGACAAAACCGAAATGACTGAAGCTCAACTTGTCCCCGTTTGCTTTCATGCCGGAACCGAGGTAAGAGGCATTGCTCCCGAAGGAGTTGAAGTCCGTAGTAAAAGCAAATTCACCTTTCCGGAAAATACCGAGTCCGGCAGGGTTTATGGCCAGGGAGGCAAAGTCGCCGCCTACGGCTCCAAAGGCCCCTCCCATGCTCAGGGACCGGGTTGTTCCGCCGGTCTGAACATAAGAGTACCTAAGAGCATCCTGTTCGTTTTGTGCAGACAGGCCCAGGAAAGAAAGGGTTAAAATGCTGGTTATTAACGCGATGCTTTTCATAACGAAGAGAGTTTTATTTCTATTAAGGTAAGGGTTGGGTATGGACGGGCTCACTTTTGAGGCCATCACGCTGTTTTTTTTAGACATTTATCTTCTTCCCGATGAGGAGCCGGAGTGACTGCCACCGCCACCGCCACCGGAACTGCGGCTGGAAGAGGAACCTGAGGAACTGCTTCCCGAGCTCCTGCCTGAAGATGAGCTGGATCCCGAGTAGGAGTTTCCCGAACTTCTGCCCGATGAGGAGCCCGAGCTGGAATAGCTGCTGCCTGAACTACGGCCCGACGAGGAACCCGAATAGGTACTGCTGCTGCGTCCCGATGAGGAGCTTCTGACAGCCCCGGACGATGAGCGTTGAGTGGAACCTGAGGAAGAGCTCCTGATCCCGGTGGATTGAGACGAGGTCCTCGGTCTTACATAGGAAGAGCTTTTCTCGCCGGTTTGTCCCTGTGAGGATCTCACAGCGGATTGAGTGGTTCCGGCAGGGGTTCGAACATAGCTTGAACCGGTCCGTGAACGAACGTAGCTGCTTGTACTGCTGGTACGGTTTTGCGGAGTGGCAACCGTTTTGGTCTGCCCGGTTTGCGAAGAGGATACTCCGCTCCTGATGCCGGAAGCCTTGGAAGCCGACTTGGGATCCGATGAAGAGCGGGTCACTACCTGTTGGGCAGCAGAGGTTTTGGTTCCCGGATCAAGGGTGCCGGAATTGGTTCCGGCATTTCCCCTGGTCGCGTAGACCGGATCCGATTTCAGCGTGCCACCCGTACGGATTCCGCCGGCTTTATCGGTAATCCAGCCCCTGCGGTGGCCGTAATGATAGTTTTCGTCAGTGTTATTATTGCCTCCCCACCATCCTCCTCCCCAGTAATAATCATTCCAGTACCAATTGGACCATCCGCCGTAATACCCTCCGTACCATGGCGAATACCATGGATTGTACCAGGAGTTGTACCAGCCGTAGGAGTAATAGGGGCTGTACCAATCATAGTACCAGGGATCGTACCAGTAGTTGTTCCATCCCCAGCCTCCGTATGAATACCAAGGGTCATAGAAGCTGAAGCCCAGGTAAGGCCGGTAGAAGCGATTGATCCTATCGGTATAGTAAAAATCATCTTCATTGTCGTAGTAATAATTGTAATTGATGACCGTATTCCCTTGTTCATCAACGAATTCTTCATAGGTTGAATCCACAAGAGCATAGTCGGGTTCAGTCACCTGTACCGTGTCGGGTATCACTGCCTCCTGTTGCTGCACCACTGCCGGTTCCGGAATGTCAGCGACAGTAACCCGCTTTTCAATGACCATCTGCTTGTCTGCGGGATTGAAATAAACATCATCGGCTGAGCCGGACGTCAAATAAACTCCCGTGCCGCAAGAACTTAGCAGGATCATCAGGGGAACTAATTTTACGATTGCTGCTTTCATGTTGTCAACCTCCTCTTGGTTTTAAATATAGGATTTAATTTCCTTATTTTTGTATCCACTGTTCAGCGATCAAAAGCAAATACTATACCAAAGACATTTAAATGGCGAAAGTTTTAACTTCCCGTGACGAGAATTATGCGCAGTGGTACAATGATTTGGTGATCAAAGCAGACCTGGCCGAGAATTCGGCAGTCAGGGGATGTATGGTGATCAAACCATACGGATACGCTATTTGGGAAAAGATGCAAGCTGAGCTCGACCGGATGTTCAAGGAAGCCGGCCACGTCAATGCCTATTTTCCCCTTTTTATCCCGAAATCCTTTTTCAGCCGCGAAGCCGCCCATGTTGAAGGATTTGCCAAAGAGTGTGCGGTAGTAACCCATTACCGCCTGACTCATGACGAGATCAACGGCGGAGTCAAAGTGGATCCGACAGCCAAGCTGGAGGAAGAGCTGGTCATCAGGCCCACCTCGGAAACCATCATCTGGAATTCCTATAAGAACTGGATTCAGAGCTACCGGGATCTTCCCATCCTGATCAATCAATGGGGAAATGTGGTTCGCTGGGAAATGCGAACCCGGCTGTTCCTCCGCACGGCTGAATTTCTTTGGCAGGAGGGTCATACAGCCCATGAAACCCGGGACGAAGCAGTGGAGGAAACCCTGAAGATCCTGGACATTTATGCCCGTTTTGCCGAAGAATTTCTGGCCATACCCGTGATAAAAGGTAAAAAAACAGAAACGGAGAAGTTCGCGGGTGCAGTTGATACCTATTGCATTGAGGCTCTTATGCAGGATGGCAAAGCCCTGCAATCCGGAACTTCGCATTTTCTGGGGCAGAATTTCGCCAAAGCCTTTGATGTGATGTATACCACGAGAGAAGGCAAGCAGGAGTATGTCTGGGCTACTTCCTGGGGAGTATCCACCCGGCTGATGGGTGCGCTCGTCATGGCTCATTCAGATGACAGCGGACTGGTTCTGCCCCCCAGGCTTGCTCCCCAGCAAGTAGTGATCGTACCTATATATAAAACTGCGGAGGAGTATGCTGCAACGGTTGAGCAATCGCACCAGGTTAAGGCTTCGTTACAGAAAATGGGCATCAGGGTAAAAGTCGATGACAGGGACACTCATAAGCCGGGTTGGAAATTCGCTGAATATGAACTGAAGGGAGTGCCCCTACGGATTGTTCTCGGGCCGCGTGACCTGACCAACGGGACGGCAGAGGTGGTCAGGAGAGATACTTTGGTCAAGGAAACGGTCCGGCTGGCAAACCTGGAAATACTGGTCCCTGCCCTGTTGGAGCAAATGCAGTCCGATATTTATCAAAAGGCCCTTGACTTCAGGATCCGGAACACGCACACGGCAACAGACTGGGACGATTTCCTCCGGAAGATCGATGAGGGAGGCTTCGTGTTGGCGCATTGGGACGGTACTCCGGAAACGGAAAAGGCCATCCAGGATGAAACTAAAGCCACCATACGTTGCATACCACTGGATCCTGAAGGTGAAACCGGTACCTGCGTAAGAAGCGGGAAACCATCAGCCCACAGGGTTCTTTTTGCCAGAGCTTATTAAAATAAAAGACATGAGCAGCCAAAAATCCGAGAACAAGGTCATCACAACGCTGAAAGGCAAATCGAACCTGAAGCAGCTGATCTACGACAATACCCTGACGGCATTCAAGATGATCAAGGAAGAATTGTACCGGATTACCGAAAAATACAATTCATTGCTGACGGAAGATGACCCTAGGATCTTGCTGAACTATGAGGATCACGGCACTTTTGAAGCTGAGCTGAAGGTCGCCGGCGACATGCTGGTGTTCCACATGCATTCCAATATTTTCCAATTCGACAGGGAACATGAGATTTGGAAAACCGAATACATCCAGAAGGATGTAACAGCCGGTTATTCAGGAATCATCAATATATACAACTTCCTGGCCGATTCCTTCAAGTACAGCCGGATGGATGATCTTGGCTACCTGATAGCGAGGATCTTCATCAACAAGAACAACCATTTTTTTGTGCAGGGAAAACGACAGTCAGGCTTCAACTACACAACGATCGGTTCAAACACCATTGATCCTGACCGGATACACGACATTGTCCAGGCTTCGATACAATACTGCCTGGATTTCGACCTTCTTGTGCCACCCTACGACACCGTCAAGCTGATCACGCTTGCACAGGTACACCAGAGCATCACCGATTCCAAGGTCCAGACGGGTAAAAGGCTTGGATTTCAATTCCGATCAGATGATATCGACAAGTGATTTAAGCCGTTCTCCTGAGTGGCGATTTCGTAGCTTGAAAAAACATTATCAAACACGACCATGAAAAGACTGGTTCATTTTTCATTATTATTTACACTGATTGCAATGGTTTTGTCAGCATGTAAAATCCATAACCAACCGGTTTCGCCGGATCCGGAGATCGTTAAGAAGGTCGATGCCTATGCTTCGTTTCCTCTTACAACAGACCTGTCTGGTTTGACCGTCAGGGAAAAAGGCATCATTCCTCTTCTTATCAAGGCGTCTGAAATAATTGATGGCGTTTTCTGGCTCGAGACATACGGAGACAAGGAGGAACTTTTTAAAACCCTAACTGACGCGGCGCAGAAACGCTATACGGAAATCAATTACGGCCCCTGGGACCGGCTGGATGAGGACAAGCCATTTGTTCCCGGAGCCGGCATCAAACCGCCCGGAGCACAATTCTACCCCTCTGATATGACGAAAGAAGAGTACGAAGGTCTGGACGTTCCCGGGAAATCGAGTTTGTACACCGTTATCAGGAGAAGCAAGGAAGGAGGACTGACGGTCATTCCTTACCGCCAATATTTTTCCGAACAGGTCAACCAGATTGCCGGCCTGCTCGATAGCGCAGCAGCGCTGGCTGACGACCCGGGATTGAACAATTACCTGATCAAGCGTGCCCAGGCCATGCGGACTGATGACTATTTCGACAGCGACATGGCCTGGATGGACATGAAATCCAGCAGGATAGATTTCGTGGTGGGCCCGATTGAGAACTATGAAGATGCGCTATACGGATATAAAGCGGCTCATGAAGCATTTGTCCTGATCAAGGATATGGAATGGAGCGATAAACTGGCCCGGTTTGCGCAATTGCTGCCGGTGCTTCAAAAATCCCTGCCAGTCCCGGATGCCTATAAAACAGAGGTCCCGGGAAGCAGTTCCGACCTGAGCGTCTATGATGCCGTATATTTCGCCGGCGATTGCAATTCGGGAAGCAAGACCATAGCCATTAACCTTCCGAACGATGAGCGGGTCCAGATTCAAAAAGGGAGCCGGAAACTGCAGCTCAAGAATGCCATTAAGGCCAAGTTCGAAAAGATACTGGTTCCCGTATCCGAAGAGGTCATCGTCCCCGAACAGAGGAAAAATGTCGTTTTTGATGCGTTTTTCGAGAACATCATGTTTCATGAGGTCTCCCATGCTCTCGGCACCAAAAACACGATCAACGGCAAGGGACCGGTAAGAAAAGCCCTGAGCGAGCAATACAGCGCCATTGAGGAAGCCAAGGCGGATATTGCCGGCTTGTTCGTGATCACCCGGCTGGCCGCAATGGGAGAACTGGGTACGAAAGACCTGATGGATAATTACGTCACGTTCCTGGCCGGTATCTTCCGGTCGGTCCGGTTTGGTGCCACCAACGCGCATGGAAAGGCAAACATGCTGCAGTTTAATTATTTCAATGAGCAGGGAGCTTTTACGCGGGATGCCGCGACCGGACTCTACTCGGTCAACTTCGACAAAATGCAGGCGGCGGTCAATAACCTGGGTAACCTGATCATTACACTGGAAGGGGACGGAAACTATGAAGGCGTTAAAGAATTGATGGCGGAAAAAGGTGTTGTTCCGGGTGTCCTGCAACAGGATCTCGACAGGATCAACCAAAAAGGCATACCCAAGGATATCGTATTTGAGCAGGGCCTTTCTGTCCTGGGCCTCTGATGCGGATGACAAGAAACAAGTTTTTTATCCTGATATTGATTTTTGCCGGCCTCAGCTTCCCGGCCCGTTGCGCCTGGCTTGACCGTGTACCGCAGGTGCTGAGGCAACCTGATGGGACGGTTCTTCATTGCCTGGCTTCGGGAGATGAATATTACAACTGGCTGCATGATACGGACGGGTATATGATCATGCAGGATCCTGCATCCGGTTATTTTGTCTATGCCCTGCCCGGAATAACCCAACCCGTTCCCTCCGGCCTGATACCCGGCAGGGACAATCCGGTTGCCAGTAGAATACCGAAAGGATTACGGCCTGATCCTGAGGATGCATATTCAAAAAGGGCCAGGCGGGAATCCATCCGGTCACTTAAATCCCTGAAAGGCACTGCCAATATCGGGACCCTCAATAACATCGTTGTATTCATCCGTTTCAGCGATCAGTCAGAGTACACGCAGCTGACATCCTACTATTCCAACGCATTCAACGCCACGGGGACAGTTTCCATGTCCGAGTATTTCAAGGAGACAAGTGCGTCCCAGCTTACTATAAGCACGACCCTCTATCCGCAAAGCGGCACATCCACCGTTGTTTCTTATCAGGATGTAAATCCCCGAAGCTACTATATGAAATATAATGCTATCACCAATCCAAACGGCTATCAAAACGAAACGGAATCGACCGTACGGGAAATGACCCTTCTGAAGAATGCCACGGAGAGCGTAAAGGTACAGATTGAAGCAACCGGAATGGATTTCGATTTTGACGATGACACCAGAATAGACAACGTGACCTACATTGTCCAGGGTGCTACTGAGGGGTGGAGTGATTTGTTGTGGCCTCACATGTGGGCCTTGTACTATTATGATGTCCTGCTTGCAGGAGCCCGTGTGTGGAACTATAATTTCCAGTTGTCAGATGCATTCGGGGTCAGTGTTCTGTGCCACGAGATGTTTCATTCCCTGGGAGCCCCCGACCTGTATCATTATTCAAGCACCGCCATTACTCCGGTTGGTCCCTGGGATGTGATGGCCACCAACAGGACTCCTCCCCAGCACATGAGTGCCTGGATGAAATATAAGTACGGAGGATGGACCAATGAGGTGCCTGAAATCACCTCCGACGGAACATATTACTTATCACCTCTGGCATCCAGTCCATTTGCAGCTTACCGGATCCTGTCGCCTTTCTCAGCATCCGAGTTCTTTGTGGTTGAATATCGAAAAACCACAGGGCGCTTTGAATCCAGTCTGTCCGGCTCCGGCCTGATCATTTACCGGGTCACCAATGCCCTCGACGGAAACGCCAACGGCCCACCTGATGAAGTTTACGTATACAGGCCGGGGGGTACTACCACCGAAAACGGTTCGATCAATGAAGCCTTTTTCTCAAGCGAAGCCGGAAGGACGAATTGGGGTACCGGCACTGATCCGGCCTGTTTTCTTAGTAACGGATCAACCGGCGGAATTACCATCGAGAATATTTCTCCGGTCGCAAACACTATTTCTTTCTCCGTCCGGATAACAAGCCAATTCGGATTCAATCCACCCAGGAACCTGACTGCCATTGCAAATAATACCACTGCCACCTTATCCTGGGACCTTCCCATAGTCGCATCTCCCATTCTGACCGGATTCCGGATCTACCGCAATTCGGTCCAGATATTCAGCGGCACCGATCCGCAACAGCAGCAATATATAGATCCCGGCTTGGCTGAAGGCACCTATTCCTATGAGATTTCAGCGCTATACATCACACCATTGGGCGAATCTGACCGGTCAAACAGTGCGACGGTGACCATTGTCAATCCTATGCCGGATTTACTTTCGGATCATTTGACCATACAGCCCAATCCGGTCCTTTCAGGGCAATCCCTGTTGATACAGTGCCACATCCATAACCATGGGACCGCTGCCTCCGGCCCTGCCTTGGTGCGCGGGCATTTTTCGGCAGACGAATCGCTCGACCCGAACGACCCGGTTTTATTCGAAACAGCACTTCCAGCCCTGTCTGCCGGGCAAAGCTACCCGGTCAGCCAGGTCTATTCGCTACCGACGGAAATTGCAGATGGACAGTGGTTTATACTTATCAATGCCGATCCCGGGAACGCGGTGCCTGAAAGCAATGAAACCAACAACCTGACCCGTTCTTCATTTACCGTTCGCAAAAGTTATCCGGACGCTGAGCCCATCCATATCGAAACTCAGGCTTTCTGGTATTCCGGCGCCAGCATAGAAGTACCCGTCGAAATCATCAATAACGGACCGGCCCAGCTTAATCCGGTTTACAATCGTCTGTTCCTGAGCCTTGAGGATGTCTGGAATGGCTCTTCCAGCCTTCTGTGTTCATTTCAATCACCCGTGCTGTCTTCAGGAGAGTCTTACCGGGTAGTTTTGTCATTTGACATTGACGGCAACATTCCCCCCGACCAGTATTATCTGGTCCTGGAAGCGGATTATCCTGACGGTCAGGCAGAACAAGACGAATGGAACAACATCCTGTTTCAGCCGCTGGCATTGCTACGTCCCCTGCCCGACCTGGCAGTCGGAGGCATAAGGATACAACCTTCGAGCATAGGGCAAGGCCACCCGTTTTCAATTGACTTCCAGGTTGAAAATCTCGGACTGATATCAAGTTCCGATTTTTCCGTCACTCTGATCGTTTCGGCGGATACTTTATACTCCGAGGTGGATACGCGATTGGATAGGGTCAGCATTCGATCGTTGCAGTCTAAAGAAAAGGAGTTGATTCACCTGGAACCAATCATGCCGGCAACCCTAAGTCCGGGATTCTACTATCTGCTGATCAAGGCCGATCCTGATGAAGCCGTATATGAGCTGAGTGAAAGCAATAACCTGATCTACAAACGTTTTGAAATCCTTGATACAAGCGGGAAGACTGACACCGGAGTATTCGGCGGAATATCCGTTTACCCGAATCCGGTCACCGATAACCTGTTCATCAGTCAGGATATTTCTGATGCACCGATCCGATCTCTGAGAATTATCGGAGTCAGGGGATCGATCTGCCTGGAGGCTGACAACCTGCCTCAGATCCGGGTGATCAGCCTGTCGACAGCCAGATTGAGACCGGGCTATTACTTCCTGGTTTTTGTTACAGACCGCGGAACGAAAACGGTACCATTCGTCAAGGTTTCATGAAAATGAAGAATGACCTGCTGCCACGATTCCTGGAGTATTCCCGCAAACACTCGCTGTTTGAAGCCGGTGACCGCATACTGGCCGGGGTCAGTGGAGGAGCCGATTCGATGGCCATGCTGGATCTTTTTGCCAGGATAGGGCAACCGGTCCTTGCGGCACACTGCAACTTTTCATTGCGCGGAAAGGAATCTGACGGGGATGAAGATTTTGTCAGGGATTTCGCAGTTGGTCATTCCATACCCTTTTTATCAATCAGGTTCGATACCCAGGCGGTCGCTGCCCAGGAACATATCTCAGTTGAGATGGCGGCCCGGAAACTTCGCTATGAATGGTTTGAATCCATGCGCGGGGAAACCGGCTGCACGGCAATCGGAATAGCTCATCAGGCGGATGATTCGGTTGAGACCATGCTCATTAACCTCATCCGTGGAACCGGTCTTCGAGGACTCGGGGGAATCCAGCCTGTCAATGGCAGGATCATAAGGCCCCTGTTATTCTGCTGCAGGTCAGAAATTGAGCATTACCTTGAAGGCAGGGAAATCCCTTACAGGACAGATACTTCCAATCTCGACATGGCGATCATACGGAACCGTATCAGAAACCGGATCCTGCCGGAAATGGAGAAGATCAATCCCGGAATCCGAAGCATGCTCTTGGAAGAGCAAGCCATTTACCGTGAAGTGCAGGCCCTGATCACACGTTATGTCGAAGGAATCCGTTCTGATGTTCAGAAACCTGAGGGGGACCGAATCAAGATTGACAAGCATCTTATCCTGGGATCAGAGAACCGGGAATTGCTGCTTTTCGAGATCCTCAGGGATTTTGGTTTTGCAGGCAGGCAGTTGCCGGCGATCCTGAAGGCTATGAGCAGCACTCCCGGAAAGATCTTCACGAACCGGTCATATCAATTGCTGATTGATCGGGATAACCTGATAATAGCCCGGGAAGAGAATTCTCCTGTTCAGGATTCACTGTTGGATCCGGGCGATCCTGACACGTTCCTGCAAGCCGGCCTTGATTTCAGGATCCTGACTGAAGGACCCTTTCTTCCGCCTGACGATCCGGGAATTGCATGGCTGGACCTTGACTCACTCGTTTTTCCATTATTGCTCAGGGGCTGGCTTCCCGGCGACGCATTCCAGCCGTTGGGCATGCCCGGCAAAAAGAAAGTCAGTGACTTTTTAATCGATCAGAAGATCCATCGGTTCGATAAAAACCGGCTGCGCATCCTGACCAGCCAGGAGCAGATCGTCTGGTTGACGGGCCTCAGGATCGACCACCGGTTTCGTGTAACGGAAAAAACCCTGAGGGTTTTGGAGATCAGTCTTGATTGATTTCTAAATCCGTTGTTTTCTGAAGATTACAGGCTCTCTGTTAATTTGTCTTAATGAGTTTTAAATTACATTAAGGCCTGTTTCAAATCAGGCATACTTTTGCTTTTTTTGTAGCCCGATATACATTACATAAAATAAACAGCATTACCATGGACATCATCGTGGAAAATCTCACGAAGATTTATGGCACTCAGCGAGCCGTGGACAATATTTCCTTCAAGGTCCATACCGGTGAAGTGCTTGGTTTCCTCGGTCCCAACGGCGCGGGAAAGACTACCACCATGAAGGCGATCACCTCCTTCCTGGTACCCAACAAGGGAACTATCCGTTTGGGGGACTACAGTGTGACCGATCAGCCGCTCGAAGTAAGGAAGATGATTGGTTATCTTCCTGAGGATAATCCGCTTTACAACGAAATGCCAGTCCTGGACTATCTCAAATTTGTCGCACAACTCCAGGGAATTGACAAATCAAGGATTCCGGAACGGATCCGGGAAATGATCAAAACCTGCGGGCTTGAGGGTGAGAAGCATAAGAAGATCGGAGAACT
This sequence comes from uncultured Porphyromonadaceae bacterium, assembly GCA_964547475.1. GTDB lineage: Bacteria > Bacteroidota > Bacteroidia > Bacteroidales > UBA12481 > UBA12481. Next base: position 36,583 of record CAZJNQ010000012.1, read on the forward strand.
GTCAAAAGGATACCGGCAGCGGGTCGGCCTTGCGCAGGCACTGATCCATGACCCGGAGGTCCTGGTCCTGGATGAGCCCACAGCCGGTCTGGATCCGAATCAGATCATCGAGATCAGGGACCTGATCAAGGCCATCGGCCGTGAAAAGACTATAATCCTGAGCTCCCATATCCTGGCTGAGGTGGAGGCTACCTGCGACCGGATACTGATCATCAACAAAGGGAAAATCGTGGCTGACGGAACTCCCGAAAACCTCCGGAAGAAAGCGCAGGGGCAGGAAATGCTGAGACTGACTATCGAAGAGGGCGATAAAGATGCCGTTATGAAAGCCCTTCAGAAACTGCATTCAGTCGACTGGGTCAATCCGGTTGCAGGCAAGGCCAACCGTTTTGAAATTCAGAGCCGGCCTAATGAGAGTTCCCGAAGGGACGTCTTTGATCTCTGTGTCCAAAATAAATGGGTGCTGACTGAAATGACAGTTGTTGAGACCAAACTGGAGGATATCTTCCATGAATTGACGATGAATTGAAAACCTTTACAGATACACAATGAAAGAAATCTGGATCATTGCCCGGCGTGAGTTGAAGTCATTCTTTAATTCGCTGATGGCTTATATTTTGCTGATCGCCTTTCTGGGATTCAGCGGATTCTTTACCTGGATATTCGGCGCCGATGTATTTATGGTTGGCCAGGCCAGCATGCAATCCTTTTTTGGGATCGCCTACTGGACCCTGTTCTTTTTTATTCCGGGATTAACCATGGGACTTCTCGCTGAAGAGACGCGCTCCGGAACCATTGAACTGCTTTTGACCAAACCTGTGACGGACTGGCAGGTCATCCTGGGCAAATTCCTGTCAACGCTGATCCTGATCTGCGTTGCCCTGGCCTTTACCCTGCCCTATTACATCACGATTTCCACTCTGGGACCGCTGGATCATGGATCCGTGTGGACCGGTTACCTGGGTCTGATCCTGATGTCGGCCAGTTACATATCCATTGGGATATTTGCCTCCAGCATTTCAAAGAGCCAGATTGTCGCTTTTCTGGCAGCCCTGCTGATCGGCATATTCTTCCATATCATTTTTGGCGTTCTGGCCGGTAATTCCGGCGGATGGCTGGGGAATACCCTGAACTATCTCAACCTCTCCACTCATTTTGAGTCCATATCCAGGGGAGTGATTGACACCAAAGATCTTGTCTATTTTCTCAGCCTGATTGCCATTCCCCTGATTTTGGCGGAATCGAGGCTGGCAACCAGAAAATTCTAACGGCAAAGAATGATCGTCATGAAAAAAACAACAACCTACCTGTTAATTGCCCTGGGCATCATTGTCCTGGTCAATTTGCTGTCAGATAATTTCTTTTTGCGCCTTGACCTGACAACTGACAACCGTTACACGCTCAGCAAGGCCACTAAAAACATCATCCGGGAGCTGAAAGAACCGGTTACCATCACTGCCTATTTCAGCAAGGACGTACCTACTGAACTGGCCAGAACCAAGCGGGATTTCAAGGATCTTCTGATTGAATACAACAACATTTCAAAGGGCCAGATCGTGTATGAATTCATTGCCCCGGTGGCCGGTGAGGAATCCGAGCAGAAGGCCGTGTCGGCACAGATCCAGCCGGTAATCGCAACCGTAAGGGAAAAAGACCAGGCCAAGCAGCAGAAAGTTTACCTCGGAGCAGTTGTTTCCATGGGGGAAGAATCTGAAGTGATCCCTTTCATGCAACCTGGCGCAGCTATGGAATATGCCCTTTCCTCCGCCATTAAGAAAATCTCAGTCCGCGACAAGCCGGTAATCGGCCTGGTTCAAGGCCATGGCGAACCGGGCATCGCAGCCATACCGCAAGCGGCTAACGCGCTCAATATCCTGTATGATATCGAACCTGTCTTCCAGAATGACACGGTTAACAATCTGTTGAAATTCAAGACTGTTGCCTTGGTTGCCCCATCGGACACCATTCCCCCGTCCCATCTTGCGCAACTGGATGAATTCCTGGCTTCCGGAGGCAATCTCTACCTGGCGGTCAACCGGGTGGAAGGCAAACTGGAAGTCCAGCGCGGTTTGAGTATTTATACAGGGCTGGAAACCTGGCTGGCATCGAAAGGATTGAATGTCGACAATAACTTTGTTGTCGACAGCCGTTGCGCCAATATATCAGTCAGGCAGCAGCAAGGCGCTTTTACTTTCAGTACTCAGGTACCCTTTCCTTATCTGCCTGTAATTGCCAAATTTGCTGACCATCCGGCTACCAAGGGACTCGAATCACTCTTGCTGCCTTTTGCCAGCACTGTATCCTATACCGGCGACACCACCAAGGTTTTCACCCCCCTGGCGCAGACATCCGATATGTCAGGGACCCTGCCTTCGCCGGTCTATTTCGATGTTTCCAAGCAGTGGAGCCAATCTGACTTTCCCATGAAAGGCCTGACTGTCGCAGGATTATTGGCAGGTAAAATTGCAGGTCAGACCTCCTCGCGGATGATCGTGATCGGCGACGGTGATTTTGCCGTAAACGGGGAAGGAGAACAAGCCCGGCAGCATAATCCGGACAATATCAGTTTTATGGTCAATTCGATTGATTTTCTTTCCGATGATACCGGCTTGATTGAACTCAGGACCAAGGGGATCACCAACCGGCCCCTGGACCAGATCGAAGAAGGGAAGAAAGCTTTTCTTAAATATCTGAATTTCCTGTTACCCCTGTTGCTCGTCATTATTTACGGGGTTTTCAGATCCCAGTACAATAGAAATCTCAGGAATAAACGCATGGAGGAAGGATATGTCTCGTAAAAACACAAACAGGACGCTGGTCATCGTTTTCGTGATTCTCCTGGTAGCCGTGGCGGCTAATTTCATTATCAGGAATATCAAGGGAGAAAGAACCTTCAGGGATGACATCATTGAATATAAAGCGGAGGATATCAGCAAAATCCTGATCCAAACGCAAGGTTCCGAAAGTAAAACTGAGCTGTACCGGGAGGACACGGTTTGGAAACTGAGAGCGGGCGATAAAAACTATGCCGCAGACCAGGAACTGGCCAGGGGGATTGCCGAGGAACTTGCCTTCATTACTCCGGACCGGCTGGTCGCCAATAAAAAAGATCTTTGGGGAGATTATGACGTTACTGACACTTCGGGGATCAAACTGATCATTTACGGCCCCAGGAAAGAGAAAACCGGGTTGATCATCGGCCGGTTTTCCTATAACCAGAATACCCGCAAACCCAGCACATTTCTGAGGCTGGAGGGTGAAAATGAAGTTTTTGCCGTCGAGGGTTATCTGGGAATGACTTTCAACCGTGAAGCCGATGGCCTCAGGGACAAAAAACTGCTGATGGAAAACAAGCAGGATATTACACGCCTGACCTTCACCTATCCCGACAGTTCATTTGTATTGTCGCGTGAAGCCAACGCATGGCTTGTTGATGGAACAAGGGCAGATTCGGCTAAAATGGCCGGGTACCTGAGTGTCCTGACCTATCTGGCCGGTCTTGAATTCCGGGATGATTTCAAGCCTGAGATGGCCACAGGGTCTATGCTCAGGATCCTGGTTGAGGGTAACAACATGCAACCGGCTGAATTGACGGCCTATACCGATGGCAAAGGGAGTGTCCTGGTATCCAGCCGGAATCCCAAAACCTACTTTTCAGGCGACAAGGGGGAGATATTTAGCCGGATCTTCAAAGGAAGGGAATACTTCCTGACGCCATCCGTCAAAAAATGACAATTAAGGAGCGATACACGCGGGTTATCGGCTGGTTTAGGGTCAACATGCCGGTTGCTGAAACCGAATTACGCCATGATAATCCGTACCAGCTGATGGTGGCGGTCATCCTCTCGGCCCAGTGTACAGACAAGCGTGTAAACCTGATTACTCCTGCCTTTTACGAAAAATATCCGACGCTTGAATCCCTTGCATCAGCCAGGCAGGAAGAGGTCCTGGAAATCATCAGAAGCTGCTCTTATCCCAACACTAAAGCAGGGCACCTGATCCATGCATCCCAGACGATAATGAAAGAATTCAATGGAAGGATTCCGGAGGAGGTCGAAGAGCTGATCACCATTCCGGGAATTGGACGGAAAACCGCCAATGTCATCGCATCAGTCGCATACAATAAGCAAGCGCTGGCGGTTGACACCCATGTTCACCGCGTATCCGCCCGGATCGGCCTTACGGCAAAAGCTAAAACTCCCCTGGAGACCGAAAGGCAACTAATCGCCCACATTCCTCCTGAACTGCATTCCATTGCCCATCACTGGCTCATTCTTCACGGCCGTTACGTATGCCTCGCCCGGAAACCCCGCTGTCCGGAATGCGGGCTCAAGGATTATTGCAGGTACTATTCCGTCAATCAGGGGAATCAGATCGGTCCTTGTTCTTCCTGAACAATTCCGAAACCCGGTGGTAGGCGTCGCGGAAGGTCATGCCGGAGTTTACCAGTTCCATCACTTTCTGAACAGACTGCATTTCCTCCGTCATCGAACGTTTCAAGCGCCCGGGATTAACCTCTAATCCATTCATAACTACCTGGCTAACAGCCAGAACATCGCGGGTTATTTTAAGACCCCTGAGCAATGGTTCCTTGGTAAGCTGCAGATCACGGTGGTACCCTGATATCAGGTTGACCGGAATGTTCCTTGACTGCAATTCAAAGCCGGCAACCTGGTGCCAGGAAGCCCGGATGAGTTCCAGGACATCCGGATTTTGCTTGTGCGGCATGATGGACGAACCGGTCATAAGGGATGGACTGAGCGAGAAGTAGCCTAATTCCGGCAAGGTGAAAAGAATGAGGTCGGAAGCCAGCTTGTTCAGGTCATAGAGTGCCGCCATGCAATCCTGAAGAACGCGTGCCTCAAATTTACCCCGGCTGTTTTGCGCATAGAGGGGATTCTTCATCACTCCGGAAAATCCCAGCAGTTGTGAAGTCATCTGCCGGTCAAGGGGCAGCGGTATTCCATACCCGGCACCTGTTCCCAAAGGATTCTGGTTGAGCACTTCGCGGGTGGCGACCATCAGGATGAGGTCATCCTGAAGGGCATCATGATAAGCCATAGCCCATTGACCTACTGTAAACGGCATGGCTTTACGGGTGTGGGTGTATCCCGGGATAGGCAGGGATTCATGCTGCACGGCAAATGACTTCAACCTGGCAGCCAACTTATTGACCTCCCGGGTGATTTCATCCAGCTTATCCCGTTCAAGGAGGCGCAGCGCCGTCAACACCTGATCATTTCTTGAACGGCCCGTGTGCACTTTTTTCCCGGTATCTCCGAGTGCTTGAACCAGGTACATTTCGATAGCCGTGTGGCCATCTTCCTGATCAGGGTTAATCCTGAATTTTCCCTGAGCGTGAAGCTTCTTTATTTCTTCGAGTTTTCCGGTCAGATCTTCCTCCTCCTGATTGCTGATAATCCCGACCGAAGCCAGCATTGCAACGTGCGCCATGCTGGCCGTGCAATCATAAGGAACAAGTTCCAGATCCAGTTCGGGATCCAGGCCGGTCATAAAGGATTCGACCAGCGGGTCCAAGGAATCATCGGTTTGCCACAGTTTCATTTTGACACTATTTTAAAACTGCCGGACGCCAGTTATAGGGTTGTTTTTTGCGTAAAACCAGGTAATGAGCTTTCAGGCGTATGGCATTGATATTGATGAATCCGCGGCTGTCGGTGGCATCGAAGCCTCCTTCCACGTCCATGGAAGAAAGGTCCTGATCATAGAGGCTGACCGGTGAGCTTCTGTACAGGGGACTCACATTGCCTTTATAGAGCGATACGACCACGGTTCCGTTAATCTGTTCCTGACTCTTGTTAAAGGCTGCCATCAGGAAATCCATTTCCGGCGAGAACCAGAGGCCGTTATAGATCAGTTCCGAAAACTTAGGGATCAGTGAATCCCTAAGGTGCATCACTTCCTTGTCCATGGCGATACCCTCGAGGTCACGATGGGCAGACCAAAGCAGAGTGGCACCGGGAGTTTCGTAAATGCCTCTTGATTTGATCCCGATAAAGCGGTTTTCAACGATATCGATCCGCCCCACACCATTGATTCCGGCAATGTGATTGGCATATTCATACAGTTCCAGGGGATCCGTTTTCTCTGTCCCATCATCAAGATTGAGAATCCTGACGGGAGAGCCGTTGTCAAAATCAATCTCCACCAATGTTTCACGATCAGGAGCCATCGCCGGAGAGAGGGTCTTTGAATAAACGCTTTCCGGGCACCTTTCCGAAGGGTTCTCCAGGATCCCGGCCTCATGGCTTATATGAACCAGGTTTTCATCCTCGCTATAACTTTTATCCATGGTAACCTTGACGGGAATATTGTAATGCTCGGCATACCGGATGAGGTCGCTCCTGCCCTTGAATTCAGTCAGGAATTCAGGATCTTTCCACGGAGAGATGATTTTTGCCTCGGGAAACAAGGCATAATAGGCAAACTCAAAGCGAACCTGGTCGTTTCCTTTTCCGGTAGAGCCATGGGCCAGATAGGTGCAACCCTCTTTTTTAGCGATCTCCACCTGTCGCTTGGCAATCAACGGCCGGGCGATGGCAGTTCCAAGAAGATAACGTCCTTCATACAGGGCATTTCCCCTCATTGCGGGGAAAATGTAATCCGTAACGAGTTCGTGTTTAAGATCTTCAACATAAACCCTGGCAGCACCCAGGTCCAGGGCCTTTTTCTCGACTTTCGCAAAGTTATCCCCCTGGCCGACATCCGCCACGAAGCAAATGACATGATAACCTTTGTTTATCAGCCATTTCAGGATAACCGAAGTATCCAATCCGCCACTATAGGCCAGCACGACTTTTTTCTTCATTGTTTCATGTATAATTATTCCATCATCCGAGGATTTTTTTTGATAATCCAGGGAATTTGCTGCTGAGAATTCCTGCAATCAGATTTTTTGAAACCCCCTCTTTCAGAATGATAAGGATAGTATCATCACCGGCAATGGTACCCATGATTTCGGGTATCTGCTGGTAATCAATCGTAAAAGCCACACCGTTGGCAAAGCCCGGAAGTGTCCGGATCACTCCGAACTGTCCGGAGAACTCCACTGAAAGAACGCCGTCAAGGTGGTCCGGCAACCGGGTTATGGCCTCACGCAGATCCTTATCTTCCTGAAGAACATATCTCGAGCCCTTGACTGGATCAAGGATTTTTATGACATGCAGTTGCCTGAGATCCCGGGATAAAGTTGCCTGTGTCACTTCATAACCCTTTTTCTCAAGAGCTTTCTGAAGCTCTTCCTGATTCCTGATCCACTGATCGCGGAGTACCAGCATGATTGTTTCCTGACGAGTTAACCGGTCCATGTTTGTATAAATTTACATATTTTGTGCATAATTATAAGTTATTTTTGTAACAAGCAAATTTTTTCAGACAAAAAAAGCTGTCCGTTAACGAACAGCTTTTAAACCTAAAAAAGGAAGTTTATTTTTTTGCCTCTTCCTCCTTGATGATTTCGGTCTTGAATCCCAGTTTCTGGATTGCCTTTTCCAGTTTCTCAGGAGAGGTTTTAGCCGGCTGGTATTTGATGGTTACTATTTTGGTTGGAAGGTCAACATCAAGACCCTTAACTCCTTTCTCGAAAGGGATGTTCTTTTCCACTTTTGCTTTGCAATTCTGGCATGACATGGAAACCCAGCACTTCATGGTTTGAAGATTCTCTTTATTTTCTTTTTTAGTCTGTGCCGATACGGATGAGGTCCCGATCAGTGCAAACAGGCACATCATCCAGGTAACAAAAAGTTTAAATAGATTTTTCATAATTTTTATTATTTTGATTAATAACTATTTAGCAAGCCATCTCACCGGCATTTTTCTTCGCTGACAATAAGTTGTAAGCTCCTATTGTTACAACCTGCGCATTCTGGATATCGAAATCCTCCGGTAAAATTACCTCTGTATATCCGGAATCGCTTACACCTTTTTTCACTTCAATCATCCGGTATTCGGTAAATGGTTTCTCATCTTCAACTTTGTTCTTTTCGAAAACGAAAATATAGTCTTTATCGCCGAAACTTACAACGGCTTCATTGGGTACAGAGGGAACCAACCTGTCCGATGTTGCGATGACGGCCCTCACATACATACCAGGCAATACATTCCGGCAAACAGAAGTGACATTGGCATACACCTTATAGGTTTTATCTGCACTAACCGATTTGGTAGTCTGATATATGACAGCATCATGAAGCTCAGTTTCATTGTTGATAAAGAACCGGACTTTCTGGTTCTCGGTCACCGTGCCGGCGTCTTTTTCAAACAGGGTCAGTTCAAGTAAAAGCCGGTCGCTATTAACAATCTCAAACATGACATCGGTAGGTGAAACAAATTTGCCAGTATTGACATTCACAGTTTTGATATATCCTTTGATTGGGGACTTCACAGGAACTGACCGATTGATATTATCCTCATTCAAGTCGGCTGGATTAATACCGATGAGTGCAAGCTTCTGTTCCAATGCTTTGACCTGTGACTTGAGGCCCTTGTAGTCGACAGTAACCTGTTGGAGGTTTTGTTTTGAATAAACATCGTCTTTGAACAGTTCAGTGTGGCGTTTGAATTCTGCTTCCATAAATTCGAACTTATTTTTGGTTTCCAGGTAACTTTGCTGAATATCGATAAACTCCTGGTTTTCGATCATTGCCAAAGTTTGTCCCTGACTGACTGCATTTCCGGGCATTAAAGAAGTGCTTACCACAAAGCCGCCTAAAGGGGCGCACACGGTAGCAAGGTTTTGAGGGGCAACAACGACCATGCCATTGACCTGCAACGTTACGCTAAGTGGATGCATGGATATTATCCTGGTCTCAATGTTAGCCAGTTTTATCTGATCGGCCCGCATTTCGACGATATCATCGGGGATTATTTCAACAGTCTCACTATCCGTTTTGACCTTTTTCTCATTATTGCACGAGTGTAAAGGAATCAGTACAGTAAGAGCAATTACTATGCTGTTTAATTTTATTTTTTTCATTCGGATTTTCTTTAGAGTGTTTTGCCGGTAATGAATTCGATACTGATGATGGTTTGATTAAAGTTGTTAATCGCATTAAGATAGTTTTGTCTGATGACCAATGCCCGGTTAAGGTTTATCACATACTCGAGATAATCCAGAGCTCCGGCTTTATAGCTTTTGGTTGATTGCTCGACAATCAGATTGGCTTCAGGTACGGCCTGATTCTCATAATAATCCAGGTTACCTGAATATTTGCTGTACTCTCCAAGCAATTCAGCGAGTCTACCTGAGAGCCATTGGGCAAAATATTCCGCATTATTACGTGAAATATCTTCGTTTAACCTGGCAGCTTTCGTCTTCGATGAGTAAGGTACGAACCAGAGGGGGACTGCAATTCCGGCATGAACACCGGTGAAGCGATCGCCTGTGCCAAAAGTTTGAAGGGCTCCGTTCACCTCTTGTGTTCCTTGTATCGTCTGGCTGAAATAGCCAATGCTTAAATCCGGCAACATACGGCTGGTTTCCAGTTTCTTTTCCAGGCGGGAAATCTCAACCTGTTGACGTATGGCTCCGAGCGAAGGATTATTTTCAAGAGATGCGCTATCCGGAATTGAGCCCAAACTTAACTTTCTCAGCACGGTATCTGAAGGATACATAATGCTGTTAGCATTCAGCAAGGTTCTCAATTTTTGCAGAAGTATACTAATATCTGATGTCACTTGACTAACCTGATTTTTAACCTCAATGCTTTGGGAACGGGCAGTGATCATTTCAAGGCGTCTTGTTTCCCCCAAGTCTGCCCTTAACTCTGCAGCCCTAAGAAAGCCTGAGAAAAGGCTATCCTGATAATATAGAAGTTCTTGCTGGGCTTGCAGATACACTAATTGCCAATACAGTTGTTTGACCTGAGTGGCAGTTTCAAGTTGCGAGTTTTTCAATTGCCATTCGGTGCCGTTTACTTTAGCATCGGCGAGTTTATACTGATTTAAATAAACCGATGGGAAGGCAAATGATTGCGACAAAGTGAGGCTATTGTCCTTAAAATAAGAATTGAACTGTCCATATTCCAAGTCTATATTGGTTTTACCAATGTCCCATGATGCACCTTTCAACGCCTTCTGTGCATCGACGGAATAGGCTGAGGAGCGTACTGTTAAATTCTTATCCAATGCCATTTGGATTGCATCCCTGAGTTTTATAGATTGACCCTGTTTTACCTGAGCAATACATACGGCAGGAGAGCCGATAAGCAGCAATAGAAGCATTGGAATCAGTTTTGACATTTTCCTTTTGGAAGCTCTTCCAAATCCCTGGCCCGAAAAGATGAGATAAAAGACAGGAAGAACGAACAGGGTGAGCAAGGTTGCTGTGATAAGTCCTCCGATGACAACCGTAGCCAATGGTTTCTGAACTTCAGCCCCGGCCGAGGTTGACAAGGCCATGGGCAAGAACCCGAGAGAGGCAACTGCAGCAGTCATGATAACCGGCCGCAAACGCGTTTTCAATCCTTTGAGAACCCTTTCATGGATATCAGAAATTCCTTCTTTCTCCAGACGGTTAAATTCAGCAATCAATACTATTCCGTTAAGTACTGCTACACCAAAAAGAGCAATAAAACCGATTCCTGCCGAGATTGAAAAATTCATTCCCCGTATCCATAAGGCAAATACTCCCCCTATGGCTGCCATTGGCACGGCGGTAAATATCAGCAGGCTTTGCTTGATGGAATGGAACGTAAAAAACAATAGCAAGAATATTAAAAGCAAAGCCACAGGCACAGCAACTGCAAGTCTCTCTGAGGCTGCCTCGAGGTTCTTAAACTGACCCCCATAGGATACATAATACCCAACCGGGAGTTTGATCTGTTTATCGATCTGCTCCGTAACATCTGCGATCAGGCTTTCCACATCCCGGTTACGTACGTTAAAGCCAATGGTTATCCGGCGTTTTGTGTTCTCTCTTGATACCTGTGCAGGTCCCGATCGGACAGTAATATCTGCCAATTGTTCAAACGATATTTGTTCTCCGTTGGGAAGGGCGACTGAGAGGTTCTTTATATCGTCCAAACTGTTGCGATAATCCTTGTCCAACCGCACGACAAGACCGAACCGTTTTTCTTCGTCATAAACCACACCGGCCTGACTACCGGCAATAGCAGCCTTGAGAACACGGTTCAAACCGTCAACCGACAGTCCATATTGGGCCAAACGATCCCGGTTGAAAGTAACCTGAATTTGAGCCAATCCGGTAACTTTTTCGACACTGATATCTTCAACTCCATCGATCCCCTGAATGATCTTTTCAACTTCATCTGCTTTCCCGGCTAAAGTATTTAAATCATCACCAAAAATCTTGATGGCAACATCCTGCTTTGAACCGGTCATTAGCTCATTAAAACGCATCTGGATGGGTTGTTGAAACTCAAATTTTACTCCTGCTAGGGTCACCAGCTTCTCTTCCATTTTTTCAACCAGTTCTACACGGGTTTTTGCTGATGTCCACTCGCTTTTATCTTTCAGGGTAATTATATAATCGCCTGTTTCCATTGGAGTGGGATCGGTAGGAATTTCAGCAGCTCCTATTTTGCATACGGCATGCTTGACTTCGGGGAAATTATCGAGCAGAATCTTATTAGCCTTTTGAACCATTTCAACCGTATTTAACAGTGACCCTCCTTGCAGTGTCATGACCCCTGCAGCCAGGTCCCCTTCCTCCAACTGAGGTATAAATTCCCCACCCAGGCGGTTAAACATGAATAGGCTGAACAGGAAAAGGCCAATGGTAGTTAAGGATATCAATAACTTTCTTCGAAGCGCAAAAACAATGAGGGGATTAAAGGCTTTTTGCATCCAATCCAGCAGCTCATTCGAAAAATTCCTTTTGTGTTGAGTTTTTTTGCTCAGGAACAGTGCTGAAGCCATCGGGACAAACGTGAGTGAAAGGATGGCAGCACCAACCAGGGCAAAAGTCACAACCTGGGCCATCGGGCGGAACATTTTACCTTCAATACCGACTAAAGCCATGATCGGCAGGTATACGATAAGAATAATGATCTGTCCAAAGGTGGCTGAGCTCATCATGCGTTTTGCCGATTCAAATACATTTTCATCCATTTGTGATTGCGTAAGCCTTTCAACACCAGGATAATGATGTATACTGGTAAAAATCCGATGCACTACGCTTTCGACGATGATGACTGCCCCGTCAACAATCAATCCGAAATCGATAGCCCCCAAACTCATAAGGTTGCCTGAGACGCCAAATACGTTCATCAATGAAATTGCAAACAACATGGACAGGGGAATGACAGAAGCGACTATGAGTCCTGCCCGGATATTACCCAGCAACAATACCAGAATAAAAATGACGATCAATGCTCCTTCGATCAGGTTTCGGGAAACGGTACCAATGGCACGGCCCACCAGATCAGAACGATTCAGGTATGGTTCTATCGTGACTCCTTGGGGTAAAGATTTCTGAATGGATGAGATCCGTTTTTCAACGTTGTCAATGACCTTATGTGCATTTGCACCTTTAAGCATCATAACGACCCCACCAACGGCCTCGGTGGTATCTACCACGAATGCGCCATAACGGGTAGCATTGCCATACTGTACTGTGGCTACATCACTGATGAGTATGGGAATACCGGAAGGGTTGGTTTTTACGACGATTTTCCCGATATCCTCAATGCTTTTCACAAGACCTATACCTCTGATAAAGTAAGCGTTCGGTTTTTTATCGATATAGGCACTGCCAGTATTTTCATTGTTCTTTTCGAGTGATTCGAAGATATCAGTCAGGGTAAGGTTCATGCTCCTTATCCACTCGGGATTGACCGCAATTTCATACTGTTTTACAAAACCACCGTAACTGTTAATATCAGCTACACCGGGCGTTCCAAGCATTTCCCTGCGAACAATCCAATCCTGAATCGTGCGTAATTCCATGGGATTGTATTTGTACTCCAGTCCTTTATCAACAGCAAGCCGATATTGAAAAATCTCTCCAAGTCCTGATGAAATCGGAGCAAGCTCTATTTTTGCCAGGCCTTCAGGAATTACGTCCTCAGCTTCCTTCAGCCGCTCACTGAGCTGCTGACGCGCCCAGTACACATCGACTCCATCTTTAAACACAACGGTTACCACTGATAAGCCCAGCCTTGATATTGAGCGCAGCTCAATGATATCCGGGATGTTAGCAACAGCCACCTCGATGGGTGCAGTAATGAAACTCTCAACTTCCTGGACAGCCTGTGAAGGAGCAAGAGAAATAATCTGAACCTGATTATTGGTAATGTCCGGAATAGCATCGATCGGCAAATTGGTGAGCGAATAGGTTCCCCAGCTGATCAGGCCTAAAACGAATAGCCCAACAATGAGTTTATTATTGATTGAAAAACGGATAATGCGCTCTATCATAAGTCAATGATATTACTGATTAGAATTGCTACTTGGCAATGCGCTCTATGCGATAGCGAAAGCCGACATAGATCTTTCGGCCATGAAGAGGTCCCCAGATCAGCGAAGAATCAAAATGTTCACCATAAGGCGTGTCACCTGCGATGACTGCATGCATTTGCCTGAAATCAGTCAGGTTTTCAACACCGGAATACAGGTCCCAGGTCCTGAAATATTTTGTGATCTGGGCGTTAATGATCGTATATGCGTCAAAGGTTTCAGGCATGCGGTATCCCTCCGGATTGGAGCTCGTCGATGGGATCCTCCCGAGACCGTTTAACTGGACTGTAAAGTCGAATTGCCACTTTTTCAGCGGGGTCTGATAGGATGCTACAAACAATCCTTTATACCGGCTGACCAGCGGTTTTTCCACTAACTGACCGTTAAGGGTATATTTCACATCCATATAGCGGAAAGCAAGTTTTGTTTCCAATCCTTTAAGAAATTGGGAGGTAAGTTCCACCTGGAAATTATTGGAATAGGATTTACCGTTTAGGTTTGAAAACCTGACCTCATTAACGTTCGAATCAAGGTCTACAATGATTTGTTCGATGAAACTGGTGCGGTAATATTCCGCTGAGAGTGCCATGGGCTGTACTCCAACAGGTATGTATTGCGTAACGTTGATGCCGAAATTCCAGGCTTCCTCCTGTTTGAGGTCAGTATCCACGATAATCTTTCTGGAGTTAGCCAGAAAATGGTTGTTTTCGGCAATGATCATCGGAGAACGGTATCCTTTACCGGCTGACAGCCTGAAATGAGTATTGCCATTAATGTCAAAACGCGCATGTATCCTTGGGGTGAGCATCAAGCCGTACAAATTATGATAGTCAAGCCTCATTCCCGCGAGGATATTGAAATGCTCTGTCGGTTTAAAGGAGTATTCCGAGTAGATGCCCGGAACTCTTTCGTTCCTGATTGAGGTTATTGAATCGAGCACCTCATTGTAATTGTCGAGATTGAAGCTCAATCCCGAAACCAGGGTATGCCGGGAGTCCACAATATCTGTCTGATACATCAGGTTGAGATAGTAATTGAACTGTTTTCCGTCATACTGCCTGATCCCGTAAAAAGAGCCCTGATCATGATAGGAAACGGAGTTAATGCTTCCGAAACTCGAATTCAGCTCATTGTTAAAGACATAGCCCAGCTTAAGGAAACCTTCTCCCCGGTTGGTATTGATGCCGATACCGTAAGGATGTTCGGTATCCCTGGGCTCGGTTTTGTTAAACGTCATCTGGCCCGAATAGCGATCCTCCTTCAGAAGCTTGATCCCGGCATGCATCCGGATATGTTCTGAAGCATAGTACCACCGGTTAAGGATGTTGAACTGCCTGTACAAAGGCTCATCCAGAAAGTTGTCGGAGTTGTGATCCTCTTTTCTCTGGTCCTCACTGAAATGGACAAGAAGAGCGGTGCTCAGCTTTTCATTAAGCTTCAGGGAGGTGATAGCATTGCCCTCTATCCTACCGACATGACTTAGGAACAGGTTTAAGAGCAGTTTATCGGCCAGATTCGGTTTAAGGTATTCCACATCGATCTGTCCGGCGATAGATTCATACCCGTTCTTCACGGATGCCGTTCCTTTGGATATCATGATCCCTTCCATCCAGGGTCCCGGGATATAGGATAGTCCGTATTGACTGGCTATTCCCCTCATCGTTGGAATATTTTCAGTCAACATCTGGACATAGATCCCGTCGAGCCCCAGAAGTCTGATCTGTTTGGCTCCCGTGACCGCATTGGAATAATAGGCATCAACCGAGGCATTGGTCGTAAAGCTTTCGGCCAGGTTGCAACAGGCGGCCTTACCAAGCTCAGCTCCGGTGATCTTTTCTGTCTGGATAGGAGCCAATCGGTCGATGTGAGAACCGGGATTCCTCTGTGTAATTCTTACTTCCTCCAGGTCATGTCCTGCTTGTAGGACAACCTCGATCCCTGTCCCGGGGGTCAAAATTTCAAGTGTATCGGATTGATAACCCACATAACTGAAGACCAATTGTTTAAAAGATCCGGGCTTGAACAATTCGAACTTACCTGACTGGTTGGTCGTTGTTCCGATCTGTGATCCCGCCCAGTGGACGTTAACACCCGGCAGCGTGCTTTTCTTCCCCTCAATGGTTTCATAAACGATACCCGAGACGACCTGCGCAAGCAGGTTGGAAGGAAGCAGAATGGTAATAATCAGAAGTATTTTTAGCTTTTTCATTGAAAATTCGATTAAGAATAGACATTACTAATACTCTAGTGTCATGACAAATTAATATAGAAACATTATCTTTGTGATATTAATTCACAA
>CAZJNQ010000013.1:0-50969 GCA_964547475.1 uncultured Porphyromonadaceae bacterium
ATTTTAAGTATTAATTAATTGCCAGTATCCGGAGGTAAAAAACAAAGATTATATATTTTTTTGATGAATTTATCAATTTTTAATTTTTTTTTATTATTTCCCGGTTCAAATCCGAGAAAAGGACTGGTCTTATTCTAAAAGGACTTTCCGTTCTTTTTTGTAATTTCGGGGGCAAACTGGATGCTCATGATTCTATTCTATGCAACGCCCTTGGAAATATTTGCGGTTGGCATCAAACAACCGTTGCCGGATACAGACCTGGAGAAACTGTCCTGGTTGTTTGGACGGGCCCGGCATCTCGAACAGCAAACCCTGACAGGTTTTTTTATCGGCCCGAGAAAGGAGATGGTCACCCCCTGGTCGACCAACGCGGTTGAGATCACCCTGAACATGGGAATTGACTGGATCCAGAGGATTGAATCCTTTAAAAGGGTTGACAACGATCATCCTCACTTTGATCCGATGCTTCAGGCAGTTTACAAAGGACTGGATCAGGATATTTTTACTATCAGTCGCCAGCCTGATCCTGTCAGACTGATTGATGACCTTGCTGCATACAATGAAACCGAAGGATTGGCGTTGAGCCCGGAGGAGGTGGATTACCTGGGCGAAGTTTCAGCCAAATTAGGCCGCAAGCTTACGGATTCCGAGGTGTTTGGATTTTCGCAGGTGAATTCCGAGCACTGCCGGCATAAGATTTTCAACGGCCAATTCATTATTGACGGTAAGGAGCAAAAGGATTCTTTGTTTGCACTTATAAAAAAAACTTCCGCAACCCATCCGAACCTGATTGTTTCAGCCTATAAGGACAATGTGGCCTTCATTGTCGGGCCGAAGATGAAACAATTTGCTCCGCCGGCCCAGGATAAGGCCGATTATTTTACTTTGACGGACATTGAATCCATCATCTCACTCAAGGCCGAAACTCATAATTTCCCCACTACAGTCGAGCCGTTCAACGGCGCCGCCACAGGTTCCGGAGGTGAAATACGCGACAGGATGGCCGGCGGAAAGGCGAGCATACCCCTGGCCGGCACTGCGGTTTACATGACCTCTTATCCCCGCTCCGGCGAAAATCATCCCTGGGAAGAGGCCTGGCCGGCCCGCGACTGGCTATACCAGACTCCCGAGGACATACTGATCAAAGCGTCCAACGGGGCCAGCGATTTTGGCAATAAATTCGGCCAGCCGTTGCTCTGCGGCAGCTTGCTTACTTTTGAACATCAGGAAAACGGGAGAATATTCGGTTTTGACAAAGTGGTCATGCTTGCAGGCGGTGTCGGGTTTGCCAACTTTAAGGACAGGGAGAAGGAGGTTCCGGAACCGGGTGATGTCATCGTCGTTTTAGGGGGTGATAACTACCGTATTGGCATGGGCGGGGGTGCCGTTTCATCCGTGGCAACAGGAGAATATGGCAACCATATAGAATTGAACGCGGTGCAGCGAAGCAATCCGGAGATGCAGAAACGTGTTTACAATACCATCCGGGCATTGGCTGAATCAGGCAGGAATCCCATCAGGGCTATTCATGACCATGGAGCGGGAGGTCACCTGAATTGCCTTTCGGAACTGGTTGAACAGACCGGTGGGATCATCTATCTTGATAAACTGCCGGTGGGAGACCCCACCTTATCGGCAAGAGAGATCATTGGAAATGAATCCCAGGAGAGGATGGGCCTGATTCTGGCTCCGGATTCACTGGCAAAGCTGAGCGCTATCGCTGCACGCGAGAGAGCCCCGATGTACACGGTCGGCACTATTACCGGTGACCATAAGCTGGTTTTTGCCGATCAGCTGTCAGATGTGAAGCCCATTGACCTGGATCTGGCTGATTTCTTCGGTAAACCCCCCAAGACGGTCCTGACGGATGAAACCGTAAATGCAGTGTTCAAACCTCTTGAATATGATCCCGCCCTGTTTATGGAATACCTCAACCGGGTCCTGCAAATCGAAGCGGTGGCATGCAAAGACTGGCTGACCAACAAGGTAGACCGGTCGGTCACCGGTAAAGGGTGCGTCCAGCAGACCGCCGGGGCGATACAGCTTCCCCTGAATGACTTGGCAGTGGTCTCGATCGATTATCAGGGACGTTCAGGTATAGCCACTTCAATCGGACACGCTCCCGCTGTTGGAATCATTTCAGCCGAGGCCGGTTCAAGGCTGGCTGTTGCAGAAGCCCTGACCAACCTCGTCTGGGCACCATTGCCGGATGGCATTCGTTCCGTCTCCCTTTCAGCCAATTGGATGTGGCCTGCAAAGAATCCCGGGGAAAACGCCCGGTTATACAGCGCCGTAAAAGCCCTGAGCAGCTATTGCTGTGAATTGGGTATCAATGTGCCGACCGGGAAAGATTCCATGTCCATGACACAAAAATACGGCGATGGGACGGTGGTCTATTCCCCGGGAACCGTGATCCTCTCAACCGTTGCCGAAGTCACGGATGTGAAGCGGGTCGTTCCTCAGGTGATGAAGCCCGATACGGAAAGCCGGCTGATCTACCTGGATCTTTCGGATGGCCGGTTCAATCTGGGAGGGAGCAGTTTTGCGCAGGTGACCGGGGGACTCGGGGATCAAGCCCCGGATGCTGCGCCGGCCGACAGGTTCTCCACTGCATTCAACCTGGTCCAGGAATTAATACGCAAAGAATTGGTGATCAGCGGACACGATATTTCAGCAGGAGGCTTGATAACATGCTTGCTGGAGATGTGCTTTGCAAATACACGGGGAGGCGCGGATATCGACCTGTCTATGCTTCGTGAGTCCGATCCGGTCAGGGCCTGTTTTTCCGAACAACCTGCCCTGATTCTTCAGGTCAATGGGGACGGACAAGCTGAGAACCTTCTTAACCGTTCAGGGATCCGCTGGTACCTGATCGGCCAAACCCGGACAGATCGTATATTGCACCTTTACGCCCAACGATTTGAATATCATTTGGATATTGATACCTTCAGGGATACGTGGTATAAGACCTCTTATCTATTGGATCGCCGGCAGACCGAACCCACCCATGCTGCCAGCAGGTACAGGAATTATAAGCTCCAACCCCTTCAATACCGGTTCCCCGCGGGCTTCAGCGGCCGCATGGCGGATGCCGGGATCGACTCCGGACGTGTAAAATCCACCGGGATCCGTTCGGCGATTATCCGTGAAAAGGGGGTCAATGGTGACCGGGAGATGGCTTACGCCATGTTTTTGGCGGGCATGGATGTCAAGGACATTCATATGACTGACCTGATCACGGGCAGGGAAAACCTTGAGGATGTCAATCTGATCGTTTTTGTCGGCGGATTTTCCAATTCTGATGTTTTGGGTTCCGCCAAGGGTTGGGCGGGTGCTTTCCTGTTTAACCAGAAGGCGAAAAAAGCGCTGGAAGCATTTTATGCAAGACCTGATACCCTTAGCCTGGGAGTCTGTAACGGATGCCAGGTCATGACGGAATTGGACCTGGTGTATCCCGGGCGCAGAAATCATCCGAAAATGCACCCGAACCGGTCGGGTAAGTTTGAATCAGCTTTCCTGAACGTGGATATCCTGCCAAACCAGTCGGTGATGCTTCATTCACTTGCAGGAAGCCGGTTGGGAATATGGGTTGCCCATGCCGAAGGCCAGTTTGTCCTGCCGGATCCGGTGAGCAGCTATAACGTTCCGGTCAGGTTCAGTTATTCAGAGTACCCGGGAAATCCGAACGGTTCACCGGAAGCGGTGGCTGGACTCTGCTCGGATGACGGCCGGCATCTGGTTCTTATGCCACACCTGGAGAGGGCTTTTCTGCCCTGGCAATGGCCCTATTATCCTGATGAGAGAAAAACGGATGAGATGACCCCCTGGCTGGAAGCCTTTATCAACGCCTGCAATTGGATCAAAACTTGCTAGAGCCGTCCCAGCAGTGGGTGCAGAGCTTCTCTTTCGGCAGTCCGATAGCTTTGACGAGATCGGGCAGATCCTGGTACATGAGTGAATCCAGTCCCAGGTTTTTCGCAATCTGCCTTACCATCGCATGGTAACGGTCCGTCAGCGGATTGGCGTAATCTTCGAAATTCTTTTCTTCACCCTCAAGCTGCCGGATGGCTTTTCTGGTAGCCAGCTCCATGGTGCTTCTCGATTGAGAGAAATTCAGGAACATGCAGGGAAAGGTCAGGGGCGGACAGGCTATGCGCATGTGAACAGCTTCCGCACCGCAGGCATGCAGCTCGTGCGTGGTGTCTTTCAATTGCGTGCCCCTGACGATCGAATCATCCAGGAAAACAATCTTCCGGTCCTTGACCAGCCCGGCATTCGGGATCAGTTTCATACGGGCCACCAGATCGCGGGTTTCCTGATCCTGAGGCATGAAGCTCCTGGGCCAGGTAGGTGTGTATTTCGTATAGGCTCTCTTATAAGGCAGCTTTCGCTCGTTGCAGTAGCCCAATGCATGTCCCACCCCGGAATCGGGGATGCCGCAGACGAAATCGGCCTCCACCGTATCCCTGCGGGCCAGGGCCGCTCCGCAATGATACCGGGTCTCATCGACATTGATGCCCTCATAATGCGATGGCGGATAACCGTAATAAACCCATAGAAAAGAACAGACCTGCATTTCATCTCTGGCTTTCTGTAGTATCTCCATTCCATCAACCGCAAGCCTGACAATTTCACCCGGCCCGAGGTAGTAGAAGGTTTCATAACCCGTGTTGGGGAAAGCACAGCTCTCTGATGCCGCGCCAAATCCGTCATGATTCTTGCCGATGATCACCGGTGTCCGTCCCAGCTTGTCACGGGCGGCAATGAGACCCGATTCGGTCAGGATCAGGAGGGAACAGGATCCCTGTATGTGATGGAAGACGTTTTCGATACCTGAAACGAAATCCGATTCCTGACATATAAGCTTGGCAATCAGTTCCGTATGATTAGTAAAACCTTGGGAAGTCTCAACAAACTGTTCGCCTTTGGAGAGGAATAAAGATGTCAGTGCGTCGATATTGTTGATTTTAGAAACCGTGACGATGGCAAATTTACCGAGATGGGAGTTGAGCAATATCGGCTGGCTGTCGGTATCGCTGATGATCCCTATCCCGCTGCTGCCTTTGAAATGAATTATCTCCGGTTCAAATTTATTCCTGAAATAGGCGTTTTCAAGGCTATGGATCGACCGCTGAAATCCTTTGTCCGGATCAAAAAAAGCCAATCCGCCCCGCTTGGTTCCCAGATGGGAGTTATAATCCGTTCCAAAAAAGACCTGGTCCACGACATCACACCTCGATATACAACCGAAGAATCCGCTCATACTGCGTTTTATTGTTTTAAGGAGTTTTCTGCTTCAGAATGAAAGTTGACCAGGGTTGTAGATAGACGATATTTCCTCCCGATTTGAAGACCGGATGGGATCCGAACAATAAGTTATAACCATTGATGCCATGAGGAGCGGTGATTTGCTGCATCTGCCCGGTAAGGTTGAGTAAAACCATGATGACCTCGGTCTGGTATACACGGATGAAACCGATTGCTTTCTTGTTGTCCAGGACAAGAGGCTTCAACATACCGTTTGATAAGGCCGGAGAATTGTTCCTGATCCGGATCAGTGTTTTGTAATGATTATAGATGGATTTCGGATCATCAGTCTGGAAGGCCAGCGGCTTGACGGTCTCCGGGGTGCTGGCATAGGGAATTTCCCAGCGGGTCTGGCCTTGGTCCTCACCGGCTATATTCCAGAGGAAAGGCTCGCGGATGTATTCATCGGGCTTTTCACCCAGCATGCCGATCTCCTCACCGTAATAAATAAAAGGATTGCCCGGGAGGGTCAATAGCAAGGAAGCGGCCAGCTTGGCTTTATCATTGTTCCTGCCGAGTTCCGTCATGATACGGTTCATATCGTGGTTCGACAGGAGAATGGCATCCTGATAACCCGGGTTGTTCTCTTCATAGTTTTCATGGATCTTCCTCCAGGTTTGAAGTATGCCATGATCCCTCTCTTCCTGCAAGCTTATCCTGATGGTGTCAGCCAGCTGGAGATTAAAGCAGGCCGTCATCCGGTCGCTCAGATAGGGGGCAATGTCAGAAGAAGATCCCCAGACTTCACCGATAATGATGGCATCCTCTTTCATTTTTCGGACTTCTTTCCCGAATTCCGTCCACCAGGCCAGGGTCTTGTCTTTTTGATCTTCAGGATAGATATATCGGGCCGCATCCATGCGGAAACCGTCAACCCCAACATCCTGCAGCCAGAAAGAGGCTATTTTCAGAATTTCTTCCCTGACTTTCCGGTTGTCGAAATTCAGGTCCGGCATTTCCCACCAGAAAAAGCCATAATATCTCGGGCCATTTGTCTGTTTGCCATTGGAGTCCCTGACCGGATGCCAGTGAAAAGGTTCCGCATCAAAATCAGCTTGCTTATCTGACCAGATATAATAATCGCGGTATGGGCTCCGTGGACTTTCGGAAGCATTCCGGAACCAGTCAATCCGGTTCGATGTATGATTGATCACCAGGTCAAGCAGGACAATCATGCCCCTGTTATGGGCTTCTTTTACGAATGAACGGTAATCCCCGAGAGTCCCGTAATCAGGATGGATGGCATAGTAATCGGAGACATCATATTTATGATAAGAAGGCGACGGATGAACCGGAAGAAGCCATAATCCTTTGATACCCAGACCACTGAGGTAATCCAACCTGGAGGTGAGCCCCGGCAGGTCGCCGATCCCGTCTCCGTTGCTGTCATAAAATGACTGCACAAAAACAGAATAGTACACGCGGGTATCCGGTATTTTGTCAACCTCTTGTGTAATGGCCGATCTACTCATCAGGCAAAAGAGTCCCGTCAACAATCCGTAAAGGAGGTTTTTTTTGATGATCATCAGTTACTTTTTGGTAAAGATCCTGTAATCCCAGGGTTTCAGGGTGATTTCGGACGTGGCCGGTTTCATTTTTTCCCCGCTCAGCCAGTCGGTGAATTTACCGGTGACCTGAGCCGGGTCCAGTTTCAGGATTTGTGCAACGTTGCTGAGGTTGATAAGTATCAGGACCTGGTTCGAGCCTTTGGTGCGGAGGGTGGCAAAAACCTGTTTTTCCCGGCCGGTTGACAAGCGGTTGAAATCACCTCCGAAACCGGGATTCCATAAAGCCGGATTCTCTTTTTTCAACCGGTTCAATTTCTGATATAATCCGAAGAAGTAATGATCCTTCCATTCGATCGGGTCCCGTTCAAAGAATTTCAGGCGTTTTGATGAGCCGGCTTCCTGTCCGCTGTAAATCAGGGGAATACCCGGGATCGCGTAGGTAAAGACGGTCATGGCTTCCGTAGCCGGGCCCATTCTTTCCCATTCGGTCCCGTTCCACGAATTTTCATCGTGGTTGGAGGTGAAATACATGCGTATATCATTGGTGTTGTAGTCGGTCGCCGCCCGGTCAAAGTAGGCGTTTATGGCAGTTACATCCACTTTGCCCTGGGCCACCTGATTCATAATATGATGAAGTTCCCATCCATAGGTCATGTCCATGGAGTTTTCGTGGAGCGGACGCTGTTCCGCTTCGGCAAGCATCAGGACTCCCGGTTTCACCAACTGGAGTGCTGGTCTTACCTCATTCCAGAAATCCACCGGGACCTGGTGAGCCACATCGTACCGGAATCCATCCAGATCCGTTTCCGTCAGCCAGAATTTCATGGCTTCAATCTGGTAATCCCTGAGTGCGCGCTGGTTATAGTCAAACTTCACTACATCAGACCAATCCCAAGGGGAAAACATTTTCCCGGCGCTGTCCTTTGCGTACCATTCGGGGTGCTCGGTGACCAGAGAATTGTCCCAGGAAGAATGGTTGGGAACCCAGTCGATGATCAGGTACATCCCCAACTCATGGGTTTTTTTCACAAGGGACTTGAAATCTTCCATGCTACCGAATTCCGGGTTCAAAGCCTTGTAATCCTTGACACTGTAATAGGACCCAAGCGGCCCCTTGCGATTCACCTCACCGATCGGATGGACCGGCATGAGCCAGAGAATTTTGACTCCGAGCTCTTTCAGTTTAGGAAGCTTTTGAGCCAGGGCATTTAGAGTCCCTTCCGGAGTGTACTGCCTGACATTCACTTCGTACATGACCGAAGACTGGATCCATCCAGGATGAACCACTGAGGTGAAGGGACCGGCCGGGAGGACTTCTGTTTGATGGTTTTTGCAGGATGTGCTGATAATCAGAGCTATTATCAGCACACTGAGCATAATAATCCTTTTCATAGTCAAGTTGTAAGAGTTAATTTCGTGACCAGCCTGAAGTCACTAAAAGTACTTTTTTTTACTGATTGGAAGGGCTATAATTCGACGATTACTTTGCCTTTCTTTGGAACCGCTCTGTAGTAAGCCTCCGCATCCCTTGAATTGATCACGATTTCAATGGTCGGCCTGTATGGGGCAGGTTTCCGGTTAATGATGCTGCCGGCAAGATTTTTCAGGAAGATATACCTGTCGGTGTATTCAAAACGGAACCGGGGCCAGAATTGCGGGACGGTATCAGGCAATTGTCCGATGACCTGTATTCGGATGCCATGTGAAAGGTAGAGCCGGTAAAGAACCGGATCGGTATGGGAAGTGTCCGGTACGATTTCCTGCCGGGCTTTGTATTCATTGGTGTCCTTTGGAGCGATCACCACATTGAACTCATCTTTAGCTATAGAGGATTCGTCCTTGTTGATTGTCAAGGGTTTGTGAAACAGTATGTATTTCTCCGCAGGGGTCAGTTTCCTGAAGAAAGCGCTGGTTCTTTGTTCCAGGATCGGGGTTTGATGAAGGACGATCCCCTGGATTTCCAGATAAACCAGTTTTTCCTTCAGGTTGATCCGCATGCCGATAGAATCGTCATCTGACATGCTAAGGCGGGCATCGAGGCTGGTTTTTCTTTCCAGAAGCTCATCGGGATAAGATAATATGGCCTTATTCTTGCCCATGGCGGCGATCTCTTCATGGTACTCCTTCATAAAGGAGTCAGGTGCTTTCATGGCAGCGATAAGGAGAACGGCCAAACCGGCCATGATCAGCAGTATCACTCCCAAAACGGTATATTTCAATGCTTTCATGGGGTTTAGCTAATAGATGATTACTTTGGCTCCAATCGGCAAGGTATTGAATACAGCTTCAATATCGTCATCCAGCATACGCACACAGCCATGGGTGACCGGCATTCCGATCATCCTCTTGTAGAGTGTACCGTGGATCATATAACCGTCGCCGATCTCGAGCTTGTAGTCTCCCAGCGTGTACCGGTCAAAGCGGGATTCGTCACCGGGTGGCGGTATCGGCAGTCCTTCCTCCAGAAAAGCCCAGTCGGGTTTGGCCCAGATAGGATTTTCGGCTTTTCGCAGGACTTTGTGAACTCCGCGCGGGGTTTTAAACCTGAATTCCCTTTTCCCGGCAATGAGTTGTGTGTTCTTGCCTGTGGAGCAGGGACCCGTACGGACCAGCTGATTATCGGCATAGAGGTAGAACTTGTTCTCCGTCGTGTTGACAATGAGGTAAGGTCCCTGATGGGTGAGTTTATCAACCTTTTTTTCCAGTGACGCCATCTCCTTACGGGCCTTTACGGAATCAATGGCCGCAGGCATCAAGGTCACCAGCGTATCCTTTCCGATCCCCCTTGAGATAGCGATCTCCGGGCCTTTGGGTATGACTACGAACAGAAGGTAAATGCAAAGAAACCCGAACAGCAGGATGCCTGCAAATGCCAGGAACACATGGAGAAGGATTCTCCCGACGGGTTTCCGCGGTTTTTCCTCAAAGAGAGTAATTTCCGGAGCTGCCTGATCCGGGAGAAATTCTTTATCGGTCATGGTTTTGGTCCTTTAATCACATTGATCAATGGTTGGAGTGAACCTACAATCGTTACGGGGCAACCCACGCCGACCTGCCGGTAGAGAACATCCATTTGGCTGTTTTCCAGGGCAACACATCCATCGGTCCAGTTGATCCCTTTGCCACCGCCGCCGTGAATTTCTATCATTCCCCCAATCTTGGCGTACCTGGGCAATTCCCTATTCCGGACAGCTTCCTGGAAGCGCTGTTTATCCTCATCGTTCGGATAATTGATCAGCATCGCCTTATGATACTTGGTGCTGTGTCCCTCTTTCTTCTTGGTGATCCTGTACTTTCCTTCAGGCGTCGCCTTGTCCCCTGAATATCTTTTTTCACCAATCCAGTTTTTGCCTAACTCCGCTTCAAAGGTCGTTTTCAATTTTCCTCCGAGATACAGGTAGCACTTCCCGGCAAATTTATCAACAATTATGGCATGGGATTGGTTTTGTGCCGATTCCCGGATGGTTTGATCCGCCCATCTTTTCCAGGTGCCCAGGTTGGAAAAATAATCACTCAGCAGGCTGCTCGTGTGCCGGGCGACATCGGAAAGGTTGGATTTGGCGGTTTCCAGCTTGATCCTACAGGTTTTGTAGTTTTTTTGCTCAAGGTTGATTTCTGCCTCTTTCAGAAGCATGAGCCCGGTTGAATACTTTTTGTTGATGGTCGTGGGCAAGGGCAAGCGGCTGTAAAGCAGTTCGATCTGGGCTGTGTCTTTTTTAATGGCCTCAATGTCCCTGTTAATGGCAGCCAGGAATTCTTCCGAGTTCTGGATGGCTATTTTCGGGCTGAGCAGGGCCAGTTGCTCCGCCCGGATCGCAAGGGTCCGGGCATTGCTGTAATTTCTTTTCAGGATAAACCGTTCATTTTCCACCTTCCAGAAATGCATGGCTGAATCATACAGGATTACCGCCTCGTTAAAGGCAGGCGGAATGAAATCCGGTGCTATGACTTTTTTAGCCTCTGCAATGGCTGTGCGGGCTTTACCCAGTTCGATGTCCGGCGGTTCGGGAGTGCCCCAGTAAAACATCGCGGCAACGGAAAGAGGGATCAGGACCGCAAGGGAAATGAGGACAATTTGAAACTTTCTTTTGCGTTGTTGGGCCATCCTTAAGCGATGATTTAAAAAACCCCGGAACCATTTTCAGATTCCGGGGCTTTTACAAATTGAAAGTTTATGCCTTGGATGGCTTACCTTTTACCTTTTACTTTAGCCATAACCTCGCTCAGCTCAGTGTTGATGCTGGTAGCTTTTTCTTTCAGGGCTTTAGCCTGGTTCAAAGCATTGATGATATCATCACTGGCCAGTTTGTTGTTGACTTCAGCAACACCGGTTTCGATGCCGGTCAGATCAGTTGCGATAGCTTCAAGAGCAGCTTTGCCTTCTTTTCCTTTAGGAGCTTTGGCAAGCATTTCTTTGTTCTGATCCATCAGGGTCGTGAGTTCAACCAGCAAGGCGGCAGTTTCCTGCTTGTACTGTTCTTTCTTAGCCTGTGCATTGGCGGCAACTACTTTAGCCTGTTCGGCAGTCCAAGTCAGTTTAGCGACTTCATCTTTGTAGTTGTGGAAGAGTTTGGATTTCTCTTTTTCAACGGCTCCAAGAACGGCAGTCAATGAATCCTGAAGAGCATTGAATTCTTCGGGAACATACAGGTTGGCCTGAACGGCTTTGGTGGCTTCGATTGCAGCATTGGCAGCGTCAACTTCAGCCTGCGGATACTTCTGGCAACCAGTAAAAACAAGGGCAAGGCCCACAATAGCAATACCAGATAACAGTTTGATTTTCATTTTAATCCTCCGTTAAAGGTTTTTGTGTAAATAATTGAATTAATTTCTGTTTTTTTGCCTGAATCTCTTGGATGGCTAAGCAATCAAACGGTTTTGAATCAATTTTTATTACTTAAAATCATACTCAAGAAATTCGCAACAAAGGTAATATTAATTTTATTCATTGAACTCCTGATTTTATTTTTTTTTAGCAATGTGGTATAAATCAGAAAATCAATAAATTAGATTGACGAATTTAGGAACAGAAGGAAAAAGCCGGATCTTAAAATCTCACATCCAGATTGATTTTTAATCTGAATGATTCACCATTCCGGCTGATCTTAAGGGTTACGGTCTTGCCTTCCTCTCCGTGCAGGATATTATTTATATCGTCCAGGGTCAGGCTCAGTACGGGAGTGTAATTGACATATTCAATCACATCACCTTCCCTGACTCCGGCAAGATCTGCCGGTGAACCCTCTATAACGG
The DNA here is from genome assembly GCA_964547475.1 of uncultured Porphyromonadaceae bacterium. Classification (GTDB taxonomy): domain Bacteria; phylum Bacteroidota; class Bacteroidia; order Bacteroidales; family UBA12481; genus UBA12481. Next base: position 12,069 of record CAZJNQ010000013.1, read on the forward strand.
AATAGACGGAATAGATGGGGAATGTCGGGATCGGTTTCTCCACTTCCATTCCGCTCCGGTTATAAGTAAAAGGAGCCCCGAAAAACCGGTTGGGTTTCAGGTAAAGGGAACGATCCGGGTAATCCATGATGACTGTAAAACGCCTGAGGATGTCGTTACCCATGCTTCCATGCCGGCTGCGGCCCAGCATAATGCCTCCCAGGGACTCCTGATCGGGGTAGGAAACCAGCGGTTTTTTAAAACTAAAAGATCCAAGCCTGGCCTGGTTGATGCGTCCGATGGAACCACTGATTTCCCCGTTCAACCCCTGACCGAGAAACGAGCGAATGGTTTTGGAAGGGACACTGATCAGGGAATCGGCTTCGGGAGAAATCCAGAATGACAAACTGGCTCCTGTATCTATCAATAACCTGACCGTGATCTCCGATCCGTCCTCCTGGGTGAGAATCACGTCGGCGTAAGCTTTCCCATTGCTGATGATCAGGGGAATCCGCTGGAAACTCCGGGTCAGGCGCTTGAGATTGACCTTGTCCCGGTCAAACAGGGTGATGATCCGGGTTTCCGGATCGATCTTTACCAGGAACTGGTTGAAAAGCCCCGATCCGATAAGACCGTTAACCCGGACACCCAGTTGACGGGTGAGCTGGAAATGGTCAGTCGTAAGAACGAAGATATTGGAACTGTCACAGATCAGGTTTTCTTCCCCGTCCTCCGACGCCGGGATCACTATTCGATTTCCGGCTGAGAACCAGCCTTCAAGGGGCAATCCGTCGCCTAAACCTGCAACCGATATTTCCCGCGCAAATTTGAGCGACACGGTATCGGTTCCTGCAAGCTCCGTAATGATGGTATTGTTGATCCCCGTATCCAGCACAAAACGCATGGTTTCGCCCTGATTGACCCTGACCGGTATGATCATGAGGTTTTGTGAAAACTCCATGGGCAGGGACAGGGAATAAAGGCTTGCCGGCATGAACCGGTAATTCTCAGGGCCCTGTCCGAGCCCCGGCAGAGGAACCGTCAGGAGAAACAGTATGAAGAAAAACAGCGAGCGCATCGATTATTTCCCGCCCGAAATTAGCAATAAGTCTGGAACCCGTGTTCATTCACATCTGCCTACCGGAATGAATATTGATCAGCCCGGCAGGTCAACCTCCAATACCTGGCCTTTTTTTACGTTGTACAGTTTCTTCCCGAGATGAACCTGTATCGGCAGGTTTTGCCTGTCATTTATCCTGATATGGCCATGGCTGATTTTAACGCACAGAACGTGCCCCCGGAAATGGATGGTGAACGAGAGGGATTTCCATGCAGCCGGCAGGACCGGATTGAAAAAGAGCTTGTCATTTGACACTTTCATGCCACCAAACCCTTCAACAATGGCCAGCCAGGTTCCGGCCATGCTGGTGATGTGACAGCCCTCATGCACCTCATGGTTGTAATCGTCAAGATCCAGCCGGCTGTTTCGGAGGTACATTTCATAAGCCTTGTCCGTATAGCCGATACGGGCGGCCAGGATGGCATGGATACACGGAGAAAGTGAAGACTCGTGTACCGTGCGGGGTTCATAAAAATCGAAATTTCTCCGGATCGTTTCTTTGCTGAAATGGTCTTCAAACAGGTAAAGCCCTTGAAGAACATCAGCCTGCTTGATGAAACAGGACCGCAGGATCCGGTCCCATGACCAGTGCTGGTTGATCGGCCTTTCCGACGGATCCAGGTCTGAAGCGAGCAATTGTTCCTTGTCCAGGTAACCTTCCTGCTGGAGGAAAATCCCCAGTGTTTTGTCCTCCGGCAGATAAACGTGGTTGATCAGGGTGTCCCACCTTTTCGACTCCGCCGGGGCATTAAACCCTGTTTTCCTGATGATGCGGTGATAATCTTCCGGGTGGTTCTGGCGGACCTTATCGAGGCACTCCAGCGTATAAGCCAGTGTCCATGTTGCCAGGTAGCTGGTGTACCAGTTGTTGTTAACGTTGTTTTCGTACTCATTGGGTCCGGTGACGCCCAGCATGACAAACAACTGCTTCGGGTCGGAATAGGTAAAACGCTGGGCCCAGAACCGGGAGATCGCAATCAGCACTTCCAGTCCGTATTCCGCAAGGTACTCTTCATCGCCGGAATGCCTGATATAATTATAAATGGCGTAGGCGATAGCCCCGTTCCGGTGGATTTCCTCAAAAGTGATCTCCCACTCGTTGTGGCACTCTTCTCCGTTGATAGTGACCATGGGGTACAAGGCTGCTCCTGTGCTGAATCCCAGTTTTTTAGCGTTTTCGATTGCTTTTTCCAGATGATTGTACCTGTAAACCAACAGGTTTCGGGCAACCTGCCTATCGGCCGTATTCAGGTAAAAAGGCAGGCAGTAGGCTTCGGTATCCCAGTAGGTGCTGCCGCCGTATTTTTCGCCGGTGAATCCTTTAGGCCCGATGTTCAATCGCGGATCGTGACCGGTATAAGTTTGATTCAGGTGAAAAATGTTGAACCGGATACCCTGCTGAGCCGACACGTCACCTTCAATGGCGATGTCACTTTGCTCCCACAGTTCATCCCATGCCCGGGCATGTTCATCGAGTAACAGTTTAAAATCCAGATCCCTTATACCCTGTAAAACTGAGGCAGCCTGATGTTCAATCCGGTCGGCCGGATAATCGCGGGTAGTGGTCACGGCCGCGTACTTGGTAAAAACCACCATTTCATTCTGTCTGGATTCCGCTGAATAATGGTGGGAGATCCTGTCAGGTCCGGTGACCACCTCAGGACTCAAATCACGTCCCGACTGTGGAAGCCCGAGCCTCGTTTTCAGACCGAAACAGACTTCGAAACCGCTTTTTTTGGTCTTGCTTCTCAGCATGGGGTAGCCGTCCCGGACAGACAATGCACTGGGTTCCCAGAACTTTTCATCATAATTGGCATCTTCGTTGACTACGTTCCCGCTGATGAACAGATCAGCCTGGAATAAACCCGAAAAGTTCAAAGGCGTCAGGCGGTATTCGATGGCACCCAGTTCTTTTCTCACGAGAGAGACAAAGCGGGTTGTTTCCACCCTGACGGTCCGGCCATCCGGCCACGAAGCCTCGAACTCCCGGAAAAGGAATCCCTGTTTCATGTTGAGGATCCTCCGGAATTTTTGAACCTTCATCTTGTAAAGATCCAGTACCGACTCACCGAAACGTATATGGAAACCGATCCAGTCAGGGGCATTCAGGACTTTGGCAAAGTATTCCGGATAACCGTTCTTCCACCATCCGACGCGAGTCTTATCCGGATAATAAATGCCCGCAATGTAAGTCCCTTTCAGTGAGGGACCGGAATAATCCTCTTCAAAATTAGCCCTGAGGCCCATGTGTCCGTTTCCCAGGCTGAACAGGGATTCGGACCGCTTGTGATTGTCCGGATTAAAATCCTCCTCGATGATTACCCACTCGTCCTCTTTAAGGTATTTATGCATGCGCCAAAGGGTTAAAACATAAGTAATCTGATATCCATTTCTTCAAAACCGGTGATGACCTTGTCAGCTTTGCCCAGGATGTCCGGCTTTCCGATCCCGATGCACTTCATGCCGCCTCTGTGGGCGGCTTCGATCCCGGCAATGGCATCCTCGAAGACGACGCATTCTCCCGGCTCCAGTGCCAGGCCCGATGCAGCCTTCAGAAAAACTTCAGGATCCGGTTTGGCATGAGTAACCTGGTTGCCGTCTATCACACAGTCAAAGGTCTTGTCCAACCCGATCCTGCTGAGGATCATGCCGGCGTTTTTACTGGCTGTACCTAAAGCCTTCCTGATCCCGTTCTTCCGTAAAAGATCGAGAAAACCCGGAACACCCGGTAAAAGCTCAGCCGGGGTCATTTTACTGATATAGTCAACATACCAATCATTCTTGATGGCTGCCAGCCGTAATTTCTCTTCAAGGGGGAAGGTCAATCCTCCGATTTCCAACAAGATATCCAGAGAAGCCATCCGGCTGACTCCTTTAAGCCGTTCGTTAAGTTCCTGGGTGAATTCGAATCCCAGGTCGCGGGCAAGCCGGTTCCATGCCAGGTAATGGTATTTTGCCGTATCGACTACGACACCGTCCAGGTCAAAGATGCATCCCCTGATCATTGAACCTTCCCTCTATCATCCACATCATTGACAAAAAAGACGCTCACAGAAGCAAGAAGCATGGAAATCCCGCCAAAGACAAGGGCATAGATGGCATGACCGCCGAACACGTTTCGGGTTAAAAATCCCAGGATGGTAGCAGCCAGGATCTGGGGAATGACGATAAAGAAATTGAAGATCCCCATGTAGACGCCCATCTTGGTCTGCGGCAGCGAACCGGTCAGGATGGCATACGGCATTGAAAGGATACTGGCCCAGGCCAGTCCGATCCCAACAAACGGTATTAACAGCAGGTACTGGTCCTTGATCAGGATGATACTGCACAAACCAAGCCCCCCGATCGCCAGTGAAATAGTATGGGTAACCTTCCTGGATGTGGCACGGGCGATCACCGGCAGCAGAAAAGCAAACAGGGCCGCGCACCCGTTATAAACACCGAACAGGACACCAACCCAGTCGGCGCCGTCATTATACAGTTCCGAGGTTGTATCTTCCGCCCCGAAGACACTGCTGGTCACTGCAGCGGTGCTGTAGATCCACATGGAGAAGAGGGCAAGCCAGGAAAAAAACTGAACTACTGCAAGCTGGCCCATGGTTTTGGGCATATTCCTCAAGTCGGTCAGGATCGCGGTGAGGCCATTGGAGCGCCCTGACTTCAGCATCAATCCGGCGAGGACCTGCAGGACCCCGAAAAAAGCCAGGCCGAAGCCCAGGATGTAAAGTTCCTTCTCCAGCCTGAAACCCATAATGAGTGCCGCCAGCGCAGTACCCGCGATGAACCAGATCAGCCCTTGCGTTATGAATTTGTTGTGACTTTGGGGAGTGACAGTTTGCTTCCTGACCGACTCAGCGGCCGGGGTTTTCCCGAATTCAGCCAGCTCCTCGGGGCTGTATTCCTTTGACCGGATCACGGTCCAGGCAACTGCAGAAATGAAAACGATAGCCCCTATATAAAAAGACCATCTGACTGAAGATGGAATCAGTCCTTCCGGTGCCGTGTTGCTTATCCCGAGCCAGTTGGTCAGGATGTAAGGCAGGAGGGAAGCCACCACTGCACCTGTCCCAATGAAAAAACTCTGCATGGCAAAACCGGTGGTTCGCTGTTCCGATGGAAGGTTGTCACCCACAAATGCCCTGAAAGGTTCCATGGATACATTTATTGAAGCGTCCATGATCCAGAGCATTCCCGCTGCAATCCAGAGAACGGGTGAATTGGGCATGATCAGCAGGGCCAGTGAGGCAAGGATGGCTCCCGTCAGAAAATAAGGACGCCGGCGTCCCAGCCGGTTCCAGGTTTGATCGCTGTAATGCCCGATGATGGGTTGTATGATCAGTCCGGTAACAGGCGCGGCAATCCAGAGAATGGGTATGTTCTCGATTTTCGCCCCCAGGGTTTCAAAGATCCGGCTGACATTGGCATTTTGAAGGGCAAAACCCATCTGGATACCCAGAAAGCCGAAACTCATGTTCCAGATTTGCCAGGCGCTAAGTCGTGGTTGTTTTTTCATCAGGCATGGAATTTCAATTGATCCAAAATTAATTCAAATGCAGCTGTAACCGACATTGTTACGGAGCGGCCCAAGGATCGGGACAGGCCTGAAAACTGTGCAACCGATGATTCAATCGGTTGAGGGAGAAGATAAAAATTGTTTATGTCCGTGTCGATTCGCGAATGATCAGCTCGGTTTTGATGATCTGGTGTATGAATGGCCTGTTGGCCTGGCTGTCCATGAGCCTGTCGAGCAGCAATTGCACCGAGGTTTGCCCGATCTGATAGCCATGCTGGTCCACGGTGCTGATGGCCGGGTTGATGACTTGGGTGATCAGGCCGTTGCTGAATCCGAAAACAGAAACTTCATCCGGGATTTTAATCCGCATTTCGTACAATGACTTGATTACTCCGGTTGCAGTGAATTCATTCACGGTGAAAAAAGCATCCGGCCGGTCGGGTAGATTCATCAATTGCTTGGTACGGATGGTTGCCTGCTTGAAATTGTCGCAGTAAATGATCAGGTCACGGTTGATTTTCAGGTTGTTGTCTTTAAGGGCATCCACGTATCCCGCACGGCGGAGGTCAGCGATAGGCAGACCGGGAGGTCCTGAAAGATGAACTATCCTGCGGCAGCCGGTACGGATCAGGTGGCATACGGCCCCATAAGCCCCCTGGTAGTCATCAACCGTGACTTTATCCGTATCAATCTCATCACAGATCCGGTCAAATAAAACCAATGGCACTCCATGATCCAGCACATTCTGCAGGTGGTCGAAATTCCGGGTTTCCTTGGACAGGGAAATCAGGATCCCCTCGACCCGGCTGTTCATCAAGGATTGAATTGCAGTCAATTCACGGTTATAGGATTCGTTGGATTGATAGATCATTACGTTGTAACCTGCATCGTAGGCTACATCCTCAATCCCGCTGATGACCGATGAAAAGAAGTGGTGCACGATTTCAGGAATTACCAGTCCGATAGCCCGGGTCCGGCTGCTGCGCAAACTTAAAGCGATCGGGTTGGGATTGTAGTTAAGCTTCCGGGCCAGTTCATTCACCCGGGTTCGCGTTTCCTGGCTGATATCAGGATGGTTCTTAAGAGCTTTCGAAACAGTTGAAGGAGAAATTCCGAGCTGCTCGGCCAGGTCCTTGATCGTTACTTGTCCTTTTTGTTGAAGCATCAGCGAAATCGTTTGAATTCTTAAAGATAACAATATCTCCGGTTGCAGTTCAAAACCTTAAAAACGGGGGAAGGCCATACTGCACTAATTTTAAGACGGATATCGGCCGGAATCGATCCTTGCGCCGGCTGATTCACGGTTAGAAAACCAATAAACCCGGTTATAAAGGGAGCTAAAGCAGATACAAGTTGAGAAATATTCTGTTTCTGAATATTTCCAGAAATCGATTGAAATCAATGAATACAGCGGTACGTTGATTCAAAATTCAAGCGGATTGGGACTTAGGAAGGACAAAACTGGGTCACTCCTTGGTTTTTTCCTTATATTTACCCTAATCCATTGGATTGATTTACTTATTATCACTTAATAAACCTTTACTTAAAATGAACAGAGATAGTTTTTCAATTCTCGGAAAACTGTTCCTGCCGGTCCTGATCCTGTTATTCTTGAGCCAATCGGTTTTTGCACAGCAGGTAGTGACGGGAACAGTTAAGGATGCCCAGAGTGGCGAAGCACTGATCGGTGCTTCGGTCAGTCTGAAGTCTGATCCCACGAAGGGTACCATTACCGATGTTGATGGAAAGTTCAGTCTGAGCGTAGCCCAGGGGCAAACGCTGATTTTCTCCTATGTGGGTTATGTGACCCAGGAGTATGCGATTGGACAACAGACCAACATTTCGGTTTTGCTGGATCCTTCAACCGAAGCCCTGGCCGGTGTTGTCGTAATCGGTTACGGTACGCAGAAGAAAAAGGATGCCACCGGATCGGTCACTGCGGTCAGCTCGAAAGATTTTAACCGCGGTTCGATTGTGTCCCCGCAGCAGCTGCTGATAGGGAAAGCTTCCGGAGTTCAAATCACAACCGGCGGCGGTGCCCCGGGTGAGGGAGCAACAATCCGCATCCGCGGGGGCGCGTCCATGTCAGCGAGTAACGATCCACTGATCGTGGTTGACGGGATACCCCTGGACAATCAAGGGATTTCCGGTATGAGAAACTCCCTCAACAGCATCAACCCGAATGACATTGAGTCTTTCACCATCCTGAAAGATGCTTCGGCAACGGCTATTTACGGATCCCGTGCATCCAACGGGGTTATTATTATTACCACCAAAAAGGGTGTGGCCGGAAGCAAGCTGAAGATCACCTATGATGGCAAAGTCTCATTGTTTACGGTGCCGAACAGCATTGATGTCTTGAATGCCGATGAGTACCGGACCTATTACAATGAAGTCTATGCAAACAACCCGAATGCCTTGAGCGTTTTGGGAACTGCCAATACGGATTGGCAAAGCCAGATCCTGAAAAGTGCCTTTGGACATGACCATAACCTGGCTGCCACCGGATCGGTTAAGAACATGCCTTACAGGGCTTCAATCGGTTATTCCAACTCTGACGGGATCCTGCTGACATCCAACATGGAAAGATACACAGGAGCGATTTCACTGGATCCCACATTCCTTAATAACCATCTGAAGATCAATATCAATGCAAAAGGAATGAGGGAAAATAACCGGTTTGCCAGCCGGGGCGCTATCGGAAGTGCCATTGCTTTTGACCCGACCCAACCCGTTTACACGGATTCTGATCGCTATGGCGGGTATTTCGAATGGCTTCAGGCTGATCCGACAAGACCGATCTCCATTGCCAACCTGAACCCGTTATCCCAGCTGCTGACCCGGTATGATGTCGCGGGAGTTAACCGTTTTCTCGGGAACGTGCAGGTTGACTACAAGTTCCATTTCCTTCCGGAACTCCGCGCAAACCTGAACGTGGCAACCGATCTGTCGAACTCGCTGGGTACCATAAACGTAGCTGATTCGGTCAGGCAAAACTATGATATAGATGCAGACGGCAACCTGATCGGCGGTATTGATGCGGAATACAAGCAGCAGAAGAAAAACGAGCTGATCGATTTTTATCTCAATTATGTCAAAGAGTTCGGTCAGAGCAAGCTGGATATCATGGGCGGTTATTCCTGGCAGCATTTCTATCGCAAAGGGAACTACTTTGAAACCAATGCTGCCAAGACGATCACAAACAGCGATACCGATTACGAAAGCGAAAGCTACCTCGTTTCCTTCTTTGGCCGTTTGAATTATTCTTTAATGGACAGGTACCTGCTGACCTTTACTCTGAGAGATGATGGTTCCTCCAGGTTCGCCAGGGAAAACCGCTGGGGCTTGTTCCCCTCCGCTGCCTTTGCCTGGAAAATCAAAGAAGAAAGCTTCCTGAAGGATGTGGACGTCGTTTCCGACTTGAAACTTCGGTTGGGCTACGGCGTTACAGGTCAGCAGAATATCACGTCAGGTGATTATCCTTACCTGGCCAGATATACCTATTCCGAATCAACAGCCCAATACCAATTTGGCGACGGATTTGTCACAACCCTCCGTCCGGAAGGATATGACGCCAATCTGAAATGGGAAGAAACATCTACTTATAACGTCGGCCTGGACTATGGGTTCCTGGATAACAAAATTACCGGTTCTCTCGAGTATTATTACCGGTTTACCAAGGACCTGATCAATACCATTCCGGTCCCGGCAGGAACCAACTTGACCAACCAGATTCTGACAAATGTTGGTAACATGGTGAACCAGGGGGTAGAATTCTCAGTCCTGGGCAGAATATTCTCAACGGAGGATCTTTACTGGGAAGTTGGATATAACGTTACCTTCGAAAATAACAGGATCACCAAGCTGACCGCTACCGATGATCCTAATTACAAGGGCGTTTTTGTTGGCTATATCAGCGGTGGAGTTGGCAATACCATGCAGATCCATTCGGTTGGTTATCCGCAGTATTCCTATTACGTATATGAACAGGTTTACGGCTCCGACGGCAAGCCGATCGAAGGGTTGTATGTCGACCGCAACGGCGATGGGGTTATTTCGGCTGATGACAAGTACATGTACCACAGCCCGGCTCCAACCGTGTTCATGGGCCTCAGTACCCGCCTCACCTATAAAAACTGGGATTTTGCACTGGCTGGCAGAGCCAACCTGGGCAACTATATGTACAATAACATTGATTCGGGTAACGGTGTCAATGCTTACATGTACAATACAGCCAACTACTCCACCAACGTGGTGCAGGATGCTCTCTACACCCGCTGGATCAATCCCAAGTACTGGTCTGATTATTATATCCAGGATGCCTCCTTCTTTAAGCTCGATAACGTAACTCTTGGTTATCAGTTTAAAAACCTGGCAAGCAAAAAACTGGACCTCTACCTGTCCCTGACTGTCATGAATGCCTTGACTATCACCCCGTACAAAGGACTTGATCCTGAAGTTTACGGCGGTTTGGATAACAATATTTATCCGCGTCCGCGGGTATTCATGTTTGGAGTGAGACTTGATTATTAACAGAATAAACGGAAAATGACTATGAAACGATTTTCAAAATATGTGCTCCTCGCGGCCGCTTTAGTAACCGGAATAGCTTCCTGCGTGAAGGATCTGGATACAGTGCCCCTGGATAAGGATGAGATAACTTCAATATCCGTTTATGAAAACCCGGCTTCCTACATTCAGGTCCTGGCCAAGGTGTATGCCGGCCTTGCTGTCAGCGGACAACAGGGACCTCACGGTAATCCTGATATCAGTGGTATCGACGAAGGCTTCTCAACCTATCTGCGTCAGTACTGGTGTGCTCAGGAACTACCAACCGATGAAGCTGTGATTGCCTGGAACGATGGCACCCTGAGGGATTATCAGGAAATGGACTGGACGGCTTCAGGAGAGTTTATTGCCGCCATGTATAACCGGCTCTATTATCAGATTTCCTTATGCAACGAATTCATCCGTGAATCGGCCGATGCCAAGCTGGATGCAAGAGGCATAACAGGAACCGATAAAACCGACATCCAGGGTTACAGGGCAGAAGCCCGCTTCATGAGGGCTCTCAGTTATTACCATGCCTTGGATATGTTCGGGAATGTGCCTTTTGTTACGGAAGAAGACGGCGTAGGTGCTTTCTTCCCGGAACAAATCTCCCGCGCCGACCTGTTTGCCTATATTGAAACCGAACTGCTGGAGATCGAACCGCTGCTGCCGGCACCCAGGACCAATCAATACGGACGGGCAGACCAGGCAGCCGTTTGGTCACTGCTGGCAAAATTGTACCTGAATGCCGAGGTTTACACCGGGACCGCCAAAAACACTGAATGCGTCACCTATTGCCAAAGGGTCATTGACGCCGGCTTTTCACTGGCACCCAAGTACGAGAATAATTTCCTGGCGGATAACAACACTTCGCCCGAAATTATCTTCCCGGTCAACTTCGACGGTACCTTTACCAAAACCTGGGGCGGGATGACCTTCATCATCCACGCTGCTGTGGGTGGCAACATGGTACCGGGTCAATTTGGCATTGACGGAGGCTGGGGCGGTACACGCGTTACGCCAACTTTTGTCAAGAAGTTCTATCCCGATATTGAAGGGAATACCGTTCCGGGACCGGTGGTTTCACCGAAGTTCATCCCAAAAAAGACCACTTATCCGGTCATTTATGTTCCCGGCTCGCACCAGGGATGGGATCCTTCCAATACCTCCACTGTTCTGGCTTCGGTCAACAGCGACGGTAAATACGAAGGATACCTCAATTTCGCCGAGGCCGGCACGCAGTTCAAGTTCTGCGACGGACCCAGCTGGGATGTCAATTATGGCGACGACGGTGCTGACGGAACGCTTGACAGGAACGGGGCCAACATTGTGGCAACCGATGCCGGTTACTATAAAATCAATGTTGACCTGAATGCCCTGACTTACACTTTCATGAAAACAGATTGGGGAGTCATCGGCTCGGCAACAGCTGACGGTTGGAACTCGGACCAGAATATGACTTTTGATGCTGCTACCGGTCTGTGGTCCGTTCTCATCGAGCTAAAGGCAGGGGAAATCAAGTTTCGCGCCAATGACGGCTGGGACCTGAATTACGGCGATGACGGCGCCAACGGCAACCTGGAACAAAACGGTGCAAACATCGCGGTGCCCGATGCGGGAACCTATACGGTGACTCTTAAGCTGGGTATCCCCGATTATACCTATACTATCGTCAGGGCCAGCTACGATCGTCGCGCTATGTTCCATACCGATGGCCAGAATCTGGAGATTCAAAATCCATTCGCTTTTACCGACGGTTTCGCTGTCACAAAATTCAAGAACATAACCTCCACCGGTGAAAACGGATCAGACATGACATTCGTGGATACAGATTTTGGTCTGTTCCGCCTGGCTGACATTTATCTGATGTATGCAGAAGCCGTTCTGCGTGGGGGAACCGGAAGCATGACACTGGCCTTGAATCTGGTCAACGAGATCAGGACCCGGGCTTATACGGATGAATCCGGGAATATCGCCCAGGGTGACCTGACCCTCGATTTCATCCTCGATGAAAGGGCTCGCGAATTGTATTGGGAAGGATGCCGCAGAACCGACCTCATCAGGTTTGGAAAATTCAGTGGAGGGGAATACCTGTGGGAATGGAAAGGTGCTGCTGAGAAAGGAACTGCCACCGACAGCCATTTCGACCTGTTCCCGATACCGGTTTCGGATATCGGCGCCAATCCGAATTTGCAGCAGAATGCCGGCTATAATTAATATTTTAAATTAACAACAATGAGGAAATTAGTTTATATAATACTTGCCGGAATCCTGGTTATGGCTTCCTGCAAGAAAGAGACGGGACCGGTGCTTTTGGACAATCCGACGGCTCCTGTGCTGACGGCCCCGGCAGCCAATGCACAATTGGTGCTACTGGAGGCAGACGCAGCGGATATAGTAACGTTCACGTGGACAGCGGCTGATTATGGCTTCCAGGCTGGCGTCACCTATACGTTACAATATGACAAGGCTGGGAATGGTTTTGAAAATCCGGTCGCTCTGGCCACGACGAATGACCTGACCGTCGACATCCCGGTTGAAACCCTGAACGGAGCCATGCTGGGCGCTGAACTGCCTGATGGCGTGGTAACCAATATTGAACTCAGGGTCCGGGCAACGGTCAGTGAATTCGTTGATAATATCTATTCCAGTGTTGTAACGGTAGGCATCAATCCATACCTGGTTAAGGTGGTTTATCCGCAACTGCAGGTTCCGGGCAACTACCAGGGATGGGATCCTTCGAACGACAATACGGTCATTTTCTCAAAATTGAGCGATGACAAGTACGAAGGCTACATCTATTTCACGGAAGCTGCCACTGAGTTCAAGTATACGGTAGGCCACGACTGGGGTGTCAACTATGGTGATGATGGCAATGACGGAACCCTGGACAAAAACGGAGCCAATATACCGGCTGCTGGCCCGGCCTTGTATAAATTGAATGTCGACCTGGTCAAACTGACCCATTCCTATACCATGACCGATTGGGGCTTGATAGGTTCGGCGACGCCTGGCGGCTGGGATACGGATACCAATATGACTCTGGATGTCGCGACAAGGATCCTGTCGATTACGATTGACCTGGTTGTCGGTGACATAAAGTTCCGTGCCAATGATGCCTGGGCCATCAACCTGGGTGATAATGGTGCAAACGGATCCTGCGAGTATGATGGTGCCAACATAGCTATTGCAGAAGCAGGTAACTATACCATTACCCTCGACCTATCCCAGGCTGTTTATAAATACAAGATCAAAAAGAACTGAGCCTGATTTAATTGAAAGCCCACTTGACACCCGGTTGAGTGGGCTTTTTTTTTAACATGATGAGAACAAGACTTTTTGGGACGGTCCTTATACTTTTGGTTCTGGCAACCGGTGCCCGGTCTCAGATGCCTCCTGACATCATCCAGCGACTCGAACCTCCATTCTGGTGGACCGGGATGTCGAATCCATCCCTTCAGCTCATGGTCCATGGACCGGGAATAGGCAATTTGCAGCCGGTGATCCGCAATAAAGGCATCACAGTTGACAGCATAGCCCGGACGGATAACCGGAATTATCTTTTCATCTATTTGAAAATCAGTCATAAAACGAGTCAAGGATCTTTTACTATCCATTTTCAGAACGATGGAAAAACAGTGACTTCCTATGTTTATCAACTGTATGACAGGCGTCCGAATTCATCGGCACGGGAGGGCTTCTCCAATGCTGATGTGATTTACCTGGTCACGCCCGACCGGTTTGCCAACGGCGATCCTGCCAATGACAGTAGCCCGCTTGCTTTGGAAAAGGCTTCCCGTCAGAATAAAAACGGACGTCACGGAGGTGATATCCAAGGGGTCATAAATCATCTGGACTATATTGACGGAATGGGTTTTACCGCTCTCTGGCTCAATCCGGTACTGGAAAACAATCAACCGGCATACTCTTACCACGGGTATTCCATTACCGATTTCTACCGGATCGATCCCCGGCTTGGCAGCAATGAGAAGGTTATTGAGCTGAGCCGCAAGGCACATGAAAGGGGCCTGAAGATGATCATGGACCAGGTGATGAACCATTGCGGTTCAGGCCATTGGTGGATGAACGACCTCCCTTCTCCCGACTGGCTGAGAACAGCTCAAAACTATGGCCAGACGAACCACCTGCGCACGACCCTGACGGATTCCTATGCGGCCCGGTCAGAACGGGACCGGTTTGAAAAAGGAGCCTTTGTTCCCAGCATGCCGGATATGAACCAGGACAATCCGCACCTGGCTCGTTACCTGATCCAGAACAGCATCTGGTGGATTGAATTTGCCGATCTTGACGGGATCAGGCATGATACGCACTCTTATGCCGACCCAGGATTCATGTCTGACTGGACCTGCTCAATCCTGGATGAATATCCGGAATTTAATATTGTCGGTGAAGAATGGAGCCTGAATCCTGCCATGGTTTCCAGATGGCAACGGGGCTATCAGGGAAATGCAAAACTAAATTCCTGCCTTCCGAGCCTCATGGATTTTCCCCTCCAGATGGCTATATCCCAGGCATTGTCAGAGGAAGAATCCTCCTCCGGCGGTTTCATCAGAATATACGAAACCCTTGCCTGTGATTTCCTCTACCCGGATCCGTATAACCTGGTCGTCTTCCCGGATAATCATGATATGACCCGCTTCTTTACCCAGATAGGGGAAAACCCCGGACGGTTCAGGCTGGGGCTAGCCTTTGTTCTGACTACCCGGGGTATCCCCCAGATATACTATGGGACGGAAATCCTTATGACCAGCCCGGTTCATCGTGACGACGGACTGGTCCGCTCTGACTTTCCCGGAGGCTGGCCAGGCGATTCTGTCAACGCCTTTACCGGTAAAGGATTGAGCAGCAGGCAGGCAGAAAGTCAGGCTTTTGTGAGAAACCTGCTCCGCTGGAGAAAGACCCAACCGGCCATCCATTCGGGCAAACTGATGCACTACTCGCCGGCCGATGGTGTTTATGCTTATTTCCGCTATAATGAACAGGACAAGATCATGGTCATTCTTAATAAAAATGTAACTCCTGTAGATATTGATGTTTCACGCTACCCGGAAATGCTGACCCGCCAGGACAGGTTCAAGGATGTTCTCACAGGCAAGGAATATTCTTCTGACAACCTCACGGTTCCTGCTGAATCCCCGCTTATCTTGGAGGTCCATTAGCAAAAGATTCCCAATATGAAGAAAATACTAACCCTGTTGGGCTTTCTGGCTTTGTTCCCGGCTGTTTCGGGGCAGGTGGTCAGGACAGAACCTGTTTTTCCGACGGAAAATGCCCCGGTCCGGATCATCTTCGACGCCAGCCAGGGCAATGCCGGTCTTGCCGGGTACACCGGCGATATCTGGGCCCATACCGGGGTGATCACGGACAAGAGCACCTCTGGTTCCGATTGGAAATATGTTGTGGCCGGCTGGAGTTCCAATACCGACAAGGCCAGGCTCACCTCACTCGGGAACAACCTGTGGGAGCTGTGGATGAATCCTTCCATAAGGGATTATTTCCATGTCCCGGCCGACGAAAAGATCCTGAAAATGGCCTTCGTCTTCCGTAATTCAGACGGAAGCAGAACAGGAAGAATGGCGGACGGATCGGATATTTTCGCCACGGTTTATGAAGCCGGGCTGAACCTGACGATCAGCAGTCCTGACAAGGAGTTTCTTTCGGTCGATCCCGGTACGGTCATACCCGTTACTGCTCAAGCCA
The DNA here is from genome assembly GCA_964547475.1 of uncultured Porphyromonadaceae bacterium. Taxonomy (GTDB): domain Bacteria; phylum Bacteroidota; class Bacteroidia; order Bacteroidales; family UBA12481; genus UBA12481. The sequence goes on from CAZJNQ010000013.1 coordinate 27,953, forward strand.
CCGGTACAGATTCAATAGCCCTTTTCCAGGATTCCTTGCGGTTATTTAGTCTGGCTGGTATTGTACTGACTTTCAACGTGACGGCACCTGCGGCGGGCTTTCATCTCGTGGAAGTTCATGGATATGCCCAGGGTCAGGTGGTCACAGATTCCTTCAGTTACTTGGTCAAAGGAGGAGAACAGGCGGAGGAGCTTCCAGCCGGTGCCAGGGATGGAATCAATTACGAGGGGAACGACCGGGTGACACTGGTTCTCTATGCCCCGGGAAAACAATATGTTTTTGCCATCGGCGATTTTAACGGCTGGACCATTCATCCGGATTATCTTCTGAAAAAGACTCCTGACGGTAACCGCTTCTGGATCACCCTGGGAGGACTTGAGCCCCGTAAAGAGTATATTTTTCAGTATCTGGTCGACGGTGAAATCCGGATAGGTGACCCCTATGCCGAAAAGATTTCCGATCCCTGGAATGACCAGTATATTACAGGGGAGACCTATCCGGACTTACTCCCGTATCCGGCAGGAAAAACGACTCAGACAGCTTCGGTATTTGAAACAGGGAAGACTCCCTATGAATGGAAGAACAGTTCTTTCATCCCTCCGGCAAAGGATAAACTGGTCATCTATGAATTGCTCCTAAGGGACTTCTTCCGGGCTCATACTTTCAGGGTTTTGATCGATACGCTGGATTACCTTGTGAACCTCGGAATCAATGCCATCGAGTTGATGCCTGTATCTGAGTTTGAGGGGAACGAAAGCTGGGGTTATAATCCTTCCTATTATTTTGCTGTTGATAAATATTACGGACCCGGCGATAGTTTCAAGACTTTCGTCGATTCAGCACACCAGAAGGGTTTGGCAGTGATCATGGATATGGTGCTGAACCATTCCTACGGGCAGTCGCCGCTGGTTAAACTATACTGGGACGCCGTAAACAGCAGACCTTCGGCAGACAATCCCTGGTACAATGCCGTCTCTCCCAATCCGGTCTACTCCTGGGGGTATGATTTCAACCACGAAAGCGAAGCTACCCGACGGTTTGTTGACAGTGTCAACACATTCTGGCTTGCCGAATACCGGGTGGATGGCTTCCGGTTCGATTTCACCAAGGGATTCACCAATACCCCGGGAGAAGGCAGCGCCTATGACGCATCAAGGATTGCCATACTGAAGAGAATGGCCGACAAGATCTGGCAAGTCAACTCAAGAGCATTTATCATTCTGGAACATTTCACCGCCAATTCAGAAGAAATGGAACTGGCCAATTACGGAATGATGGTCTGGGGTAACAGCAATTATAGTTACCGGTATGCTTCATCAGGCTGGCCTTCGGGAAGCAGCTGGGATTTTTCAGGAGTTGCGGCCCAAAACCGTGGCTGGTCCGTTCCTCACCTGGTTGGATACATGGAAAGTCACGATGAAGAACGATTGATGTATGAATGCATCCGGTATGGGAATACCCAAAATCAGTCTTACTATCTGAAAGACACCTTAATAGCCCTGCAACGGATGGAACTGGCTGCCAATTTCTTCATTCCGGTTCCCGGCCCTAAAATGATTTGGATGTTCGGTGAACTGGGTTATGATTATTCAATCAATACGAATGGAAGGGTCGGGAACAAGCCGGTCCGCTGGGATTATTTCGACGTGAGCCAGAGGAAGCGGCTTTATCAGGTTTATTCCGCCCTCAACAAGTTGAAAACCGGAAATGATGCATTTGGCACGGCTGATTTCCAGACTGCCTTTCAGGATACCGTCAAGAGGTTGCACCTGAACCGCTCCGGAATGGATGCTACCGTTCTAGGTAATTTCGGCATCCGCGCATCATCAGCCAATCCTCACTTTCAGCATCCCGGATGGTGGTACGAATACTGGACCGGGGATTCAGTACAAATTGAGAATCCGGAATCCCCGGTCATCCTGGAACCGGGAGAGTACCGGTTGTACACAGATGTCCGACTGGATAAACCTGATATTGTTTCAGGAACCGGCAAGCTTGATCCGTCACGTGATCTGACCTCCGTTTCGCTAAGCCCCAATCCGGTCCATGACCGGTTGTCGGTCACCTTGGCCGGAACTCTGGCAAACAAAGTAAAAATCACTGTCATTGATTGCACGGGCAGACCCCTGATCAGCCGGGTAGTGCCGGATGTTGCCTTCAGCCAGCCAATCCTGATCGATACCGGTTGTTTGGAACCGGGGATCTATTTTATCCGGATGGATTCGGGCAATCAGAGAACCGTTCGTAAGTTTGTAAAAGAATAAAAAACCCGATAATGACAGTCAAGGAATTCAGGAAATCGATATTGGCAGGAATCCCGGATCATCTGCCCGAACACCCTCCATATGACCCTGATATCAACCATGCGCCGATCCGGAAAGACATTCTGACCCCTGATGAAAAGAGGCTGGCCATCCGCAATGCTTTGCGTTACTTTCCCGGTGCGCTTCATGCTCAGCTTGCCGGGGAATTCTTAAATGAACTCAAGGAATACGGCCGGATTTACATGTACAGGTACCGCCCGGTCTATCAAGTAAAAGCCAGGCCACTCGACGAGTACCCTCACCGGTCCGTCCAGGCGGCGGCCATCATGCTGATGATCAGCAATAACCTGGATCCGGCTGTCGCCCAACATCCGCATGAACTGATCACTTACGGCGGAAATGGTGCTGTTTTTCAGAACTGGGCCCAGTACCGGCTCACCATGAAGTATCTGGCAGAGATGACAGATGAACAAACCCTGGTCATGTATTCGGGCCATCCGATGGGCTTGTTTCCCTCGCAGCCTGAGGCTCCCAGGGTAGTGATCACCAACGGAATGGTAATCCCGAACTATTCCTCCCAGGACGATTGGGAACGGATGAATGCGCTGGGTGTTTCCCAGTATGGTCAAATGACGGCGGGATCCTATATGTACATCGGACCCCAGGGAATTGTCCACGGCACCGCAATAACCGTTTTAAATGCCGGGAGGATCAAGGCTCGGGAACCGGCCCCGGACCTGAAGGGGAAAATTTTCGTGACCTCCGGCTTGGGAGGCATGTCGGGAGCCCAGCCTAAAGCCACCGTAATTGCGGGTGGGATATGCGTAGTCGCGGAAATCAATCCCAAAGCTGCCAAAACCCGGCATGACCAGGGCTGGGTGGATGAGTTGTTCAAGGATCCCGATCAGTTGCTTATCCGGATGGACAAGGCAAGAAGGAACCGGGAGGCTGTTTCGCTGGCTTTCCTGGGCAATGTTGTCGATTTATGGGAGAAGCTGGTGAAGGAAGGGATTTCCGTTGACCTGGGATCCGATCAGACCTCGCTCCACAATCCCTGGGCAGGGGGTTATTATCCGGCGGGCATTTCTTTTCAGGAATCGAACCGGTTAATCCGCGTCGACCCGGCAAAATTCCGTGAAATGGTCAGACAGTCGCTCCGGCGGCAGGTTGAAGCCATCAACCAGATGACGGCCAGGGGAATGTATTTCTGGGATTACGGCAACGCCTTTCTCCTGGAATCAGGCCGTTCAGGAGCCGATGTATTCAAGGGGGACGGTAGTTACCGGTATCCTTCCTATGTGCAGGATCTCATGGGCCCCCTTTTCTTTGATTATGGTTTCGGACCCTTCCGTTGGGTTTGCTGTTCCAATGATCCGGCCGACCTGCGGGTCACGGATACCCTTGCTGCCGAGGTACTGGAACAACTGTCTGCCGAAGCGGATCCTGAAATCAAGTTACAGATGACCGATAACCTTCATTGGATCCGCCAGGCCGCGACCCATAACCTGGTCGTAGGCTCCCAGGCCCGGATACTGTACGCGGATGCCGAGGGACGCATACGGATTGCGGCAGCCTTCAACAAGGCTATCCGGGAAGGGAAAATCAGCGCGCCGGTGGTTCTGGGGCGTGACCACCATGATGTTTCTGGCACCGACTCACCCTTCCGGGAAACATCCAATATTTTTGACGGATCCTCCTTCACCGCCGACATGGCTGTTCAAAACGTGATCGGCGATGCTTTCAGGGGCGCCACCTGGGTATCTCTGCACAATGGCGGCGGAGTGGGATGGGGCGAAGTGATCAATGGGGGATTCGGTCTCCTGCTTGATGGAACCCGTGCTGCCGACAGGAGGCTGAAGACCATGCTTCATTGGGACGTGAATAACGGAATAGCCCGGAGAAGCTGGGCCAGAAATCCGGGTGCCATGCAAACCATTACCTCAGCGATGAAAAAAAATCCATCCCTGACAATTACCTTTCCATCCCTCGTGGATGATGCTATCATTGATAACCTGAAAATAATCTGAATTGATTCAATATTGCATTATGATGAAATTCAATATGATACGATCACTATCAAGGTCCATTCCCTGCCTCATGATCGGGCTGCTGATGACCTCCTGTGTGCCGGACGAAGGTAACCCGGATCTTTCGGGAACCTGGACTTGTACCGAAACGAGCGAGATATTCCTGAAAGGCACTAAGGGAACCAGCATCTACCAGGTGACCCTGGCGAGGGATGCCATGGTTCAATCCAATTACACGATCGATAATTTCTACAAGCTGGGAAATGGAGTCCACGTCACCATCATCAAAGCGGGATATACGATCACCATGCCGAAACAGAGCGTCGAAGGTTTTGTTTTTGAGGGTTCCGGCGAAGTGAATGACACTTATGACATTATCCAGATGTCATACACCGCTGATGACGGTGGAGGAGAGGTGGATCACGTGATGGCGGAATACGCGAGATGAAGGAGAACCACCGCATAAACAGCCACTCCTTCCCCCGTTCCTACGAATCCCATCTTTTCCGTGGTCGTGGCCTTGATGGAGATTTGATCCGGCTCAGTTTCCAGCACTCCGGCGAGGACTGTTTGCATTCGGGGTATGTAATCGATGAGTTTGGGTTTTTCGAGACAGATGGTGGTGTCAACGTTTGCGATTTCCCAACCCTTTGAACGGATCATGCCAATCGTTTCTTTGAGCAGGATCTTGCTGTCAATGTCCTTGAATTTTTCAGAGTTGTCAGGGAAATGATAACCGATGTCTCGCAAGGAGAGGGCGCCCAGCAATGCATCGCAAATGGCATGGATGACAGCGTCACCATCAGAGTGACCCAAGGTTCCTTTTTCGAAGGGGATCTCAATGCCGCCGAGAACCAGTTTCCGGTTTTCGGTCAAACGGTGCACATCGTATCCGAAACCGATCCGAAACATCCTTATTTGCCTTTCAATCCTGCAAAATCAAACAGCAAACTGAATCGGAGAGTGTTCGACAGAGGGTTTTCCTGATAGAAAGGCACCAGGTAGGAAAAGTCAAGTCCGAAAACATTCAGCCTCAGACCTATTCCAACAGTAAAATATTTCCGTGCACCCTTGGTATTATGTTCCAGGAAAAGGCCTCCCCTGACGGCAAATTGTTTGGCATACCAGTATTCCAGGCCGGCCGAGTAAGTCAGTTCATGCAATTCTTCGACGAATCCTCCGGGGGCATCATAGAAAGAGCGGAACATCCCAACGGGTACAGAGACATTGGGATCATATCCGAATTCTATAACGGGATCACCCTCAAGATCCACCGAGTCCGAGTAATACTCAGGAGGTGTCGGGATCAGGAGTTTGTTCAGGTCGAAAGCGGCGGTCAGGCTATTGTAGTCATCAAAGTCAACCGTATAGGCGGCCCCGATGCGCAAGTTGATCGGAATGAAGTCCTTTTCCGAAATCTTTGAATAGGAGATTTTCGATCCGATATTCGAGAGGTTGACTCCGAAGGCGAAGGTGGCATCATAATCACTGATCCGTAACTCGTCATTCCGGTAAAAGATGGAAACGTCGGATGCGAAAGCCGTGCCCGCATGGGACTCGGTCCCGTCAACCGGGATTCCACCGGTCAGGTTCGAGTAAATAAAGCGGAACGCCAGGCTGCCTGCGAATTTGTCGCTGAAGGCCCGGGCATAGGCTCCGTCAATGGCAAATTCATTCGGATTGAAACTGGTGATGGTATTCCCTGTAATATCTGTAAAGGTGATCGATCCCAATGAGAAATAACGGAGTGAAAAGCCGATCGTTTGATTCTTGTCCAACCGTTTGTAGCCTGCCAGGTAGGCCAGGTTAATATCGTCGATTCCCAGCCTTCTTAACCAAGGGGTGTAAGAGATTGAAACACCCAGGTCATTGGGCACGAAAGCATATTTGGCCGGGTTCCAGTGCATGGAGTTTGCATCGGGAGATAGCGCAACGCCCACGTCGCCCATCCCTCCTGACCGTGATTCAGGAGTAATGGTCAGGAACGGCACTGAGGAGGTGACAGTATTGGTTTTACCGGACAACTGATCCGTAGTGATCTGAGCAAATGAAGGAATGATTAATCCGATGACTGCCAACAGTGTAAAGATCCGCTTTCGAGCAACTTTCATGAACCCAAAATTTTGACGACAAATATAATGATTATAACAGGATTAAAACAAGTTTATCCGGCTACCCCAAACTCAAAAACAGGAAGATTGGCTATTTATTGCCATATCGCTACGGATTATTTCAGGATCACGAGCTTCTGGTAGGCTTCCCGGGTCTTTCCATCGGATGTTCTCACCTTTATCCGGTAAAAATAAGTGCCGCGTCCAATCCTGTCGCCGAAATCATCCAATCCGTCCCAGGTGATGGGACCCACCCTGAAGGATCCCGGCTCGACCTGGGTTTGGTCTGCAGTCAGGAATTCAAAGCTTTTGACCAGTTTGCCGCTGATGCTGAAAACCTGGATCAGCACATCCAGCGCCTGGTCGCCCTGGTTATGCTCAAAATAAAAATCGGTTTTGGTGGTGAAAGGATTGGGATAATTCAGCACATGTTCAAGCACCAGTTCATCGGAGTTTCTGACGGTGAAATCAACCTCTGTTTCAGTGGAATTATTGACAATATCCCACACTTTTACCCGGATGCTGTGGTTTCCGTCTTCCAGTTTGCTGAGGGGATAGCGAATGGCTCCGGAACGGTATTCATCCAGATCGCTTTCATAATAGTCGTTCAGGACTATGACGTCTTGCTGGTTATCGTCGAGGATGGCCGTAATATCATGGCCGATGCCGTTTCCCGTGGTGTTCACGCCACTGCTGTCACTGATCCGGATAAGCAGGACAGGGTTTTCTCCAACGATCCCGCCGCTGATAAAAGCAGTGTCGTTCATGAACAGTTCGACTTCCGGGCCGGTCTTGTCATTGATTGAAGTGCCTTCCGAGCCGCCGATCAGTATTTGCTGGTTGACCCCGTGTGCATCGGTTTGACCATCCTCTGCATAAAAGCTGAATTTTCCCGTACCCACTTGATAGGCTATGTCTTTGGGCACCGGAAAGCTGAAGCTGAAGTCCCCATTTCTGACGCTGGCTTTCCCCCTGAAGAGGATGCTGTTCCTGACTGTAAATTCCATGATCGGACCACCGTCATTGGCAAGGTTGTTTAGCGTGATTTCCTTGTCATAGACCGTTGGGATCACAATACCATTGAAATCATGGATCTTGTTACCCTGCAGGTCGATAATAAATCCCTTTACCGTCGTTGAGGACAGAGCTTTCAGAGTGTCCGTGAAGGCAGTGACCGGTTGACCATTTATTTCTGTCATGGAAATACCCATCTCCGGGTATCGGAGAATCAGTGCAGGATCTCCCAAAAGGGTGAAATTCAGCTTATTCTGCTCCTCGCCGACAGCATTCTTGGTAAGCCTCATGACATCACCCAATGCGTGCCGGTTACCCTGTTCATTTCTCTGAAACACATAATTGTAAAACTCGCGGTTCAGGATAAAATTAGGCGATGAATACACCAGCCGGGTTGTTGAAAGCAGTGATATTCCCCCACCTTCTGGATTAAGCAGAACCCATTCACCGGCCGAGACCCGCGTGGTGTCGTCAAACCGGCTGAATTCACAAGTGGCGGATATGAATAGCGGGTAATGGTTCGGGTTCTCCCAGCTCTTGATATCGTCTATGGTCAGGATCTCCTCATGTGCCAAACCGCGCTCGCTTCCGTGCCCGAGGTAATTCATGATGATGGCGCCTTTCTTCATCCGGTCATTGATTGCCCGGTTGACTTCGGGGTATCTTTCCCCTGCCGGAAGTATGACCTGTTGATAAGCGTCAAGAAAAATCTTGTCGATATTGAATGCCGGGTACGAAGAGCTGAGGATATTAGCCAGCGTATTCGCATCGCGCATGTGGGAATTACCATCTTCGTCGTCACCAATGAAGCAGATCAGGTTTCTCCAGTCGCCCAGGGATGCAGTGGAATAATACTGCCTGATCTTGTTCAGGATTATGGTAGCCTCATTCTCGGAAACAACCGGCAAGCGGCCGATCCCCAGGTCAAGGAGCCCGGGTTCCAGGTCTTCTCCCGTATCCAGCAGCCCGAAAAAATCGTCCGTCACATACGAGCTTGTTGGATAGAGCGACTCCAATGACTGATAGGTGGGGAGACAGGTCCGGAAATTTTTTAAAATATTCTTGTTGTCATAGGAACCGTCGCCAAAGAACAACACGTACTTCAACCTGAAATTGTTGGCAGAGGACCGGTCATAAAACATTTTCAGGAAGTCACGAATGGCAGTGACATCTGTGATGCCGCTTGAGAATTCATTGTAGATCTGTTCAGGCGAAACCAACAGGGTATTCAGGCCTTCACGTTCCAGGTGGATATCAGCCAGCTCCCGGGCATACGATTCCAGGTCGTCATGTACCAGGATGATCATATCGGGGCATTCCAGTCCATGGAGGTTTTGGTTGGCAACCAGGCCCAGACCGTTCCCGGTATAAACCGGGATATACAAAGTCGCCGCCTGGGGATCAAAAGCAATGTACTCTTTCGGTTGGTCGGCCGTGGCAACAAACTCCAGGCCGCCGGCCATCGCTTGCGTTGTAACTTGCTTGATATCGGTCAGATCGGTGATGTCCCAGACCAGGTGGGTTGCCGTGGCATCCGCGATCTGGAACTTCACTATTTTTCCGGTCCCCGTTTGCCGAGAGTCCCTGAATGCCAGTTGACTTCCTGCCATTTTAATCTGGCAGCGCGTATTCAGCGTTACATAGTCGAGCCATCCTTCCCCGGCCGGGTTGCTCGGTACGAACTGGAAGTTCAGGAAAAAACTTTCCGAGTCAGGAGTGAATTGGCTGTTGGATACAGCCGACGAGGCATATAAGGCTTCATAATTATTGGTAGGAACGCCTGGCAACTGAACGGTTTCGAACCGTGTGTCGCCATTCTGAATATAGAACACGGAGCTTGGACTGGTCTTCGGCGAACGGGCCCAAAGGGCCGTTGTAACTTTAACCGGTTCGGAAGCGACCCGGTTGGGAAACGAAAAGTTGAATCCCCACTTCAGCTCAATGGCAAAATGTTTCCAGCACCATAGCCGGCCCGACTTGATCAGGTTAAGGGAATCTTTCTCACGAAAATCGTATGCATCATATTCTGTCACGACTGCTTGTGGTGCCAGCCCAACCGCAGCCTGGCCCGTTATGCGCCTGCCGGGTCCCAGCGATTCGGTGAGAAAATAATAGGAATAGTCCGAATAAAGATGCAACCGGTGGGCAAACAGTTTCTGGGCCGGGTCGTATTTCCAGGTCGTTGTGCCCTGACCATAAAACAGGATGAAATCTCCCTGGTTGAACACGCCATCCGATCCCTTCATCAGGTAAACCTGGTTTTCGATGAGGTCATCGTAGCGTTCAAGATCCGATGAATAGGGCAACTGTTTGCCGCCGTTTCCGAAAACACGAACGTTTTCAGGATTTTGAAGGCCTATCTTTTTCAGGTCTTCAAAACTGAGTTTCTGGATCCCTGATCGGGATACCTGTATCTTGTACCACTGTCCGTCCGCCAGAACGGAACGGGATGTGTATTGCCGGGTTGACTGATCCGTTTTGGTTGCATGGAGTAAGGCGGATTCACGCCGGATTTCCGGGGCAAATCGGATCAATCTTTCAACCTGTCCGGTCAACGGGTTTTTCCGAAAGGGTATAAAAGAATAGCGGACAAAAGGTTTTTTTCTTTCGATTTGCAGGCTGCTACTGACAGTAACCTCCGGATCCCTGATTTTTTTTAATAATCTGAGCAGGAGGTCAGCTTCGCCCGGAACCGGTTCATATAAAGTGTTTGTCAGGACTACCCGTGGGACCTCATCCTCGTTGCCGTTCCAGGGGAGCCGGGCAGAAAAAACCGGAAGACTGTCGGAATGCGCGGTAATAATTGCCTGAGTGAACCAGACCGGAGAACTCCACTCCAGGGTCCTGAGGTCCGGATTTTGCGACAATAAAGGCATCCCAGGCCATAAAAGGACAACGAACGCGGGAAGTATTATTTTCTTGAACACGGGCGCTCTATTAAGTGCTTTCAGCAAAACCATGGCAAATTACTATTTTGATCGTCATCCTGGAACACCTCTTACATGCCAAAACGGGGTTGCCCGCATGAAATTGTCCGAGTGGATCCGGATCGGGGGAAAAATATTAACAATGGGATTTGAAAAATAATCCACAGATCCTGCCGTTATAACCCAGGCTTTCAGACGAATTTTATATATTTTCGGCGGGGTTTTCCCGGTTAGCCAGAGTTACATTTATTAATTGGTTAATTTTACGGAAAGAGATTAATCCGGATAATGTTATGAAAATCAGATGGTTTGTTGTTTTTCTGATCGCATTTGCTGGGATGCTTGCTTTCAGCGGATGTAAACTATTCCAAAATAAAGGCCTTAAATCAGCCAAGACGGGTTGGAATTATAATGATATGGATAACGGAGGATATGATTACCTGGCCAATTATAACCAAGCTACCGGTCCGGGCCTGGTATTCGTTGAAGGAGGCACCTTCACCATGGGTCGGGTGGTTGATGATGTCCGTTACGAATGGAACAATGTCCCCCGCAGAATTACGGTTTCTTCATTTTACCTGGATGAGACTGAAGTCACCAACGCAGATTACCGCGAGTACCTCTATTGGCTGAAGCGTGTTTTTGTCGATTACCCGAATGTTTACCAGAATGCCTTGCCCGACACGCTGGTGTGGAGAGGGGTCATGGCTTTCAATGAGCCCTTGGTGGAGTACTATTTTCGTCATCCTGCCTATAATGATTACCCGGTAGTGGGGGTTTCCTGGATACAGGCCAACAACTATTGCGACTGGAGAACGGACCGCGTGAATGAATTGATGCTCATTAAGGAAAAAATCCTGGAAGTCAATCCCAATCAGGTTGGTTCTGATCATTTCGATACGGAAGCTTACCTTGCAGGTCAGTATGAAGGCGTTGTCAGGCAGAATCTGCCCAATAACGATCCTAATGCTGCCGTGAGGAAAGCCAGGATGGAAGATGGATTTTTTTATCCCAAGTACAGGCTGCCTACCGAGGCAGAATGGGAGTTTGCAGCCATCGGTTTGGTAGCGGATAAAGAATTGATCGAGAACAAGAGGATCTATCCCTGGAAAGGCAATTATACTCGAAATGAAGATAAGCAGAACAGGGGTTTCCTGATGGCTAATTTTTCGCGTGGGAAGGGCGATTACATGGGGGTTTCGGGTTCTCTTAACGACGGGTATGCCTTCACTTCGCCGGTTAAATCTTACTGGCCCAATGACTATGGCCTGTACGACATGGCGGGTAATGTCAACGAATGGGTGCTGGATGTTTATAGACCGTTATCATCCATTGATGTTGATGAACTAAGCCCGTTCAGGGGTAATGTGTTTACGGTTCAGCAGCATGATGCGGAAGGGAATGTTGCTGAAAAGGATTCTCTTGGCAAAATTCCACGCCGGACCATGACAGCGGAGGAAAACCGGACCCGGATGAATTACAACCGCTCGGATAACCGTAATTACCGCGATGGGGATCCCGAATCGAGCATTTTTTACAGCAGCAACGGAGAACAGAATGCGACGATCAGCACATCGACCATGTATGACAACCAGATTGGCTTTACCAGCCGTATTTCTGATCAATCCCGCGTTTTCAAGGGAGGTTCCTGGCGTGACCGTGCCTATTGGCTGGTACCGGGCACCCGGCGTTATCTCGATGAAAACAAGGCGACCGATGATATCGGGTTCCGCTGTGCTATGTCGAGACTTGGCAGTGCCACTGCGAAATAGGATGTGACTCCAAAAGAATTCTATACGATTTACCTGCAGCATCCGCAGGTGTCTACCGACAGCCGGAAAACTATTCCCGGCTGTCTCTTTTTTGCCCTTAAAGGGGAGAAATTCGATGGGAACCTGTTCGTGGCCGATGCCCTCGACAAGGGATGCCGGTATGCCATAGTGGATGACCCGGCGGCACTTAGGGACGACCGCTGCATACGGGTTCCGGATGTCCTGGTTTTCCTTCAGGAACTGGCAGCCTGTCACAGGGAGCACCTGTCCATCCCTGTCGTTGCCCTGACAGGCACCAACGGAAAAACGACCACAAAGGAACTGATACAATCCGTTCTGAAAAGGGAACACCGCGTGGTAGCCACACCGGGCAACCTGAACAATCATATCGGAGTGCCACTTACCCTCCTCTCAGCCGCTCCGGGAACAGAGATCCTGGTGGTCGAGATGGGCGCCAACCATCCCGGTGAAATCCGGCTATTGGCCGAAATCGCCAGGCCAACACACGGGCTGATCACGAATATCGGGAAAGCCCACCTTGCCGGTTTTGGAACGCTGGAGGGCGTCGTCCGTGCCAAGAGTGAACTTTTCGAGTTTATCCGGGAAAGCCGGGGTCATTGGTTCCTCAATACCGATGACCCGCTTCTGAAGCAAATGATCGGAGATTATCCGGCCATTTCGTATGGCACGGATCAAACTGCCATGGTCAGGGGATCCGAATCCGGACGAGGAATGTATCTGAATCCCACCCTTTACCTGCCCGACGGATCCAGCTTCATAACCAAAACAAACCTGACCGGCTCCTACAACCTTTGCAACGTTCTGGCGTCCGTTGCCGTCGGTCATCATTTTGGTCTATCCAGGGAAAGCATAAGGAAAGGGATTGAAGGCTATATCCCCCAGAACCTGCGTTCTCAGTGGATTGATACAGGCCGGAACAGGCTTTTCATGGATGCTTATAACGCCAATCCCTCCAGCATGCTGCAAGCAATCAGGGTTTTTCATTCTCTCGACCTTCCCGGTAAAGTCCTTATACTCGGAGATATGTTTGAACTGGGCCAGGAGGCGGAATCCGAGCATCGTGCTATAATCAACCTGTTAAGGGATTTGAACTTCATATCCGTCTACCTGGTTGGCCCGGAATTCCTCAAGATAGCTTCGGGATCACAAATGGCCTTCTTCCCCGGAATGGAAGATCTGATCAGGGAACTGACCTTCCACCCTTTGAAAGGAAGAACCATCCTGATCAAGGGCTCGAGAGGCATGCAACTCGAGAAAATAGCGGACTATCTGTGATCTTTCAGATCACGGAAGAAGCGGACTCCCCGCAGAAAGAATCCGAAAACAATGCTCTTATTGTAAAAACCCGGGATACCCTGCAGACTCTTTGCCAGAGGGCCCTGGTAATTCCCGTACTTTTCCCTGACCATTCTCCGGTAATCGTTGTGCGCCCGCCAGACGGCCCTGAAATTCTTCAGTTTACCCCGGACAAGGTATTGTAAAGCGGCAATACCATCAAAACAGCTCCTGGTAAAAAGGATTCTCTTTTTCGACTTTACGGGCAGGTTTTTCCAAAGCATCACCAGATTGTTCCTGAAATTCAGAAACAGCTTGTAAGGATGTTCGTTGGGAAGGGTTCCCCCGCCGACATGGTAAACCCAGGATCCAGGATAATACCAGACCTCATATCCTACGGCGTGCATGCGCCAGCACAGATCTATCTCTTCCATGTGAGCAAAAAACAGAGGATCGAATCCGCCCGCTTGCCGGTAAGCTTCCATTCTGACCATCAGGCATGCACCTGAAGCCCAGAATGCTTCTTCGGGTTGGTCGTACTGATGGGTATCCTTTTCAATCGAACTGAATATCCGTCCGCGGCAGAAAGGAAAACCGTACCGGTCGATCCATCCTCCTGCGGCACCCGCATACTCAAAATGATCCCGTTGATGATAACTAAGTATTTTTGGTGCGATTGTACCTGCGCCGGGGTGCGCTTCCATGAATCCAATGAGGCCCCCAAGCCAGTTTTCCGTCACTTCGACATCAGAATTCAATAGAAGTGCATAAGGGGTATCAACAGACTCAAGAGCTTTCTTGTACCCCCCTGCGTAGCCCAGGTTCTTTCCAAAAGTTAAAAGAGTGGTTCCGGGATGCCGGCCGGATATCCAGGCGGCAGTCCCATCAGTGCTTCCATTGTCAGCAACAATGATCCGGGCTAAGGCACCGGGAGTGTGTTCCAGTAAAACCGGGAAGAATTTTTCCAAATAACCCAAGCTGTTCCAGGTCAATATGACTATGCTGATTTCAGGCATCCGGTAAAAGTACTTTCTCTTTTCCGTATTTCCACCTCCTGTGCGACCAGAGCCACAACCGGGGATCCCGGTTGATGGTAGCCTCGAGGTGCCTGACAAATTGCTCCGTTATGGTATATTCCGGTACCTCCGCAATGCCGTCGTATAATTCAATCATCGAGGTTTCATACCTTCCGAAACCTGTTTTCCGCTGTTCCATGTACAAAACCGGCATCCTGAATTTCCTCGCCATTTTTTCTCCCCCGGTATAAAAAGCGGTATCCTGATTCAGGAAACGCGTCCAGAAATGTATGTCACCCTTGGCGGGAATCTGATCGGCAATCAATCCAACAATGAAAGGCGGACGTCCACTGTCAAGCTCCTGTTTAACCGCCCTGTAGGTTTCCTTCATCGGTACCATCATGACACCCGGTTTCTGCCGGATCCTGTTCATCAATTCCGTGGCAGACCTGCTTGACTGAGGTTTGTATACCGCAAAGACCCGGTAACCGTGGGCCAGGAAGGGGAGGGTACCCCATTCCCAGTTGCCTGTATGACCGGTCAGAATGAACAGACTCTTGCCCGCTTTCAAATACTTGTGTAATAAGTCCGGATTAGCCAGTCTGATCCGTTCCTGTGATTCTTGGGCACCGATCCTGATCAGGCAGGCAGTCTCAGGAAACAGCTCGGATAAATGGCGGTAGTATCCTTTTTCTATTTTCGCCAGCTCATCTTCCGGAAGATCCGGGTAGGAACGCCTGAGATTGTCCCTGACCACCCGCCTGCGGTACCTGGCCAGATAAAACAGGAAGAAGAATAATATTCCGGAAAACAGCCGGACGATCCCCTCCGGGATCCGGGATATCCCTTTAAGAATGAACCAGATTATCCCGGATCCCATCAGAGTTTGAATTTATGGCTGTTTACCTTCTGAAATTCTGGTCAAACCGGTCACCCCAGGAAGCGACTTGTTCCCGCGTGGTGTTGCGGCCGAGCAGGACAGCCTGCCAGTCCGCATTATAAATCTCACCCTTGGCATCGGAATGAACCAGGAAATACTCCGTACCGACGAGGTGCGGATTGTAGAACACAAATTTCTTGTTATTCTGGTCGCTCAGGTGATAGTAATGCCAGATTGTGTAAGGATAAGAATTCGGCTCATGCTTGCTGTCAACCACATCATCGGGTACTCCGTATTTCAGCATGACCCTTCCCATGTCCGTTTCAAAACCATGCTTGATTTTGGTCTTGTAAGCATCTTCAACCATCATTACCATGGATTTGTAACGGTTCCATTCAGCCTCGGGATTTGCTTCGTTCCTGATTTTCCAGAAATTATACAGGAATTTCTGCATCTGGCTGAAATCCTTTGATGATGCGGCATTCCTGGCGAATTGTATTTCCAGCATGTTGGCGACCGGAACCAGGCTCAGCAAATAAAACTGCAGGGAATCCGGGGAAGATATCCTTTCGGCAAAAGTGGAAGTGATATCGACACTGGAAATATCGGTCAAGTTGATCTGAATCCCCGGGTTGCTCCTCTGAAAGAAAGTTTTGTTGAGTTCTATCATCTGATTATTCCTGTCACGGGCTTCAATCACGAGGTTGTAATTCCCGCTGGGTAGTCCGGCAATGGATAGGGATCCCAGCAAGGGATTCACGGAACCCGCTTTTTGCCGCTGAAACTTTGCGAAATCACTCAAAGATATGGTGGTCTCAAATGATTCGAGGTAATAGCGGAGCAGGAAATCCTGCTGGCTTCCCAGTTTCTTATCCAGGTTATACAACTCGATGTAAAAGGTGAGAACGTCATTTCCGGCGGGGTAGAAATCTCCGACATAAGGAACCAGGTCAAACCCGCTTTTAGAAAGAATATTTTCCGACTGCGTAGCTTTGTATGATTCAACAAATTGAAAATCAGAGAATTTAACAACCTGATTATCATATTCCATGGCGATCATCTCAGCATGTTCTACCGGTTCACTGGTGGAATTGTTGTCCTTAACAAACAACTCGACCTGATAACTTCCCTTTGGGAGAGATATTCTCTGCATATCAATGAAATTCGGTACGCCTTTGGCAGTGTCTGGAATCTCATTGCTGAGGAGGTTGTACTTTCGGAAGTCGGTAATCTTTTCATCCTTTTTGAATAGCAAGGTGATTTCAAGGGAAGCTTGAAAAGTTCCCTTCGGGGTTTTGACATATTCGGCCGAGGGTCCGAAGATTTTCAGGTATGTTTCAATAAAGGCGCCTTCAGTCGGACTGAAGAAGGTGGCATGCTGGAAGAGGGCCTGCAATTCTTTGGCCTGCAGTCGTGGAAGGAACAGGAAAGCAAGGATTGACGAAAGGAGAAAAAGTTTTTTCATGGTCCTGGTTTGATTTGTTTACTGTTATCAAGGTACGGAATAAAAGCCGGGATCCAGGGTTTTGTCCATCCGGTTCCGGCCGGGAGAATAGATGCCTTTTTCACCGGGCCCCAGACCCATGCGGAAGGCGTTTTTAGTCATGATATCACTATTGTAAAACAACACTTTTCCTGCCTTGACGGATACTTCGACCTCATCGGTCTTTCGGGAAGCATTGACGACAAAACGGGTTCCCGTAACTTCGATGCTCGCCAGGCCTGTTTTTACAATGAAGGGATGGCCAGGATCAGCGGTTACGTCGAAATAGGCTTCACCGGTAAGGGTAACAGTCCGTTGATCAGGAGCCATGTTCTTCTTGAAGGTGAGCCTGGAATCAGGCCCCAGGTTCACTTCCGATCCGTCAGGGAGGTAATGGGTTTGCGTAGCCAGAGTGTGGTTGCGGATGGTCCGTGTGGGCTGGTGCAGGAGCATAAACATTCCTGTCCCCAGCAGGATCAGCAGGGAAGCTGCGATGGCAGCATATCGTAGACTGATTTTCTTTGGTTCCCGGCGAATACTTGGGACAGCTTCCTTCATGCGTGATTCCACTGTCAGCCATTCAGCCTCTTCTGCTTCAGAGCCCGGGGCCGGAACTTCAACTTCCCAGAATTTTCTCAGAGAATCCAACCTGGCCTGGTGAACCGGATCAGCTGCCAGCCAATGATCCACTGTCCGGTTTTCCCGCTCCGAGAGATCCCCGCTTAAATACCTGAACAATACTTCATCGGTTATCATGGATGTTTCTTTTTATCCTGAGACACCCAAGAACAATAAAACACTCAATTGTTCAGCGGATTTTTTTTAGCCGGGAACGCAAGATTCTCCGGGCACGGGCAAGGTGGTTTTCTACGGTTTTTTCGGAAAGACCCAACAGTGCAGCGATTTCCTGCAACTTGTCACCCAGAATGACCGCTCGGGTAAAGACTTCACGGCAGCGGTCAGGCAGGCGTTTGATTTCTGATTCGATGATATCAAGCTGGAGCGGATCATCAGGTTCCGTTTTATTGAATCCCGGAAACCAGTTTTGAATACCGACCGGATGTTGTGCATACCTGATCCTGATCTTGTCCGCCCGGAGCCAGTTCAGGCTTTTGTGATAGATGGCCGAGAACAGGTAAGCCTTGACAGAACCTGTAATACTGATATCGGAACGATTTTCCCATATTTCGAGGAACAGGTCCTGAACCAGTTCACGCGACGCTTCCCTGTTACCCGTGATCGATTGCGAATACCGGCTCAAAGCTGGGCTGAACTCCATGAACAGGGCCTTGTACAAAGCTCTGTCGCCTGATTTAATGCCTTTTACAAGGAATTGGTTAGTGTTTGCCAAGATCGGGTCCGAAGTGTTTTGCCAGTAGTTCCAGAAATTCAGCTTGAATTCTCCCGTTGGTCGCCACGAATGCCTCACCGAAAAGAAAATCATTCCCGCCGCGAAAGTCACAGACCTTCCCGCCGGCCTGCCTGATGATGACGGTCCCCGCTGCCACATCCCAGGGCTTCAAGTGGTACTCCCAGAATGCATCATAGCGGCCGCAGGCGACATAAGCCAGGTCCATGGCTGCTGAACCGAGGCGTCTGATACCGTGCGTCAGGGCCATCAGGTCTTTCAGCGAAGCCAGGTAAGAATCAAGCAGTGAAAAATCACTGTAAGGAAATCCTGTGGCTACCAGGGCCTGGTCAAGGCGGCTGCAACGGCTCACCTGCACCGGTTTCCCGTTAAGCCTTGCAGTATCGCCGTAATACGCCGAGAAGCACTCATCACTGATGGGATCATAGATGACACCGGAGACCAGATCTTCATTTTCCAGCAAGGCGATGCTGATGGAAAAGGGGCTGGCCCCGTGAATGAAGTTGGTGGTCCCGTCCAGCGGGTCCACGATCCAGTTATAGGTTTTACCCCGATGGGAAAGGGTTCCTTCCTCCGCGATGTAACCGGCTTCAGGCAGGATTCTGCCGAGGTCGGCCAGGAGCCTGCTTTCTGATTCTTTGTCCACCACCGTCACAAAATCCATTTTACCCTTGATTTCGATCATGCTCTGATCCAGTTTGCCTGTCATTGATTTAAGGTATTGTCCTGCTGACCGGGCTGCCAGGATGACTGATTCAGTGAGGGCGGATAAGTTCATCGGTATAAAATTAGGAATTCAATGGTACAATGTGACCTGTGAGCCGTTCATCCCGGAGCGATTCTATTCTGACTTTCACCGTTGCATGTTCCATTTCCGGCCGGGCGTCAAGGATGATTTCAGCATAGTTGTCGGTAAAACCCGTTATGGTGCCATCCGACCTGAGCTTTTCAAGGATCACGATACGCTCCTGTCCTATGAGTGACCGATAAAATCTTGCTTTCAGTTCATTGCCAAGCTGTTGGAGAAAATGGCTCCGTTCATCCCGGATCCGTTCAGGGATTCGGCCGGGCATCCCGGAAGCGGGAGTGCCGGGCCTTTCGGAATAGGTGAAGACGTGCAGGTAGGAGAGGGGTAAACTGCTGATGAACCGTACGGCATCGTCAAGATCTTCGGCGGTTTCACCGGGAAATCCGGCAATGATGTCTGCCCCGATACCGGCGTGCGGCATTTTTTCCTTGATTTCGAGCACGCGGCGGGCAAAGGTTTCCCTCCCGTATCTGCGGCGCATCAGTTTCAGTATTTTATCGGAACCGGATTGCAAGGGTATGTGAAAATGCGGGGCAAACCGTTCAGAATCGGCCACAAACCGTATTAATTCAACAGGTATGAGGTTGGGTTCGATTGAAGAGATCCGGAACCTGAGTATCCCTTCCGTCCGGTCCAGCATCCGTAACAGGTCGAGAAAGGTCTCACCGGTACTTTTGCCGAAATCACCGACATTGACTCCCGTCAGGACGATCTCCTTAAACCCTTCTGCTGCCAGTTCCCTGGCTTGTCCGGCCAGCTCGGATATATACGGATTTCGACTTCTTCCCCGTGCCTTTGGGATCGTGCAATAGCTGCATGGGTAATCGCATCCATCCTGTATCTTAAGAAAAGCCCTGGTCCGCTCAGCGGCTGAATGAGCGGGGAAGAAAACCTCCTCACCGGCTATTTCGCAACAGTGGATTTCTGGTTTGGCCTTTTTTCGGGTATCGCCCAGATACCTGACCAGGTCAAACTTCTCACTGGTTCCAAGAACCAGGTCAACTCCCGGCCACGAGGCGATCTCGCCCGGTTGTAACTGGGCATAGCAGCCAATGGCCACAATAAATCCTTCGGGAGAAACCCGGACTGCTTTATGGATAGCCTGGCGGGTTTTCCGGTCTGCTGATCCGGTCACACTGCAGGTATGAATAACCGTTACATCAGCCCGCGTGCCGAATGGAACCCTTCCATAACCGGCTTCAGTCAATTGCCTGCCAATTTCACTGCTTTCCGAGAAATTCAGTTTGCACCCCAGGGTATGAAACGCAACCGTTTTCAAATCTTCATTCGTAAATCGTAAATCTACAACAGGTTGCTTGCCAGTTCTGCGAGATGACTGCGTTCCCCGTGGACCAGGTTCACATGGGCAAAAATATCCTGTCCTTTCATTTTGTCGGTGAAGTAGGACAGACCGTTCGATTTGGTGTCAAGGTAAGGGGAATCGATCTGTTGTATGTCGCCGGTGAACACGATCTTGGTTCCCTCCCCGGCCCGGGTGATGATCGTTTTGACTTCGTGGGGCGTGAGATTCTGGGCTTCGTCTACAATGAAGAAGACTTTGCTGAGACTCCGTCCGCGGATGTAAGCCAGCGGGGTGATGATCAGCTTTTCCTCCTGCAGAAGCTGGTCGATTTTCTGGAATTCCTTGCTGCGCTGGTCAAACTGGTGCCGTATGACGGAAAGGTTGTCGAAGAGAGGCTGCATGTAAGGCTCGATCTTCTCGTGGGCGTCCCCGGGCAAGTAACCCAGATCACGATTGCCCAAAGGAATGATCGGCCTTGCCAGATAAATCTGGTGGTAATCGCGCCTTTGCTGCAAAGCGGCTGCCAGAGCCAGCAAGGTCTTCCCGGTTCCGGCTTTTCCGGTCAGGCTGACCAGTTGTATATCCGGTCTTGATAACGCATCCAGGGTGATGGTTTGTTCGGCGTTCCGCGGCTCAATCCCGTAACATTTCTGCTTTTGAACGACATGCAGGGCGCTGGTACGGATATCAAACATGGCCAGCGCGGTCGAGTTGCTCCCTTTGAGGATCATGTATTGATTGGCCATCGGATCGATACCCAGGTTGAACTCCTCGATCGACACTCCTTCCATGTTGGAATAAAGTTTGCTAATCGCTTCATCACTCTGGTCAGGGATGGTTGGTATGCCCTCATACAGGTACTCAATGTTGGTGACCTGGCCGGCCCGGTAATCCTGCGCAGTCAGCCCAAGGGCCTTGGCTTTGATCCTCAGGTTAACATCCTTGGTCACCAGGATCACCTGTTTCTCCGGATTCTTGTTTCGGGCATAATCAGCGATGGCCAGTATCCTGTGATCCGCAATCTTCTCTTCAAATGACTCTTCCATTTCACGGGAAAAAGGTTTGCCGGTTTCGATGTAAAGCCTTCCCAAACCACGCCCCAGGGAGATCCCTTCCGTGAACAGCATCTCCCCTGCCAGCTGATCTAACTCCCTCACGAATTCCCTCGCCTGGAAATTGATCAGGTCATTGCCCTTCTTGAATTTATCGAGTTCCTCCAAAACCGTTATCGGGAGGATAATATCATGCTCCTGAAACTGGTAAATGCATTTGTAATCGTGCAGAAGCACGTTAGTATCAAGCACAAAGATTTTCTTCTGATTAACCATGATTGTATCCGTGTTTCAGGTTAAATATAGTAAAATTGCATTGATGAACTACAGGGAAACAACCGACTGGCTTTTTTCACAATTGCCGATGTTTCACCGGATCGGCAGGGCTGCCTACAAGGCGGATCTCGACAATACACTGAAGCTGGACAAGCACTTTGGATTCCCGCACCGGAATTTCCTGAGCATCCATATTGCCGGTACGAACGGAAAGGGATCGGTGGCCTGTATGCTGGCCGCTGTCTTGCAGAAATCCGGATTCCGGACAGGGCTTTTCACCTCTCCCCATTTGCAGGATTTTAGGGAACGAATACGGATAAACGGTGAAATGATCGACAAGAAGGAGGTGATCGCTTTTGTTGAGGATAACCGAATCCTTCTGGAGGAAATCCATCCGTCCTTTTTTGAGATGACGGCAGCCATGGCATTTGATTATTTCTCGAGGCACGATGTACGTGTCGCCGTGATCGAAACAGGATTGGGAGGCAGGCTGGATTCAACAAACATCATCGATCCGGTGATTTCCGTAATTACCAATATCGGTTATGACCACATGGACTTCCTGGGCAATACCCTCGAAGAGATTGCCCTGGAAAAGGCCGGGATCATCAAGCCCGGAATACCCGTGGTCATTGGCGACAAGAACAGGAATATCCGCAGGATCCTCCAAGAAGCGGCAAACAAGGCCGGATCTCCATTCTATTTTGCAAATGATTTTTTTCAGGCTCCCTGGTCTGTCGTAACCCCCGACAACAGGCAGTATTTTCAGGTCCTGAAGGGAAAGAGTCCCGTTTATCCCGGGATTTTCAGCGACCAGCTTGGCCTGGTCCAGCGTAAAAACCTCCCGGTTGTCCTTGAGGTGATAGAACTTTTGAGAAAAAGGGACTGGGACATCAGCGACGAATCGGTTTATTCAGGAATAGCTGAAGTCCGTGCGCTGACCGGTTTCCGGGGCCGTTGGGAAATAATCGCTGAGAATCCCAGGACCGTTGCCGATACCGGCCATAACCTGGACGGTATCCGGGAAGTGGTTTATCAACTGTCCAACACGAGGCTTAAAAACCTACACATTGTTTATGGTGCTGTAAGCGACAAGGAAATTGATAAAATACTCCAGGTATTGCCTCAGAGTGCCGCCTATTATTTTACCCAGGCTTCCATCCCAAGAGCTTTGGACGTCAAATTGCTGGCCGCCAAGGCTGCATTTTACGGATTAAAGGGTTCCATCCATCAGGCTGTTCCCGAGGCAGTTGCAGCCGCCCGCAAATCAGCCGGTCCCGGAGATTTGGTGTTGATAACAGGGAGTACCTATGTGGTAGGGGAAGGACTGTAGAACAGTCAATTAGCTCATTACGATTGACGAGTCACGAGTCACGAATCACGAGTCACGAATCACGAGTCACGAATCACGAGTCACGA
>CAZJNQ010000014.1:0-50329 GCA_964547475.1 uncultured Porphyromonadaceae bacterium
TCGTGATTCGTGACTCGTGATTCGTGACTCGTGACTCGTGATTCGTGATTCGTGATTCGTGATTCGTGATTCGTGATTCGTGACTCGTGATGCATGATGCGTTGTCCCAGGACTGAAGTCCGGGGTTAGTCAGTTGGAGAGGGTGAACCCCCAGACTGAAGTCCGGGGTTAGTCATAATATCCAGTTCTTTTCCTTTTTCCTTTTTCCTTTTTCCTTTCCTTTTGCCTTCTGCCCTCTGCCTTCTGCCTTCTGTTTTTATCTCCTTCTCTGCTGCGCGGATTGTTGACGCTGGAGTTGTTCTAGCCGCTCCTGAAACTTGGATTTCTTCACGGGTTTCTTCTGGTTCTCGTTCATTTTCGCCAGGATCTTTTCATCGCTGATGGATCTCCGGATCAGGATCTGCTGAAGGTAGGAAATGACGTTTGAAAAGAAATAATAAAGACTCAGCCCGGACGCATAGGAATTGAACCATACGAGCATCATGACGGGCATCAGGTACATCATGATCTTCATTCCGGGCATAGGCTGAGCGGTTGCCGTCTGATCCATGCTCATCTTGGTCGTGACCACCATCGACAAAGCCATCAGGAGCGTAAAGAGGCTGATGTGATCGCCATAGGCTGGAATCGTGAAAGGAAGGTTCAGGATCGAATCATAGGCTGACAGGTCCTTCGCCCAGAGAAAGGATTGTTGGCGCAATTCAATGGATGAAGGGAAGAACCTGAACAAGGCTATCCAGATTGGCATCTGCAGGAGAGCCGGCAGGCAACCGCCCATGGGATTAACCCCGGCCTTTTTATAAAGGGCCATGGTAGCCTTCTGCTTCTCCATGGCCTTGTCAGCGGGATATTTCTTTGCCAATTCATCCACCTGGGGCTTTAAGACCTTCATTCGGGCTGCCGAAACGGACGACTTGTAGCTCAAAGGCAAAACGAGCAGCTTGAAAAAGATGGTCAGGATGATGATGATGATCCCGTAATTGGAGATCCAGCCTTCAAGAGCGTTAAAGATGTTGATAACAAACCACTTATTGATCCAGGCGATAAAAGGCCATCCCAAATCAACCAGGCTGGAGAGTTCGTGTCCTTCCGCCTTGAGCGTTTTAAAATGGTTGGGTACGAAATAGAAGGCCAACGGGATTTCCTGAACGGTGCTGCTCTCATAAGGCAAGGCAATTTCTGCCCTACATCTTTTCACGAAGCCCGAACGCTCCGGGAGGTCCTCCGTACTGATTTTCGCGCTGTTCAAGTAACCACCGGCCATCAGGACAGTGGAAAAGAACTGTTGCTTGAATCCGATCCACTCGATCTTGGTGGTCAGGTCTGCGCTGCCGGCTTTTCGTGCTTGAAGCTTGCCAACCTCATCCTCAAAATATTTATAAAAGACCGATGAATATTGGGCTTCCCATTTCCACCCTTTTTCCTGTTGCCGCAAGTCGGATGACCAATCGAGGTCAATCAGAGTCCTATTTTTGGCAATGAGGTCATCCATACCCTCCATCCGGATGGTAAATCCTACGCGGTAGGAGTCGGGCTCAATCCTGTAGACAAAGTCAATGAAACTGGCTGAATCGGCCTGCAGCCGGAGTATCAGCTCTTGAGCCTGGGAGTCGGCATTCAGCAACCGTTGGTCGGTTTGCGGGACGAAGTAGAGGTTTTCAGTCGCTATGTTCCGGTTTTGAGAAAAAAAGTTGAGGTTGAACTGACTGGTCGCGCCATCGAAAAGGATCAACGGCTTGCCGTCATGGGTTTTGTATTTTTTTAATTCAGCCGAATAAGGCCTGCCGCCTTTGGTACTGACCTTGAGCAGGACTTTCTGATTCTCAAGGAACAGGAACTCTTCCTGCCCCTCGGAAGCCTTGGCAAAAGCACCCAACTGGTCAATTTTCTGCTGCTCGACCTCCTCCTCGGTCGGGACAGTTGCCAACAAGGTCAGGCTATCCCTTTCAGCCTTTACCCGGTCAGCTTCGATTTGTTTCTGAACCTCAGTTCTGCTGATCGAGTCCTTCTCCCTTTGGGCGCGTTCTATTTCCTCCTTGGAAGGTTTGGTAAATAGGCTGTAAGCGATAAGCAGCACGCCCATTATAAGCAAGCCAATGAGTGACTTTTTATCCATTTACTGTTTTACTAGTGATAACCCACCAATGAGCGGGCAAAAATAAGGAATTAATCCAAAGCTGCCTTAACGAAGCTGATAAATAACGGGTGGGGTTTCATTGCAGTACTTTTAAACTCGGGATGGAACTGTACACCGACGAACCATTTGTGGGAAGGAATCTCTATCATTTCCACGAGCCGGGTATCAGGATTGATCCCCGAGGGTATCATCCCGGCTGCTTTGAATACCGAAGTGTACGCATTATTGAACTCATAACGGTGGCGATGCCTTTCATTCACGAAATCAGTATGATAAGCCTGCCTTGCAACTGAACCTTTGCGGATATTGCAGCCATAAAGACCCAGCCTCATGGTGCCCCCCTTATCCGTTATCTTTTTCTGGTCATCCATCAGGTCGATCACGGGATCGGGGGTTTTTGGATCCATTTCCGTGGAATTGGCCCGAGGCAAGTTCAGAACATTTCGCGCAAACTCAACAACGGCACATTGCATTCCCAGGCAGATGCCCAGAAACGGGATATTGTTTTCCCTGGCAAACCGGATTGCATTGATCTTTCCCTCGATGCCCCGATGTCCGAAACCGGGAGCAACAAGGATACCCCGCAGGTCATCCAACTGTTGACGGATATCCCCTCCCTCAAGGGTCTCACTGTGGATCCACTGGAGATCCACTTTGCAATGATTGAAGGCACCGGCATGAACAAAGGATTCCGATATTGATTTGTAGGCGTCATGAAGTTCCACGTACTTCCCTACCAAACCTATTTTAATGATTTTTCCGGGATTCTTGACTGATTTAACGAATTCCCGCCAGGCTTCCATGTCAACCGGCCGATCCCCAGGAATCCTGAACTTCTCAAGGATGATCTTGTCCAGACCTTCTTTCAGCATCAGCAGCGGCACTTCATAAATGGTGTCTACGTCCCGGCTCTCGATGACCGCCCTTTCATCCACATTGCAGAAAAGGGCTACCTTTTTGCGGACATCACGGGTGAGTGGTTTTTCAGTCCTCAATACCAGGACATCTGCCTGAACACCCTCCTCCTGGAGCGTTTTAACCGAATGCTGGGTGGGTTTTGTCTTTAATTCACCGGTAACGTTGAGGTAAGGAACCAAAGTCAGGTGAATGACCATAACACGGTCACCCATTTCCCACTTCAGTTGCCTGACCGCTTCAATATAGGGCAGCGACTCAATGTCACCCACCGTCCCGCCGATCTCGGTAATGACAATGTCATACTTGCCTTTGGAACCCAATATCTTGATTCTCCGCTTGATCTCATCCGTTATGTGAGGAATGATCTGAACGGTCTTTCCGAGGTAATCTCCTCTTCTCTCCTTGTTAATTACAGATTGGTAAATGGAGCCTGTGGTAACATTATTAGCCTGGGAAGTTGGGACGTTCAGGAAGCGTTCATAATGTCCCAGATCCAGATCGGTTTCAGCTCCGTCATCGGTGACATAGCATTCTCCATGCTCATAGGGATTCAAGGTTCCCGGGTCTACATTGATATAAGGATCTAGTTTCTGGATCGTAACCGATAATCCCCTGGCCTGAAGAAGCTTAGCCATGGAACTTGAGATAATCCCCTTTCCCAGCGAGGATGTTACACCTCCGGTAACGAAAATGTACTTTGTCTGTTTGGCAGCCATCCGGTTAAAAAGTCCAGTTTACACCCAAAGAAGGCATGATCGGCAACTGATCGACCCGCTCATACCGTATCCTGTCGAAATAGAAGATGTTTTTGCGGTTATAAACATTGGTCACCCCGAGAGTAATCTCCAACTCAGAATCCCCGCCCGTCGGGATCATTTTCTTCAGGTTCAGGTCCAACCGGTGATAATAGGGTAACCGACCCTGGTTCAGAGGACCGTACACGATGCCCAACTCTCCGTTTGCGGTCGTATAATCGGTATTGATGCCTTCATCGAATGGAATTTTTTCATAAAATCCCTGCGTTTGGGTGAATGGGAAACCCGAACCCAGATTCCATCGC
The DNA here is from genome assembly GCA_964547475.1 of uncultured Porphyromonadaceae bacterium. Taxonomy (GTDB): domain Bacteria; phylum Bacteroidota; class Bacteroidia; order Bacteroidales; family UBA12481; genus UBA12481. Next base: position 4,116 of record CAZJNQ010000014.1, read on the forward strand.
GTGCTTATTTCCCATGTCAGGTCCTTGCCGAACGAATAGGAGCCCACTATATTCACATTGTGGCGCCTGTCAAAGTGGGGAGGGTAGCTGATCACCCCGTCGTAACGGGTCACCCATCCGAGTGAATAGGTCCCCCAGAAATAGATCCTTTTGTAATCATATTTCAGCAGGAAATCAATCCCGTAGGCTTTACCGGTCTCAATGATGAAGTCTTTCCGGAGGTATTCAGGCTTGTCCTGGTTTTCACCCGTATCATCATACAGCTTGTTGCGGTTGATGTTGGTCAGCTGGATGTTGTCCTTGATATAGGTTTCAACAATAAGGTTTAAGCGTCGCGTCAGGTCGAACTCAAACCCGGCGATCGCATGATTGGATTTTTGAAGTTTGGATTTGATCTCTTTCCCGTCAAACTCCTTCTGCAGGTTTTCAGGGCCCGACAGGAAGCCATAAAAAAGGTTGACGACATCCCTGTCGGAGTTCGCTGCGATGAGGTTTTGCGAATAAATACCGGCTGCCAGTTTGACCCGGAAATTATCGCTCAGATTATATTTGAATCCCAGCCGGGGTTCGGGTGAGAATTCTCCCAGGGAAGCATAGTAATGAAGGCGAAAGCTGGGTTCGAACAGAATTTTACCCAGCGTCATCTTGTACTTCACATAACCGGCTAGCTCGGTAGTGAACTGCTGCTGAGTGATCTTTCGCCCGACCGAATTGAAATAGTTGAAATTCGTGTTAAAGCCGAGGGTCTCGATCCCGTACTCAAACTGATCCTTCCCGAAGAAATAAACAAATTCCAGCCCCAGGTTAAAGCCGTCAATGGAACTTTCGCGGGGGGATTGGTCTGCTTCATTCATGGTGATCAGGTACTTGCTGTATGCCACATTGGCTTTGATAAGGGCCGGATAGTCGCCCGGGACCAACACGACATTGGATCCCACTCCGTAAGTGTTCCACCCGATATCCGTGATATTGCGATAGGTCACATGATCATTGAAATTGAATCCAAAGAAATTGACCTTGCTGCCATTTTTTGCATTGACGGAAACCTTGCCGTAAATGTCGGTGAAATTGAAGGGCAAGCCGGCTGTATCGATGTATGAATAGAGCAGTTTTGACGATTGCTCGAGGAAGGAATGTTTGGCAGTAAGAATGAATGAGACAGAAGCGTCATTTTCCGTTTTTGGCCTTACAATGGGTCCTTCAAGCAAGGCTTTGGCCATAAAGGTACTCGTGGAAAATTTGCCGGAGAGGCGATTCTTGTTGCCGTCACGGGTGGTGATATCCATAACCGACGAGATCCTGCCGCCGTAATTTGCAGCAAAGCCCCCTGTATAGACATCAGCTATCTTGATGATGTCGGTGTCAAAGACCGAGAACAGGCCTATGGAATGAAAAGGATTATAAACGATCATGCCATCCAGCAAGACCTTATTCTGGATAGGAGCTCCTCCCCGGATATAGAGCTGGCCGCCCTGGTCGCCGGTGAAGATCACCCCAGGCAGGACCTGGAGATACTGGGCCAGATCCGGTTCGCTCCCGATCGTCGGTATCTTTTCCATTTGCTTGGGAGTGACCTTAACCACTGAAACCTGAACCTGTGTCTTCATTTCCTGTCTTTCAGCCGATACGATGACCTCTTCGATGTTTTCAATCTGCTCCTCGATAAAGATCTTCTCATTCCTGACCTCATCGGCCTTGACGGAGATATCTTCAATGTTTTTCCTGTAACTAACAGCACTGGCTATCATCTTGTAAGTTCCGGGCGGTATCCGGTTGATGCTGAAATACCCGTTGACATCGCTGGCGGCTCCCAGGGTTGTGCCTTCGAGATAGACATTACATCCGATGACCGGCTCGCCGGTTTTTTTATCGTAAACAAAGCCACGGATGGTACCTGTCTGGGAAAAAGCCGTGAAACCGCTCAGCATGCCCCACAACACCCAAGCGGTCAGAACCTTAATTTTTTTCATTTTCCAATAAGATAAGCTTTCAGGATTCAAATTTGTCCAACATGTCAATTTTATCCTTTAGAAGTTGAATCCTCTCCTTGGCCTGGAGGATCTTGTTTTCAACCTCCCGGATCAGAGATTCTGATTTTTGTGACTTGGCAAAGAAACCGATATTGTTTTCCCAAAGTACTATATCGCTTTCCATCTGCTTCAGTTTGTTCACCAGCTTTTCTCTTTCGGATGAGATCCGGTTTTTATTTTTGGGGGATTGCGCTAAATTATCAACTTTTTGCTTGTACCGCAAAATTTCTTTTTTCGATTCATCGACCTCCAGCTGGTCGAACAGTTTATGGATGGCTTCCCTGAATTCCCTGTGGATGGCATCTTTCTTATCCAGCGGAACATGGCCAATTGAGGTGAATTCCTTCTGTATCTCCTTTAATGCGGCCAGATCCTTTCCCTGGTCATCGGATAAAATAAAATTGACCACTTTATCAATCAGCGCCTGTTTCCTATGGAGGTTGTCAACCTGTTCGGTATCCTGGGAACTGAAGAACTCGCTTTTCCTCATGAAAAAGGCATCACAGGCGGTGCGGAAGCGGTGCCAGAGTGCATCGGAGTATTTCCTGGGAACAGGACCCACCTCCTTCCATTTCTTCTGGATGATCACCAGATCGTCCGTAGTTTTTTTCCATTCCGTGCTGTTCATCAGGGCCTCGGCCTGCACACAGAGATCGGTTTTAAGCTGGAGGTTCTCATGCTGATCATCCCGGTGCCTTGAAAAGTACTCCCTTTTACGGTTGAAGAATTCATCGCAACCGGCGCGGAAACGATCATATATTTTATTGTTGTCCTTCCTTGGAGCGAATCCAATGCTTCGCCACATTTTCTGGAGATTGACAACTTCCTGGGAAAGGTCATTCCAGTCTTTGGGATTATTGACCTCTTTCTGGAGAATCTCCTCGATCTTGTCGCAAAGCAATCCCTTGGCATCCAGGTTTTTTTTCTGCTCATCCTTAAGTGCCAGATAATATTCCTGGTGTTTTTTGTTGATCTGGTTCGTGGCTTCCCTGAACCGTTCCCACATCTCGTCCTTCTTCTCCGCCGGAACCGGCCCAACCTCTCTCCAGAGTGAATGCAGCTTTTGCAATTCCCCGAAGGCCTTTATTACCGATGGTTCCAGAAGTAGTTCCTCCGCCTTTTCACAGATCTGGATCTTCGATTCCATGTTCTTCTTAAGGTCCAGATCGCGCAGCTCTTTATTGATCTTGATATAATCATAGAACATTTCAACCTGATGGTGATAGCTTTCCCACAGACTGTGAAGTTCATTTTGGGGAACCGGGCCCACCTCTCGCCATTGGCGCTGGAGATCGCGGAATTCATTGAAGGTCCTGTTCAGGGACTCCTGCGTGTTGAGAAGGTTTTTGATCTGTTCAACGATCTCCTGTTTCTTCCTGAGATTGACCTCTTTTTCTTCTTCAATGACCCTGGAATATTCTATTCGTCTTTGACGGTACTGGTCGTATAGGGTTTTGAACTCATCTTCAAGCGGATCTGGAGCTGGCTTATATTCCTCTTCGGAGCCTCCCTCACTCAGGAACTTCTTGTGTTTTTCCTCTGATTCCTGATTCAGCTTCCGGTAAAAAGCTGATCGGATGTTCTCCACCTCCCTTGTGATTTCATGAATGGTCCGCTGACTCAGCAGGAGGCTGAGAGCCTCGACCAGCTCCTGGCGTGAAGAACCGGAATAATCGACATTTAGGGGTGGAAGGTCGGGACCCGCGTGGACCTTGGAAGATTCAGCATGGTCTTCCACCGGTACTTCCTGCGAAAGCTCCCCTTCCGTGACTGAAATATCTGCCTGTTCAACTTCCGGTGCTGATATTTCAGCCTGAGGTTCCTCTGACGGCACTCTATCCTCTCCTGGAACCATTTGAGGCAGAGCTATTTCCGCTCCGCTTTCCTTTTCAGGTGTAACTTCTTCAACTGGAACCACTTCGGGCAGCGAAGGCTCTGCAACAGGTTCCTCTTTCGGTGATGAATCCTTATCCGGAATAACCTCAGAACCTGGCGATTCTACCGGAGAATTTTCCTCTTCGGGAAGTTCGGCGCCGGTTATCTTGATTTCCGGGGTTTCAGGGGCATTTTCTGTATTTAGTAAACCTTCATCAGGCAACTGCTCTTCACCGAGCTGATCTTTCTCATCCATAACCAACGGTTTTAATCTGACAATACCTCAGGAGTCCTGAGTTGTTCTTACGAACGGAGACCGGGCCAGGGCCCAGACGAACACAACTTACAAAGATACCTTATTTTTTTTACCAAAAAAGCCACCCCCTTCTCAGGAGGTGGCTTGTTCTCAAGCTATCAACACCTTTTGTTTCTCAGCTGATCTCGATCTGGCGGGCCGGCTTCGTTTTGGCTTCTTCCTTTTTGGGGATCTCGACCGTCAGTATCCCGTTTTCGTAATGTGCCTGTATTTTCTGGGTATCAACCCATTCAGACAACCGGAAACTTCTGGTGAATGAATGACGGATAAACTCTTTCCGTGCATAGCGTTCATTCTTTTCTTCGTTTTTTTCTTCCTGGTTGTTTGAAATGGTCAGGTACTGGTTTTCGACATGGATCTGGAAATCTTTCTTGTCAAAACCGGGTACAGCCACCTCGATCTTGAAACTATCGTCAGTTTCTACGATGTTCGCAGCCGGGCAACTGCCGCCTGCACAACCGTCAAAATCGTTCCAGAACAGGTTCATCAGGTCGCTGAAGTCCCGGTAACTCCTTTTTTCCGGAGTCCAGTTGCTGTGGTTAAATCTTACAAGTGCCATGGTAAATCCTCCTATTTTTAATTTGTTTATTCCCTGTCCCGTTCCTTCAAATCCTATACCGTGAATGCATACCTGTCATTTTGACATTTTTTTCAATATCCTAAGCGTCATTATGTCACCTTTCGTTTGATCCTAAAGCTCCGGAAGAATTCTATATTTGCCATGAAATCAGGACTGATATGAGGATCGATATTCTAACTGCAGTTCCCGAAATATTGGCTGGTCCGTTTGACCATTCCATCATCAAGCGCGCCAGGCAGAACGGGATCATTGATATCCGGATCCATAACCTAAGGGATTACTCAACCGATAAACACAGGAGTGTGGATGACTACCCGTTTAGCGGTGGTGGGGGAATGGTCATGACAATCGAACCCATTGACCGGGCACTGAATGCGATCCGCCGTGAAGCTGACATTGACGAAATAATATATACCTCGCCTGACGGTGAGCCATTCAGTCAAAAACTGGCTAACCGGTTATCCTGCCTCGATAACATCATCATCCTTTGCGGCCATTACAAAGGAATAGACCAGCGCGTCAGGGATCATCTGATCACCCGGGAGATTTCGATCGGGGACTATGTACTGACTGGGGGAGAACTGGCGGCAGCCGTGATGGTCGATGCAATCGTCAGGCTGCTTCCCGGTGCCATGGGTGATGAGGAATCAGCCCTCACTGATTCCTTTCAGGACGATCTGCTGGCTCCCCCACTCTACACAAGGCCTGCAGAATACAAGGGGTGGAAAGTACCCGATATTCTCCTGTCGGGCAACGACAAGGAGATTGATGAATGGAAGCACGAGCAGTCGGTTGAACGCACCCGGAGACTGCGCCCAGGCCTATTGGAAGATTAATCGCGCCGGCACAATCCCGAATAAGGGCAATACCGGCATGTACGCCGGTTGGTTACCTTGCTGAAAGGAACTTCAGGATTGAGGATTTCAGTCAACAAATCCATGAGCTCCGAGCGAAACTCCTCCTGAACATCTGAATAAACCAATCCCTGCCCACTCCAGGCAATCCGGGTGTCTGGGTTTCCGGCGCGAAGATAGGTAAAACGGTAGAGGGCTGGCAGGAGATCTACCGGGCTTTGTTGACAATGCATCACCATTTCAGCATAGAGCAGTACCTGGAAGATCTCTTTTTTTCTGGAATCTGATTGCCGCTTGAACAGCTCCCCCACCTCCTTGAAATCCAGCTCTGTTTTTCCTGATTTGTAGTCAATGACCCGGATCCCCGACTCCATCCGGTCGATCCGGTCAATGACCGCTTTCAACCTGACAGTCCTCGGACCCAGGGGCGTAGGAACCTGCCAGGCATGGAAAAAGTCCTCCTCCAGGTGCAGGATCTGTTTGGGTGGCTCTTCCTGATCTGCTCTCAGGGTCGCCCTGACAAATTCGCTGGCAACCTGAAGGGCCAGCTTATCCTTGCCAGCCGGCCTGCTGCCAGCTGGCCCCCCCGTCAGGGACCGGAAAGCAGTCAAAAGCATCAGGTCCAGGGCATCCTGATCCTGTAGTGCCTGCCTGAACCAGGAAGAAGAAGGGCCTTTGGCCTGCCCCCTGAAGGGCTGATACATCATTTCCAGCACCTTATGTACGAGTGTGCCAAAACCCAGGGGATCCGATGCCTGGGTTTCCTCGCGGGGTTCCTTTATGTCAAACAGGTATTTACAGGCGAAACGGAAGGAGCAGGTCATATAGTCGTTCAAAGCGCTGGCTGAGAGACGCTGTCCGGTGTCCGGATCAAAGAACCGATCCAGCAGCTCCAGCGCCATTCCGGTTTTGGGCAGGTCCCCCGAATCGTCAACCGGCGTTACGCCGACCATCGGTTCGCTCAGTATGTCCAAACCGCCGCCCCTTTCAAAGTTCAGCTGGCTCACATACCGGCTCATCTCCCCGGAGCGGAAGGTATCATCCCGATGCCCTGTGAGATAAAACAAGGTTACTTCAGAAGCCCGGCTGATCAGGCGGTAAAAATAGTAGGAGTAGAGGGCATCCCGGTTCTCGGCAGTGGGCAGGCCAAAGTATTTCCTCAGGGAATAGGGTATCAGCGATCCTTTAAGTGCCTGGGAAGGCCATACCCCCTCATTGAAAGACAGGACATACACATGGGTGAAATCCAACAGCCTCATCTCCAGTATGCCGGCCACCTGGCACGGGGCATTCCTCTCCGATTCGAGCGTGATTCGACTGCTGTTCAAACTTTTGACAAGCATACTCCTGACCCCTTTGAATCCCGGATTGAAACGGTTCCTTTCCAGCCTGCCGGTCAACTCCATTGTTAGCTCGGTTAATGCACCGGCTGCAGCTTGTTCAACCGGCAGTGAACCGATGGTTAACCGGCTGATTATCTCAATAATTGAAGTCAGGATTTCTGTAATTGATCCTCCGGATAGGATACGGGTCAGCCACTCCAGGTTGGGGATCCGGTTGAGCTGGCTCAGCGGCAACGCCTCTCCCGACGGGCGCAGCAGTTCCTTTCTGATGGCCTGACTGTCCGCTCCTGATATCCTGTCAAACCAGGGGTGTTCCAGCACCGCCTGGAGTGAAACCGGATCGGCCAGGTGTCTGTCAGGTTCACGCCGGGTATATTCGACCAGGTCAATGAGTGCCCTGAAAAAGGAGGCCGCCTGCGTGAGAAACAGGGGGTAGCCGGAAGTAAAGTTAACCGGGCCGGCTTCCTCCGGCCAGGCCAGGATCATATCGGGCAGCAGGGTCTCATCGGGCAGCACAATCGCGACCGAAGCACAACGGTCCTGTTTCAGGCAGGAAACCAATGACTGGATCTGGCCCGTGTTAGAGGTTGCCGCCAATACTTGTATACGGGGCTCGCCTGGTACAGATGAAACCGGGAAAGGTTGAAAACTTGCGGGAAGCGGAAAAGCCTCCCGGTATTTGTTGATAAAGCGCCCGGCTTCATGCCCCCGGACCAGGTAGGACTCATGGAAATCCCAATAAAACCTTGCTTTCCCAATTTCCTTCAAGTAGTTGAAGAGTTTCTCCTCTGCTCCGGTTAACATATTAAAGCCGATGAAAGCCACGGTCGTATAGTTTTCGAGCCCTGCCTGTTGTTGAGTGGCTTGAGCCAAAGCTTTCCGGTAACACATACCCCGGGTAGCCAGGTTCTGCTCCAACAGATGCTGTTGCAAGCCGTGGTAAACCGGGTAGAGTTTTTCCCACATACCGATCCATTGCTCCTGCTGATCCGAGTGCTTCTGCCCGATGCTTTGCCAAAACCGGCTGATCCGTTCCAGCAGTTCCGGATCGGACAGACTTCCATACAGCGTGTCGATTCTTTTCAGCTCCCTGACTGCCATATAAACCCGTTCCGGATTAACCAGATATTGGTCGATGTCGTCAAAATCAGCCAGGATCATCTCTCCCAGATCTATAAACAGGTCAAACGGTCCCAGCCCCGGCATCTGTTTCTTTGCCTCCTGATAGAGACTCACCAGTAAGGTAACCGGATCCACCGGAATCAGGCCCGAGAGGCAGATCATCCATTCATCTATGCTGATGATTTCGGGGCACCAGGCAATCTTGTCGGCGCAGGTCAACAATTCCTGCCTGAGAAGTTGGCCCGATCTCCGGTTGGGCACCACAGCCAGGACTTCCTGCAGCTCTCCTGCGTTGGTATCCCACAAGTCACGGGCGACACGGGCGAGAAAGGTTTTTGGGTCTGTTAGTTCCGGCCGGCTCCATTCGACTTCACCGGTTAAAGTAACCTCTTCTATTTCAGGTTTATCCAGATACAACAAGTAGCCCTGGACCGGAGCATAGCCCATCTGGCTAAGCAGGCTCATATATCTGGATACCTGGTGTTTATGTTTATTATCGGCGGCTCCCGACTTGTAGTCCACCACTATGGCATGCCGGTTACGGAGCATCACCCGGTCGGGGCGGTAGGCGCCGGAACCGGGCACGAGGATAGTGGATTCAGCCAGTACCGTCCAGCCTTCCCCGAACCAATCGGCCACTTCGGGGAGATTGAATATCGGATCGATTTTATCTTGCAACGGCCGCAATTCCGAGGTTCTGATCTCCCCTGAGCGGAGCATCCGGTTCAGGAGAACCGGGATATCCCCGGGACGGGTGGTTTTCTCCAGCAATGTATGAACCAGCCGTCCAAACCGGGCTTCCTCACCTGTCAGATCTACCTTCGGGATAATGGCATCCACCCTGGCAGAAGCGCTTAACCGGCCCGGGATCAGGGGCTTCAGCCGGAGTGCCGGGGCGTGATCCGGGTTCCTGAAATCCGGATCGCCCAGGCTAAACTTTCCCTCCTGTATCCGTGTACCCAGGTGGTCTGCCAGCAGGTTCGCCACCGTCTTACCCTTGCCCTCCAGCGGGCAACAGACGATGAGGATATCTTTGGGGCGGGTGAAAGCTACATACAACAGGTTCAGGTTATCCAGTGCCGCCTCAAATTTCTCTTCCCGGTATTGATCGGCGAAGTAGGTGTTTTCCAGTTTACTGGAATATTTAACAGGCATCCTTGGAACCTGGTTGAACGGAGTGTTTTGGGTCTCGACCCATACCCAGGGAGCCAGGAAAGGTTCATGATCGAGTTTCCAGTTGCAATAGGGTATGATGACCACGGGGCTGGAGAGTCCCTTGGCCTTATGGATCGTCATGATCCTCATGGCTGAGGGCTGTCCTTCCGTGACCAGGTTCTGTTTGCAGCCGGTAGCATCCCACCAGTGAAGGAATCCGGGGATAGTTCCCGGCTCGCGTGAACAGAAGAGCCGGAGTTGATCGCGGAACTGAAACAGGTAAGGAGTGTAGGAATCCTCTTCATCCAGTTTAAAAAGGCGTATCAGTTCATCACACACCTGTATGGGGCCCCACACATTCAACGCCTGGATTTTTTCATCCATCTCCCCTGTGATCAGCTCGGCAGGGTTTTGGTCGGGGGACAGAGTATCAGGGTGCAATCGGGCATATTCCCAGGAGAGTATTTTTTTCAGGAACAGATTGGACGGGTCCGACATATACCGGTAAGCGAGGAGGATCACGCGGATAGCCGCGGATGATCCTATGCGGAACACATCCGCTGAGACCAGCGACCAGGGTTCGCGGTTGGGATCGGGATGTTCCTTCTGGTACCGGTTCAACAGGTCGCTGACCTGGGTACCTTCCTCATTTTTCCTCACCAGCAGCAGGATATCTTCCTGCCGGTATCCCTTGTGGCTGAGCAGGTTGTCAATGATCACCGGCAGATCCCGTGATATCCGGCTGGCCGGATCTCCCTGATCCGTCTCTCCCTTCGGATAGAAGCGAATCTCCACCCGCCCGGCCAGAGCCGACCGGGCGCCACCCTGCTGCCACGTTTCGGCGTAAACTTCTGCCAGCTGTTTGACATCCAGATCGGCCAGAACCGTAAGCGGGACCCGGCTGAAGAATTCGTTGTTGAAATCAAGAATGGACCGGCAACTGCGATGGTTCTCCAGCAGCGCTTCCGGTTCGCTTCCGAAAGCGCGCATATCCTGCTCAGCGCGTTGGTGTAACAGTTTCCAGTTGCTGTTTCGCCAGCGGTAGAGCGATTGCTTCACGTCCCCCACCAACAGGCTCATGCCGCCTTCCGATAAGCTATTGTTTATCAACGGCCTGAAATTCTCCCATTGGAGATCGGAGGTGTCCTGGAACTCATCGATCAGGAAATGATGGAACCAGTTTCCGGTCCTTTCATAAATAAAGGGAGAGTCATTTTTTGTAACGATCGTATAGATCAGGGGCTGGACCAGGTTGATCAGGATGAGGTTTTTTTCCTGTGCATACTCCCGGATAAACCGGATCATCCGGGAAGCGAACCAAAGGGAGGGCAGATTCCGGTTGATGGCGGCAGCCGTAGTATAATCTCTGTAATGGTTCTCAAAGAGGTCGACTGCCTGTTGGGCCAGGCTATTGAGAGATTCATAGAGGGTCTGTCTCAGTCCGGGATCCAGGTTTTTGTTTTTACTGACAGGCAGCCAACAGTCGATTTCCCCCAGGCTGTTCAACACATTGGGACCCGGTGCTTTGGAGTCTCCGTCGAGTCGCCGGAGATATCCGGCGGGTCCGTTATTAGCACTCCAGAAACAGGAGATATCCAGTCCCGATCGGGCTAGCACCTCCCGGGCCTGGATTCCGATGGTTTCGGCATTCTGCCTGAATTCATGAATGATCCTCCGGGAGGTATGTTTAATGACTGATATATCGCTTTCCTTCAGGCTATTGGAGTCTGAGTTGACGATATCACGCAACACCTCTTCCTTGAGCAGTTCAAATCCGGTGTCGATAATTTCGGATTCCAGGCGGTACCATAACCGGCCCTCTTCCATCAGGTCGATGACCCATTCGGTCAGCCATTCCCGGGTTCCGGGATCGGTATCCAGTTCCCTGAACACTGCAGCAGCGAACTCGTCCAGCAGCTTGCCACTGTCCATTTCCAACTGGTAGGCCGGTGACAGTCCGGCTTCGCGGGCGAATGAGCGGAGGATTTTCTGAAAGAAGCTATCGATGGTTCCCACCGAGACATGGCTAAAATCGTGCAGCATCCTGGATTTAATAAGGGAGGCTTGCCGGCTGATCCACTCGTCAGGCTGTTCAAAACGTAGTCGCAGAAAAGGAGTATAGGGTGAGGCGGCCGGGTGCTGTTCGAGAGCATGCAGTTCCGAAAACAGGCGGCTTTTCATTTCATCGGCTGCCTTGTTGGTAAAGGTGACAGCCAGGATACTCAGGTAGGCAGTGGGATTTTCAAAGACCTTTTCCAGGTATCTCAGAAGCAGTCTGAAAGTTTTTCCCGATCCTGCTGACGCGCGGTAAACAGATAGTTTTGACACAAGACTTCGGATAGATGGGAAAAATACAAAAAAGAGGACTATTTCCTGATGAGGAAATCCGGGTGGGAGGGATCGAAGGAAAGTTCCCGGGAGGCCTGTTCGAGTGAATCCGGTCGACCCACCTCATACCAGAAGGCTGGCGACTGGTCCCATGTGCTGATCTTTTCGGTTGAGGCCAGGTTCAGTATCCAGGGCATGAACCCGAAGACTTCTTCTTCCGGCAGTAGTCCGAAGATCTTTGGCGATAAAACTGAGATCCCTGAGTATGCGGCAGATGACAAGCCTTTCTGCGATTCACGGGTGCAGATCCTGATATGTCGTTCGGGATACTCCCAACCGCACAACAAGCCTCGCCGGTCAATCAGGAGTGACCGTGAAGTTGGCCGCTGCTTCACTGCCAGTGTGGCCAGGGTATCGCTTTGCCTGTGCGCTGCCGCAAGCTTTTGGTAATCCAGGTTGGTCAGGATATCGACATTGTGGATCAGTATTTCCTCTTCGCCAGCAAGAAGGTGCTGCATCTTGCGCAAAGCTCCTCCCGTATCGAGGAGTTGATCCGTCTCATCGGAAAAGAGGATCTCTGTTCCGAAAGCCTGATGGGATGAAATGAAATCCCGGACCTGACCGGAAAAATGATGAAGGTTAATGATCAACCGGTTATAACCGGCGCCTGTCAGCCTCCTGATCACGATCTCAAGCATGGGCATCCCCCCGACCGGCACCAGGGCTTTAGGAATGGTGTCGGTCATGGGGCGGAGCCGGGTACCGGTTCCGGCGGCCAGGATAACGGCGGTCATAATCAGCTATGGTTAGTCCTAATGTCTGATAGAATTTTCTTCATCCCCGGGCCATGCGGCAAATCCTTCAGCACTTTCCAGAGTTCCGGGATAACCGGCTCAATGGAATAGTGGGAAGTAACATATTCCAGGTTGACCATGGCAGGCGGGATGCTCAGGAGGAACGACTTTTTGTTCTCTATAAGGCCCCGGAAACCAAATGCACCGAGTGCCTGCAATTTTCTTATCAGGATAAAACCCGGGTAAAACCGGTCCAGTTCACCAGCCCACTGTTTGCGGTAAGCCGCGAGGTGATCGCGATAAACCTGGTACATCCATTCCCTCTCAGGCGGCTGAAAGCCCGCCTTGGCATCATACAGCAGGGATGCAAGATCATATGCCGGGAATCCCATCCTCCCACCCTGGAAGTCGATAAATCCGGTATGATTGTCCCTGATCATGATGTTCCTCGACTGGAAATCGCGGTAGAGGAAGAAACCGGTCGGAGCCTGGCAAAGGAAATCAGTAAAAGTGTGAAAATCATCTTCAAGCGCTTGCTCATCAAAATGAGCCCTGACCAGCTTCAGGAAATTGTACTTGAAATAATTCAGGTCCCATAGCATGGATTGTTGATCGAACGATCGTCTCGGATAGGCCAAGGAGTAATCGAGTCCTTGGTGTCCTTCGACCTGGAATCGCGGCAACCATTCGATTATTTTCAGCAGCACATCCCTGCGCCGGGTCGAATCAGCAAGCTGGCATTCCGATCCATGAAGGAGGGCAAAAAGATCCTCGTCTCCAAAGTCCTCCTGCAAATAGGCTGCTCCATCATCGCTTTCCGCGTAAATTTCGGGAACCGGTAGTCCCTGCTTCCGGAAATGGCGTGCGAATCCAATGAAAGCATGATTTTCCCTCAGATCAGCATAGTGCACGGCAACGGCGGTTCTTGTTATGCCTTTAACCCGTGCGTAGTGTCTGTAGGAGCCGGATTCGGGTAAATCAGAAATGGTCCGGACCTTTTCTCCGGACCATTCCTCAAAAAGTCGAACAAACTGTTCGTTGACCGGGCCGTCTGCTTCCATGATCATTTGGCCACGCTGACTGCACGGGTTTCCCGGATCACGGTAATTTTCACTTGTCCGGGGTAGGTCATCTCATCCTGGATTTTTTTTGCAATGTCGTAGGAAAGCGTTTCCGCTTCCTTATCGCTGACTTTGTCGCTGCCCACGATCACGCGCAGTTCACGGCCTGCCTGGATGGCATAGGTCTTGACGACGCCGGGGTAACTGAGAGCCATGTCTTCCAGTTCCTTAAGGCGCTTAATATAGGATTCGACCGCTTCCCGGCGGGCACCCGGTCTGGCGCCCGAGATGGCATCGCAAACCTGGATGATCGGTGCCAGAAGAGTGGTCATTTCGACTTCTTCATGGTGTGAACCGATGGCATTGCAGACTTCTGGCTTTTCTTTTAGCCTTTCAGCAATCTTCATGCCCAGAACGGCATGAGGCAGTTCCGGTTCCTCTTCAGCCACTTTGCCTATATCGTGCAGCAACCCGGCCCTTTTGGCAGCTTTGGCATTAAGACCCAGCTCGGCAGCCATTATGGAGCACAGGTTGGCGACTTCGCGCGAGTGCTGAAGCAGGTTCTGTCCGTACGAGGAACGATACTTCATTTTCCCGACCAGCCGGACGAGTTCAGGATGCAAGTTATGAATCCCAAGGTCAATGCATGTCCGTTTTCCAGCTTCGAGTACCTCTTCTTCGACCTGTTTCTCCACCTTCTTGACCACCTCTTCAATCCTGGCCGGATGAATCCTCCCGTCAGTCACTAGCTGATGAAGCGACAGGCGGGCTATTTCGCGGCGAACCGGGTCAAAAGCCGAAAGGATAATGGCTTCAGGGGTATCATCGACGATGATTTCAACACCCGTGGCCGCTTCCAGGGCACGGATATTCCTTCCTTCACGACCGATGATCCGGCCTTTGATATCGTCATTGTCAATGTTAAATATCGTTACGGAATTCTCAATCGCCTCTTCCGTAGCTACCCGCTGTATCGTATTGATAACGATTTTTTTAGCTTCCTTGCCAGCGGTCATCTTTGCTTCTTCAATCACTTCGGAAACATAGCTCATAGCTTCGGATTTAGCTTCGGCTTTCAGGGATTCCATCAATTGTATCTTGGCTTCCTCGGCTGACAAGCCTGATACGACTTCCAGCTTTTCAACGGCCTGCCTGGTAATGCGGTCCAGTTCTTCATCTTTCTTGCCGATCAGCTCGAGCTGCTGGTTCAGATTGTTCCGTACCGCTTCCACTTCCTGCTTTTTGCGCTGCAGTTCCTCTATCCGCTGGGAAAGTCCCGCTTCCCGCTGATTGATCCTGTTTTCCGCCATCAATATCTTATTGTTTTTTTCATTGATGGTATGTTCATGCTCGGCTTTAAGCTGGATGAATTTTTCCTTGGCCTGCAGGATTTTGTCCTTTTTAATCATCTCGGCTTCAGCTTCAGCTTCTTTCAGAATGTTATTGGCTTTAGTCTGGAGCATCCGGCGACCTGTAAAAAAGGCAATTGTACCTCCCGCCAAAAAGCCCACGATGATATAAATAATCGTTGTTATCTCCATAAGTTACTCATTTTTAAATTGTTATATAGTATTTCTGATTATCTTCCCAACAAAAAACCCGTATTAATGCCTTAAAGCAATGAAAAACCCCAATTGACAGGGATGGAGCGGTCAACCTCTTCGGACTTCCATCGGTTTCCTGGGAAACTCTCCCGGCGAACCGGGATTACCAAGGCCTGTCCTGGGAAGTTATGAACTTTGCTCCAATGTTAATCTTGTTGAGTTTTTACAGTGCTTAAGGATTAATACGGGCAGTATTTTTTATTCAAAGAACGCCTAGTTTTTATGTATGAACTCCTCCAGCTCATCATTTATTTCCTGCAGAGCTGTCATTAATGGGGTTTCGTCTGACTTTTCCTCCAGATCGAGCAACTTCAGGACGAACTGAAACGCCGCCATGGCCAGGAAATCCTGTCCATCTTTGTCGCGGTACTTCTGTTGGTACTGGGCGACTTTCTCGTTGATCACCCTGGCTGCTTTCCTGATTTTTTCCTCATCATTCCGGTCAATTTCCAGGGGATAGTAGCGACCCGCGATCTGCAGTTTAATATGGAAGCTGTTATCCACTGGTTCCCCCCTATCTATTTAAAAGAGCTATACACTCATCTATTTCCCGTACAATCCTTTTGATCCTGGCTTTCGCCGCCTCCCGGTCTTCCGAAGGAATCAGGACCGATCGTGCCAGCTTGGCCGTAGTATACTGTTGTTCAAGATTGTCTATCTCTTTTTTTTGTTTTTCGACTATGGTTAATAATTCATTCTTTTCAGCCATCAGACTTTCATTTTCCTTTTTCAGGCTTTGGAACTTTGCCATCAGCAGGACGATCTTGTACTTCAGCTGACGGATCAACTCCTCCTGTTCGAAAGTCATGACCGGTTTTTATACAAAGGTAGCATTCCGTTGATTGAAATCAAAATTTCCATGGAATTTGAACCCGATTACTATCTTTGAAAACCATGAGAATACCATTCTTAAACGCTCTGGCCGCGGTATTGTTCACCGGCGCGCCGGTATTCCCGGTATCCGGGCAGGCGATTGAAGGTCCTGGCAACAAAAACTGGATTATGCCTGTACGGATCCCTGTTTTTCTTTCCGGCAATTTCGCTGAACCCCGTTCCAACCATTTTCATTCAGGCATTGACATCAAGACGAACGGAGCGACCGGCATTCCGGTTTACGCCGTGTTCTCCGGTTCCGTTTCCAGGATCAAGGTTGAACCCGGTGGATATGGCCGGGCGTTGTATATCAGGCATCTTGACGGATTCACATCCGTATATGCCCATTTACAATCCTTTTCAGGAGAAGTCGAAAAATATGTCAGGGCTGAGCAGTATCGCCGCGAATCTTTTGCGGTCGACCTATTCCCGGAACCGGCAAGGTTTCCTGTCAGGCAAGGCGACATCATCGCCCGAACCGGTAATTCAGGTAGCTCTGAAGGACCTCACCTTCATTTCGAAATCCGGGAAACCTCATCGGAAAATCCTGTCAATCCGCTGGTAAAAACGATCACGGTGAAAGATCAAATTCCACCGGTTATTAACCAGGTATATTCCTTTTCCCTAAGCGGAAGGCAGGAATGGATCAAACCGGTCAACCATCCGGTGATCCTGAAGGAGGGCATCTACCGGCTGGCTGGCTCCACCCCGCTGCCGCTTGACAACATCAGCGGCTTAGGAATTGAATCATGGGACTTGTTGGACGGATCACCCAACAGGTGCGGCGTTTACCGGATTCAGGGATACCTTGACGGTGAGTTGTTTTATGATTTTATGGCTGATGAGTTCTCATTCGCCGAAACCCGGTACCTGAACAGTTTTATTGATTACAAGCAGTACATGACGCATGACCGGACTATTCTGCGGCTTTTCATAGAACCCTGCAATGAATTGAGTTTGTACCGGTATTCAAAAAACAGGGGTCACCTGGAAGTCAAGGACAATAAAGTGCACGAAGTCCGGCTGGTGGTCGAGGATGCCGCAGGAAACCGGTCGGTAGCCCTTGTGCCGGTCTCCCTGAATCCTTCTCAGTTCGTGCACGATCCGGGATTCCTTCCGTTTTATGATGCTTATTTCAGCGCGGGGGAAACCAATGTTTTTACAGCTGAAGGGGTGGAAATCAGGATCCCGGCCAGAGCCTTGTATGATGACATTTACTTTCAATATCAGGCTTCCGGTCCCGGTCCGGGATGCTACTCAAAGATCCACTCTATCCATCGGCAGGATGTCCCTCTTCACCAATATTACCGCCTGGCGATCGAAGCCACCGGTCTGCCGGCCGGGCTTAAAAACCAGGCGATCATAGCCTGTCAGGGTCCTGGCCGGAAAATGATCCCGTCAGGCGGTGTCTGGGAAGGGAATTTCCTGGTGACCCGGACCCGGACTTTCGGCCAGTTTTACATTTGCGTGGATACCCTAAAGCCTGAGATAAGGCCCATCAATTTCAAGAACCAGGAAGACCTGAAGAAGGTCTCGTCCCTCCGGTTCGACATCCGGGATGATTTTTCCGGGATCTCAACCTATCGAGGGGAAGTGGACGGTAGATGGGCGCTCATGGAATATGATCCCAAAAACAATCTTCTCGAATATAAATTGGATCTTGAAAGGATTGGAACCGGCAAAGTCCATACCTTTGTGCTCCAGGTTTCTGACTTTCTAAAAAATACAACGACTTATCGCACAACCTTTTACAGATAATCAGCAACAAAACAGTTTAGTATGAAAAAACAGATCTTTATTGCGTTGATCCTGCTTTCTGCGGGTACAGGATCCGGTTGGTCCTGCACCAATTTCCTGGTTACAAAAGGTGCTTCTGTCGACGGATCGACCATGATCACCTACGCCGCCGATTCCCACGTTTTGTATGGCGAGTTATACTACAGGCCGGCAGCCGACTGGCCGGCGGGTACGCTTGCCGAGGTGATTGAGTGGGATACCGGGAAGCTGCTTGGGAAGATCCCGCAGGTTGCCCATACTTTTTCGGTTGTCGGCAACATGAATGAACACCAGTTGACCATCGGGGAAACCACCTATGGCGGCAGGGGTGAATTGCAGAATCCGCAGGCCATGATGGATTACGGCAGTCTCATCTACATGTCCCTTCAGAGAGCAAAGACGGCCCGCGAAGCAATCAAAGTCATGGTTGACCTGTGCGATCAGTATGGCTACTGTTCATCGGGAGAATCTTTTTCCCTGGCGGACCCTCATGAAGTCTGGATTATGGACCTTATAGGAAAAGGTCCGGGAAACATGGGCTTGCTGTATGTCGCCCGGAGAATTCCGGACGGGTACATCAGTGCACATGCAAACCAGGCCAGGATCACGACTTTTCCGTTGAATGATACGGAAAACTGCCTGTATGCCAAGGGCGTCATCTCCTTTGCCAGGGATAAAGGATGGTTCACGGGCAAGGATGAAGAGTTTTCTTTCCGTGACGCATATGCTCCTCTTGAATTCGGAGCCCTCCGGGGATGCGAGTCACGTGTATGGTCCTTCTTCAATCATGTAGCCCAGGGAATGGACCAGTACCTTGATTATGCCATGGGTTTTGATTCACGGAAACCCCTGCCCCTCTGGGTCAAGCCGGATCATAAACTCTCGGCACAGGAGCTCATGTCGTATATGGCTGACCATTTTGAAGGCACTCCCATGGACATGACGAAAGACCTGGGAGCCGGTCCTTTCGAATGCCCCTACCGGTGGAGGCCGATGCACTTTACGGTCGACGGGCAGGATTACCTGAACGAGCGGGCTATCAGCACGCAGCAGACCGGTTTTTCGTTTGTGACCCAGTCACGTTCCTGGCTGCCTGATCCCATCGGGGGCATTTTCTGGTTCGGAGTTGATGATGCAGCCACCACCCAATATGTCCCGATGTACTGTGGTATCCTCGACGTACCGGAACCTTTCAGGGAGGGAAACGGCGACATGCTCGTATATTCCCCTACATCGGCATTCTGGGTTTTCAACCGGGTATCCAACATGTGCTACCTCCGCTACAATTATATGGTCAAGGATGTCCGGAAGGTCCAGAAGGAACTGACGGATAAGTTCGCTTCCTACACCGCTGCTGTCGACAAAGCAGCCCAGTTGCTAATTGTCCAGGATACGAAACTGGCCCGTGATTTCCTGACCGATTATTCCTGCAGGATGGGAGAGTTGACCTTCGACAGGTGGAAGGAACTTTCAGAGTATCTCCTGGTCAAATACATTGACGGCAACATAAAGAAAGAGCAGGATGGCAAGTTCCTGGACAATGGAACCGGTGTCGCGGTCATGCCTGACCAACCCGGCTATTCGGAAGCCTGGAAAAAAATGGTCAGGGATGATGCAGGCGAAAGGCTGAAAGTAGTGGAGATGAAGAAATAACCGGGGGGATTTAAGCGGTCCGTCGGCCCGTTGAAAGGAACTGTAAACTATTTTCCCGGGCCTGTTGATTATTCGGCAAAGAAATGCTAACATTGCAGCCAATTTTGTAATAATCCTATAGAAACAGCGAAATGAACTTAGTAAACGTTGCAGAGCAGGCATTTGCGGTTCAATTGGAGGTTCCGGATTTTAAAGCCGGTGATACCATTACCGTACATTATAAAATCAAGGAAGGTGACAAAGAGAGGATTCAGATGTTCCGCGGAGTGGTCATTCAGCGCCGGGGTGAAGGGAACACCGCAACATTTACGGTTCGCAAGATTTCCGGCGGGATCGGTGTCGAAAGGATATTCCCTACCTTTTCCCCTTTCATCGACAAGATTGAACTCAATAAACGGGGCAGCGTTCGCCGTGCCCGGATTTATTATCTCCGCGGCCTTACCGGGAAAAAAGCCCGCATCAAGGAAAGAAGGTTCTGATTTTGAATTCAGATACAAAACCCCGCTGCACCAGCGGGGTTTTTTGTTCTGCAAGAATTAAAAAAGAATGAAACCGCCCTTCGTTTTTTTTTAATTTTGGGCGCAAACCAGTAACAAAGAAAATGAAAAAGAAAGGCACCATTGCTATTTTAACCGGCGGGGGGGATGTTCCCGGCCTTAACCCGGCGATTCGTGCGGTGACTATCCGGGCCCTCCGGGAGGGATATGAAGTGATCGGACTGCGCAGAGGATGGGCTGGAATCACTGAAATGATCAGGGATAAAGATGTTGACAATAGCAACAATTTCGTCACTCTTTCCGAAGAGGTTGTCAATCGGGCCGGACGTACGGGTGGAACTTTCCTGCACAGCTCAAGGACCCGGCCAAGCCACATGCCAAAAAATTCTGTTCCCGTACAGTATAAAGAAACCTACCAGGCCGAGGTGAATGATCTGACCCCGGAAATCATCAAAAACCTGGAATGGCTGGGCGTGGATTACCTGATTCCGATTGGTGGTGATGATACTCTCAGCTATGCAGTCCGGTTATATGGCGAGGGACTGAGAGTCGTGGCTATACCGAAGACAATGGATAATGATGTTCCGGGAACGGACTATTGCATCGGGTTCTCCACCTGCGTAACGCGGACCATTCAAATGGTCAATACGTTGCGTACCAGTGCGGGGTCCCATGAGAGAATCCTGGTCATTGAAGTATTCGGACGTTATGCCGGATTCACTGCCATGCTCCCGACCATGGCCGGAGCGGCCCATCGTTGCGTCATTCCCGAGTTCAAATTCAATATTGACCGCCTGACTCAGCTTTTAGTCGAGGACCGTAACCACAACCCGTCCAAATATTCGATCTGCCTGATCTCGGAAGGAGCAACTTTTGAAGGGATGGAGAAAATGAGTTTCCTGGACGGGGAAAAAGACATGTTCGGGCATGCCAAACTGGGAGGGATCGGTCTGACAGTCGGCAATCTCATCAAGGAACGCTCGATTGCGTTCAATCACGGTCAGAGAATCAACGTTATCAATCAAAACCTGGGATACCTGGTACGCGGAGGCGATCCGGATGCACTGGATTCTATCGTTCCGATGGCTTTTGGCAACCTGGCACTCGACCTGATCCTGAAAGGCATCCAGGGCCGCCTTGTCATACTCAAAAACGGTCGCTATGACAATGCCCCGCTTGACGTCGTGACGGCGACCAAGAAGTTTGTTGACATCAAAAAACATTACAATACCGACCGTTTAAGGCCGAAGTACAATGCTTTCGACTTTAAACCTCTCCTGATCATGACGGGGGAGTAGGAAAACCTGAATGGATCAAAAAGGAGGGCTGGAATCAGCCCTCTTTTTTGTTCAGGAAGGAATGAAACAGGTTCATTCCTTCCTTTTTCCGACGGGTAAAAGGATAAGAGATGTTAAGGGTGAGGTATTCCAGTATCTCTTCCTCTGACAGGATGCTTGCGGGAGCATACTCCCTGGCAACGGATGGAAGGGCAGATACTCCAAATTCCATGGCACTGTCAAAGCGATCCAGAAACTCCTTTCCAACCGGTTTTTTCGTTGCCCATGCGGCGAAAACAAATGGAAGTCCGGTAAAGCGTATCCACTCTTCAGCGAGATCGAATTTAAAAGCATAGCGTTTTTCAATTGCAAAAACCTTGTCGCCTATGCAAACGCCTGCCTGGTCGTCCCTTATATCCCTGGATTCAAAACCATCCGATGCAATCCGGAACTTCCAATCTGCTTTCCAGTGATGGCTGGCTAAAACCTGAATCAGCCTGACGCTGGTTCTGGACTGATTATCAAGCCAGACGGTCTTTATTCGTTCTATTGGCACATCTGAAAAAAGGCACACCGTGCGCACCGGCCCCTCTACCCCTATGCAATAGTTACCCACCCACTGCACGCTGCAGGGAACCGGAAAAGCACCGACCGGTACCAGGACAACGTCAGCCCGGTCTTCAGCCAATTTTGCAGCACCGATGGCGGGAACTTCAAGGGTCACGGTGCAATCATCCAAATAACCGGAATTCCGGATGCCATAGACCAAGGGGGCGGAATTCAGGTAACTCACAACAGAGATTCTCATCTTCACAGGGGTAATTCGGACCGGAACTCAAAGATAATGATTCCGGGCTTGATCCAGCCTTTTTGTTAACTTTACACTTCTAATCAACACACCATGGACCTCAGCGAATTAACCGCCATTTCCCCGGTCGACGGCCGTTATAGAAAAAAAACGCAGGAGTTGGCCGCTTTCTTCTCCGAATCGGCTTTGATCAAATACCGCATACAGGTCGAGATTGAATATTTCATCGTGCTATGTGAACTGCCTTTGCCTCAGCTGGCTGCATTCCCAAAAAGCCAATACGCTTCCCTCAGAACCATTTACCGGGACTTCGTTCCTGAAGGGGGGACCAGGGTTAAGGAAATAGAAAGTATCACCAACCATGATGTAAAAGCGGTGGAGTATTATCTGAAAGAACAGTTTGATGCCCTGGGACTCGGCAGCTACAAGGAGTTTATCCACTTCGGCCTGACTTCACAGGATATCAATAACACAGCTGTTCCCCTGTCACTTAAGGAGGCAGTCAACCTGGTATACTTTCCCATGCTGACCAAAGTGAGGGACCGCCTGGCAGAATTATCGGAAGAATGGTATGATGTGCCTATGCTCGGATACACTCACGGGCAACCGGCATCGCCCACCCGACTGGGAAAGGAATTACTGGTTTTCATCGAACGGATTGATAACCAGATGGATATCCTCCGGCAACTCCCTTACCCTGCCAAATTCGGAGGTGCCACCGGCAATTTCAATGCCCATGTGGCTGCCTATCCGGAATATGACTGGGTGACCGTCAGCAACCACCTGGTGAATGGCGTCCTGGGCCTTAACCGTTCCCAGGTAACCACTCAAATCGAGCATTACGATAATCTTGCCGCCCTGTTCGATTGCCTGAGACGCATCAATGTCATTCTCATTGACCTTTCGAGGGATATCTGGGCCTACATTTCCATGAACTATTTCCGGCAAAAGATCACGAAGGGAGAAGTCGGATCATCAACCATGCCCCATAAAATCAACCCTATTGATTTCGAAAACGCCGAGGGTAATTTTGGTGTTGCCAATGCCCTGCTTGAGCATTTCAGCAATAAGCTTCCCGTTTCGAGGCTTCAACGAGACCTTACGGATTCGACCGTCCTGCGGAATGTCGGGATCCCGATAGCCCATGGCCTGCTGGCATTGAAGTCGCTCCATAAAGGCCTTGATAAGCTGGTCCTGAACCAGGATGCTATAAACGCCGACCTGGAGGATAATTGGGCAGTTGTCTCTGAAGCTATCCAAACCATCCTCCGCCGGGAAAACTATCCGAATCCCTATGAAGCGTTGAAAGAACTGACCCGGACCCATCACAAGATCCAGCCGGCCGACTTACAGGGCTTCATTGAAAAACTCAACGTGGATCAATCGGTCAAGGATGAATTGAAGAAGATAACTCCCTGGAATTACCTGGGTGTCCGGAATCTTAGGCAATAAAACCTACCGATCCGGACGTTTATGATTCCGTAGCTTAAATGAGGGGATTTCTTAACATCATCAGACAATATGTATATCCGTACCGCGGATATGCCGTTCTGAATATCCTGTTCAATCTCATCGGTGTGATTTTTTCCCTCTTCAGCCTGCTGATGATCGCACCCTTTCTCCGTGTACTGTTTGGACTTCAGGAGGTGGCTCAGGATCCTGTCGCCCTGGGCTGGAACCTCCGCTCTATTGAGGACGGCTTCAATCATCTTCTCGGGCAGATAATCGAGAGCAATGGCAAACCTGCTGCACTCCTTCTTGTCAGCGGCCTGGCCGTGATCCTGTTCTTCCTGAAAACCTCCTCGGTATACCTGGCCAATTACTTTATGGCTCCCATCCGGAATGGTGTCGTAAGGGACATCAGGAACAGGGTATACGGTAAAATTGTAGAGCTTCCCCTATCCTACTTCTCACGTGAACGGAAAGGTGACATCATGGCCCGGCTGACCCAGGATGTGCAGGAAGTGGAATGGTCCGTCATGGTTTCGTTGGAGAAATTCTTTCGGGATCCTCTCAATATCATAGTTTTTCTGATCGGCATGCTGATCATGAGCCCTCAGCTGACGCTGACCGTGCTGGTCCTCCTGCCTTTAAGCGGCCTTCTGATCGGGACCATAGGCAAAAACCTCCGGAAGACCTCCGCCAAAAGCCAGTCTCAGATGGGTTTGATGATGTCCATACTTGAGGAGACGCTGTCCGGATTAAGGATTATCAAGGGTTTTAACGCCGGTGCATGGTCTGAAAAACGCTTTCGGCATGAAAACCAGACCTACACCCGTATCATGAATTCAATCACGAGGCGCAGAGACCTGGCATCGCCGCTGTCTGAATTCCTGGGATCCGTGGTTATAGTAAGCCTGATGATCATCGGCGGAAACCTGGTGCTCAGGGGCATGGGCGGTTTAAATGCTCCTTCTTTCATCGCTTACATAGCCATCTTCTCACAAATACTCAATCCGGCAAAATCCATCTCAACGGCTTATTATCACCTGAACAAGGGCCTGGCTTCGATTGACCGTATTGACCAGGTGCTGGACGCTCCGGTGACAGTCCCGGACTGCCCCGATGCTGTTGAACCTGACGGATTCAGGGATTCCATTGAGTTCAGGAATGTCAGCTTTGCCTACGGTGACACTCCGGTCATCCGACAGGTAAACCTGACCATTCGAAAAGGGGAAACCATCGCACTGGTCGGCCTGTCCGGTTCGGGTAAATCAACCCTGGTGGATCTGCTGGCCCGGTTTTATGACCCTGTTGAAGGCTCTGTCCATATAGATGGCCTGGATATAAGAAAGATGAGCAACAAAGCTCTCCGGAACCTGATCGGCATTGTCCCCCAGGATCCCCTGTTGTTTAACGACACCATACTGTCCAATATCGCATTCGGTGATGAGAAACCAGATGTTGATGCCGTCCGGGAAGCCGCCAGGATTGCCCATGCATGGGATTTCGTCAGGGAAACGGAACAGGGCCTTCTTGCCCATGTGGGTGACCGCGGAAGCACAATGTCAGGAGGCCAGAGACAACGTCTCTGTCTGGCCCGTGCCGTTTACAGGAATCCTCCCATCCTGATCCTGGACGAAGCAACTTCCTCGCTGGATTCCGAATCGGAAAAACTCGTTCAGGAGTCCCTTCAGGACCTGATGCAGAACCGGACAACCATTATAATTGCCCATCGCCTGTCGACCGTTCAACACGCCGATCGTATTTACGTCCTGCGTGACGGAAGAGTGACTGAAGCAGGTTCTCACGAAGAACTCATGGAAATGGAAGGGGACTACAGATACCTGTTTGATCTTCAAGACAATTCTCAGAAATGATCGGTATCAGCCAGGAGATCAGGATTATTTTTCCGGGTATCTGCATCGGATACCTGGCAGGCCTGGTCAATAACAGTGAAAATCAGCCTGAAGTATGGAGCCTGGTCGAATCGCGTTCACGTGAGATCATCTCGACCTTGAATGCGGAATCCATCCGCCGGATCGAAGGCATCCGCCTGGGGAAACAAGCTTACCGTGAGCTTGGGAAGGATCCCAACCGTTACAGGCTTTCCGCGGAAGCTCTCATGCGAAGGCTGGTAAAGGGTCAGGAACTGTTCAGGATCAATACGGTGGTGGATATCCTGAATCTGGTATCCCTGAGAACAGGCATGACCATTGGCGGATTTGACCGTACCCTGATCACCGGAGACATCGAACTGGG
This sequence comes from uncultured Porphyromonadaceae bacterium, assembly GCA_964547475.1. Lineage (GTDB taxonomy): Bacteria > Bacteroidota > Bacteroidia > Bacteroidales > UBA12481 > UBA12481. Next base: position 29,764 of record CAZJNQ010000014.1, read on the forward strand.
AATAGGAAAATCCGGCGAGGAATTTGAAGCCATCGGAAGGGGAGCAATGAACGTGAGCCAGCTCCCCGTTTATCGAGATGGATTGGGGGTGATCGGAAGCCCGACCTCAGATTGCATGAGGACGAGGATCCGCCTTGAAACCCATTCCATATTGATGCTGGTTACCGGTTTTTACGGACCGGTCCCGGTGGAAAAGGTCATTGATGAACTGGCCGGCCTGTATTCGAAACATTGCAACCTGACAGATGAATCCCTTGGAATCATTAAATAGTGTGAAATGCCAAGAAAATTGTATCTATCCCTGATCCTTCAGCTGGTTCCGCTGGTTTTTCCGGTTTTGCTGTTATCACAGGAAAAACCGGGATTTCCCATTGATCCCTATGTCATTTTGGGTAACTGGTATTTCGATGACCTGATCCGTGAGAAAGGTGACGGGGAGCCAATCCTGGATACCATTGCCGGAAAGGCTATGATAACCGGGGCGCAATATCCCGACAGATGGTTCGGAAAATCCGGCAGCCTGCAATTCTATTTCACAGGGGAAAAAGTCTCCCGGATTATATTCCGCCACCATCATCCGGCCAAAACAATAGCTCCGGAATTGGCTGACCTGATAGTCAAGGACACTGCTGCCAGGAATGCGTATACCCGGGAAGCCCTGAAACTGGATTCCCTTCGCCGTGATTCCATTGAAAAGGAGATCGGGATTATTCTGGGACCCTCCCTGACCTCTGAAAGAACCTCCCCGGTCGATAAGTATGCCCGGTTCATGGCCACCTGGATCAACCGAGGGTATTCCTGTGTCTATAAAGACTACATTGAATATGGCGATATTGTTTTCACGTCAGCCGAAACTCCCTCCTGGGTCCAGGGCGAGTTTGGCACCCCGGACAAAACAGTTATCATTCAGCAGGGCAAGGTAGAGACCCGCGACCTGTCATGGACCTACAGCCTGATAACCGTGCCCAGTGACACACTCCGAATGGCCTATGAAAGAATATTCCTGTTGGCGGAATATTCATCCGGGATCCGGTTCCTGGAACCGTTGCCCGAAGGCCCCCCGTTCTGCCTGCCGGCCATCCACTACGATGATGCCGATGGTGACGGCGTTCCGGATGCCTGGATTTGGGTGCCCGGGAATTCAAATGAGCCCTTTTCACGCAGTTATATTTATTCTCAGAAATTCAGGGAACCCATTCTGATCTTTAACCCCGATGACCACTTCCCAGCCGAAATGTCGCTGTCAGAAGGGTTACAGATTCAGGTGATTCTACAGAATGGTACCGAATACCTGGTACCCGTTCCTGCCGGGAGCCCTGCTTCGGCTGCCTTCGATTCACGCGGGATGCCTATCCAGTCAGGCCTGATTATGCCGCGTGGGTTTAAGGAGTTTGGCGTGACCGAGCGAAACCGCAATGGAAGTGTCAACCTGCATGGACAAATTCCGCTTTTATTGAACGGCAGAACAGGGGATATCGGTTTCCTGGATATTCTCTATGGATTTGACGGGGGCGGCTGGGAGATATCAGAAATAAAATATGCATGTAACACGGCACGATAATTGTTCGTCTAACGTTTGATAACCAGACAGACATACCATGAAAACAAAAATCTGCAAACCTTTAGCGGTCGTTTGCGGCCTGTTCCCCTTACTATTTGCTTCCTGCTCGGATTATTATATCCCCGGGATAAACGGCGAGGGGGAAATCGTTGAATCCACGGTCTATCTTGATGATTTCGATGGATTCGTGAGTACAATCGGAGCGGATATTTTCCTGACCCAGGGGGATACCCAGGAGGTTGTGATCCGCGCACAGGAAAACATTATTGACAATATTGTCCTGGATGTCAACAGGGGTATCTGGACCATTGAATACTATGAATGGGTTCACCATGCAAAACCGGTGAAAATATTCATTACCATACCCGATCTCACTAAAGCGGCCGTGACCGGTTCCGGCAATATTACGGGCGTGACGCCTTTTTACAACCTGGGACGTCTTGAGCTCGCCATATCGGGATCCGGCGACTTTGACCTTGAAACCGAATCCAATGAGGTTGATGTGCGGGTTTCGGGCCTCGGTAATTTTGAACTGGCTGGGGAAACAAAATTCCTGGATATCCTGATTTCCGGATCGGGTAATATTGATGCTTTCGACCTGGAGACCGAGGAAGCTGAGATCACCATTTCAGGATCGGGAAATGCCTTTGTGGATGTGGAAGATTACCTGAATGTTATGATATCCGGCAGCGGCAGTGTATTCTACCGCGGAACCCCCGAAATTGATTCTCACATTACCGGTAGCGGCACAGTGCGCCGTGACCGTTAACATCAAACTGAAACCAACCATGAAAACACTTGCTCTTTCCATTCCCTTATTGCTGATGCTGGCAGCAGTTCCCGGCTGTTACGAAGGGGCTCCCTGGCATGGGATTGAAGGTCAGGGCCCCGTTGTTGAGCGCAGGCTTGACCTGGACAGGTTCGAAGGCCTGACCCTTCCCGGTTCCGCCAAGATATTCCTGACACAGGACAACCATCAGGAAGTCAGGATTGAAGGCCAGGAAAACATTATCGACAACCTTAACACGACAATCTCCGGAGGAATCTGGCGGATCGAGAATAAGAAACCGGTATGGCGGAGCGAACCGCTGCTGGTTTACATCAGCATGGAACAACTGCGCCTGGTCCGTATTTCAGGATCCGGAAACATCAGAACCACCAACCGTTTCTCTGACCTTAGGGACCTGGAGATTAAAATCTCAGGATCGGGTGATATGGATCTCGAGATCGAGGCGAATGATATACTGGCCCAGGTCAGTGGATCCGGTAATGTTAATTTAAAAGGATCGGCCAAGGATCTTGATTTCGGTATTTCCGGGTCAGGCAGCATCCGTGCAGGCGACCTGAAGGCCCGGAAAGCCATTGCTCGCATTTCCGGTTCCGGAGGAATGGAATTGTTTGTAACGGACGAGCTTGATGCCCATATATCAGGAAGCGGTAATATTTACTATTCGGGAAATCCCGATACCCATAAAAGCGTGTCCGGCAGCGGCCATGTCAGGTCAAGGTAAAACATGATCGATCCTTACCAGATCATCCAAAAGTATTATCCGGAGGGATCCCTGGCTGCTCATGTGCTGATTGTTCACAGTGAAGCAGTCGCCGGAAAATCAGACCTTATTGCACAGACCCTGGGATTACAGCCGGAGGAAAGGAATTTTATCCGCGAAGCTGCCCTCCTTCATGATATCGGAATCATACTGACACAGGCGCCCGATATCGGCTGCTTCGGCAATCATCCTTATATATGTCATGGTTATTTAGGCCATGATCTCCTGATAAAAGAAGGATTGCCGATACATGCCCTGGTTTGCGAACGGCATACCGGCACCGGGCTTACCATAGAGGATATTGAAAATCAAAAACTCCCGATTCCACGAAGAACGATGCTTCCCGTTTCACTGGCGGAAAAGATCATTGCTTACACTGATAAGTTCTTCTCCAAAAGTCACGGCCAATTAACCCGCGAGAAAACCTTCGAGGAAGTTCTCCGCTCAGTCAGACGCTTCGGTCCGGACAAGGAAACTATCCTGGCCGGATGGCACGAGGAATTCAACCGGTAACCCGAGACCGCTCCTTCAATACATTCCGTCAACCCGCTGACGTGCCAGTTTGTTTTCAGCTTCAGCCGATCCGATCAATTTCAACCGGAAACGGTACTGGTACTTGTCTCCGTCAAGCCGGTATTCGGGATGGGTCCAGGCACCCCAGGAATCATCGCCCCCGACACCCATCTGGGCCAAGTCAATATTCAAACTGACCAGGTCGCGCGGAATCACGTCGTCGGTGTGGCGATTGTACTGGGCCGGATTGTCAAGACGTTCGTCATAATTCCTCTTGATACTGGTAAAATCGTCCTTTGTATTATGAAGCGCGCTGAAGCAGAATATGGGTTCACCGGCAACAAGAAGACCCATTCCCCTGGAATTGGTCAGGCTCATCCAGCTTACGTCGGTCCGGTACCCGTTCTCCTGCGGCCGGATATAAGGTGTATACATATCTGCCACATTAGTTTTGTAGTGCCCTATGAATGAACCGGTTTTCCTGTCCCAGTAATTCTCCCAGGGTCCCCTGCCAAAATAGCTGACCCGGTCAAACTCACCTGCCAGAACCAGGTTCATGCCAATTCTTGGAATTCCGGGCAATCCCTGGCGCGTTTTTTCAAAACGGTAATCGACCATGATATCACCCGATCCAAGCACTTTATAGCGGACACCCACTTCTGCAAACGTTCCTGTTCCGTCTTCCAGATTAAAAACAAAATCAAACAGGGCCAGTTTCGGATTGGGCAGATCGGACCTGGCCGAAACCAGCTTCGCGTTTTTACCTGCGTCTTTCCAGATGGCACATCTTTCGGGCAAACCGTTGCCAAAATCATTATCTGTCGGAGCCCTCCAGAAATCCGGAATCAAAGGCTCATTCATCAATTCGTTGTTTTTATATTTCATCGAGACAATCAGCCCGGCAGCCATATTGAAGGTGACGCTGAAATCTCTGCCCTGGATGGTTGTCAGTTCTCCTGACTGGTTCCTTGAGAGATCTGAAAAATCGCTCAGGGGGACCAATTGACGGTCGGCATAAACCGGTAGCCTGAATTGCCCGGCAGCATATTCATGACCGGGTTCTACAATGGTCCAGGCATCCTTGCGCACAGCCGATGCAATCAGGTAGTATTCAAAACCGGGTTCCGGTGAAGGCATCCGGATATCGAGCTTGACCGGAGCCGTCTGACCGGGGGAAATATCCGGAAAGGGCACAGATCCAGAGGATACGATAATCCCGTCACCTTCAATCCTCCATTCCAGCTGAAAGACTTTCAGGTTAGTGAAAGCGTATCCGTTCTTTATCAACAACTTACCCTGGGCAAGATCATCCGGGATGAATTTAACATACTGATATACCTTTTTGACTTCTTTCAGGGACGGATGAGGAGTGCGGTCCGGAAAAACCAGCCCGTTGATGCAAAAATTGCCGTCTGTAGGAGTACCCGGAGGTCCCCAGTCTCCTCCGTAGGCCCAATACCTGACACCCCGGTCATTGACTTTAGTAATACCCTGATCAACCCAGTCCCAGATAAAAGCACCCTGGAGAATCGGGTACTTCTCGATCGCATTCCAGTAATCCTGGAGGTTTCCGACTGAATTGCCCATTGCGTGGGCATATTCGCATTGTATCAACGGACGGTCACTGGCAGGATTTTCGGCATATCTCACCATGTAATCAATCCTGGCGTACATCGGGCACCAGATATCCGTGTGTCTTTCATTTGTGTTCGTTGATTTCTCTGCCCGTTCATATTGCACCGGCCTTGAGGGATCCCGCTGCCTGATCCACTTGTAATCCGCGAGCATGTTATGACCATCGCCCGCTTCATTGCCCAATGACCAGAGAATTACGGACGGATGGTTTTTGTCCCTTTCAACCATGTTCATGGTCCGCTCCATATGTTGAAGGGCCCATTCCGGACGGTCGGCCAGCGTGATATCCTTGTCATAACCGATCCCGTGGGATTCAATGTTGGCCTCATCGATGAGGTACAGGCCATACTGGTCGCACAGTTCGTACCATCTTTCGGGCTGAGGATAATGGGAAGTCCTGACGGCATTGATATTATGCGATTTCATGGTCAGGATATCGAGCTTCATCGTGGCCTCGTCCACCACGTGTCCTTTATCGGGATGATGCTCATGCATATTGACCCCCTTGAGGTAAACGGCAACTCCATTAACGAGCAACTGCTTGTCCCTGATTTCGATCCGGCGGAAACCGACCGGCAGACTGATATATTCAACCGCCTTCCCGGTACCGTCCGCAAGTCCGATCACCAGGATGTACAGGTTGGGTTGCTCGGCTGACCATTTCTTTACGGACTGAATGGTACTCTCAAAACTCAGGGTTTGTCCCGGTTTGCTGATTTCAACTTTCCGATTGCTGTGATAAAGCCTGTCAGGCCCATCTATCAACTCCACCGTCACTTCCGCGGTTGAGATCTCTTGCCGTTGATTTTCAAGCTCGACAGTCACCCCGAAGACACCATCCCTGAAATCTCCCGATAAATCAGACATTACAAAGAAATCCCTGATGTGAAGCGGATTCCTTGCAAAGAGATAGACATCTCGGGTAATTCCACTCAAACGGAAGAAATCCTGGTCTTCCAGATAACTGCCATCGCTCCAGCGGTAGACCTCAACCGACAGGCTGTTCGTTCCCTTTTTCAGGTACCGGGTGACGTTGAATTCCGCAGGAGTTTTACTGTCCTCGCTATACCCCACCATTTCACCATTCACCCAGACGTAGAAAGCCGATGTGACGGCTCCGAAATGAAGATAGACCTCGCTGTTTTTCCAGGATTCCGGTACTTCAAAATTCCGGCGATAGGATCCGACAGGGTTATTATCTGCCGGTATATAGGGTGGATTTGGTTTGAAAGGATATCCGGCATTCCTGTATATGGGAATTCCATAGCCCAGCAAATCCCAGTTTGCAGGGACCTCGATCAAATCCCAGTCACTGACGTCAAAATCCTCCTTAAAGAAATAAAAAGGACGGTCAGCAGGCCGGGGAGAGAAATGAAACGACCATTTCCCGTTGAGGCTCCTGAATAAATCAGATTTACTGTAGTTTCCTTCGACAGCTTCTTTCTTTGTCAGGTAAGAAAAAAAACTCGCATGAGGCTTTTCCTTATTGATATTGTTCACCGTCGGGTTTTCCCAATCATGCGGCGTTTTTTCAGAAAAGGCGACACCCTCATATTTACTGACTTTCAGGGTACAGGAAGAGATCAGGATAAATCCCGACATTGCGCAGACAACGGTTCTCAGCGGTTTCATTGGGAGTCTTATTTTGATGGCACGATTCCGGTTATCTTTTTCAGGAAATCAGATGAAGCATTATAGACTTTCATCCAGTTCGGATTGGTCAGTTCACAGCCGATTACATGGGCGCCCGCATCCGGAAAGGCTACCGTGACTTTTTTATCTGCCGGGGTGCCGAGATGGTCGGTCATCCAGAGAATGGCATCCACCCTGACCGTCTGATCCTGATTTTCCTTGTCCTTGTAATAGTAGCCTGTAAATACCGGCTGTTTCACGGCCTGGAATGTATTGATCTTCATGGTCTTTTCAATCAATTTTTGAAGATAGATCACTCCCTCGACACGGTATTTGCTGTACCAGTAAGGATCGGTTATCGGATCCTCGGGCAGGATGCGGTATTTTCCTCCCGTCATCATCCTTGCAAGCTGAAGACCAAATGGTCTTCCAAGCAGCCAGATGCCCTTTGTGGCTACCTTGATATTGGGTGAGAGCAATATGAGTGCAAAGACATCTTCGGGGAAATCGGCGGCCATCTGCAAGGCAAGGGTTCCACCGGTGGAGGTACCCATCAGGATCACCTTCTTACCCAAGGCTTTTGCAAGAACCAGGGCTTCAAGCGCCGAATTCCAAAGGTTTTCGGGAGTCATGTTCAGCAGGGCATCGGGCGTGTCAAGGCCGTGTTCGGCCAGGCGGGGGATATAAACATTCATACCGAATGCCTTACCCAGGTTCCTATGGGTGGGGCTGCCTTCCATCGGGCTTGCCGAAAAGCCGTGCAGGTACAGAAGGCAATACTCTGTCTGGTTTTTCAGGTCCTCATCGGCATAAAGAACCTGCGACGCATTGCCAGGCCGGATATTCCGGACATTGCTTTCCAGGGTCCCGACGTAGAGCCTGACTTGTTCGGAAGTAATTGAAATCTTGGGCAATTGTTTTGTCAAAACCGTTTTGCCGTCATTGTTTAGGGCCCGGACACTGGATGCCAAGGTAAAAAAAACGAGCGAGGTCAGAAGAAGGTTTTTTGTTTTCATGACAACAGGTATTAGGTAACGGGGATGGCTATCAGGTATAATTAATAAAACCAACTTCAAGGATCGTCAATGAAACAGCACTCCCTGGTCGGAGGTTGCCAGAATATCGGCAATGTGCATGCATCGGATTCCCAGGTGATGTTTCCTGATAAAGGAATCGATGTGCATCAGACAGGAGATTTCCGTGCTGGTGATGTATTCGGCCCCGGTTGAAAGTGCGTTTTCGACCTTCTGCTGGGCCATGGCGGTTGAGATCGGCTCATGCTTGATGGAAAAAGTACCGCCGAAGCCGCAACAGGTATCGGTCTCAGGCATTTCAATGAGTTCCAGGCCCCTGACTTTCTTCAGGAGGATTCTGGGTTCCTCTTTAATCCCGTATTCCCTGAGGGCGGCACAGGCGTCATGGTAGGTGACTTTTCCCCGGAACCGGGCACCCACATCGCGGACTTCCATCACGTTGACAAGGAAATCGGTAAACTCATATACCTGAGGTTTAAGCCTGTTGAATTGATTGACATAGATGGTTCCTTTCAGGAGGTCGGCATAGCAATTCTTAATATAGCCGGCACAGGAAGCCGAAGGACAGATGATAGGGCGTGATCCGCTGAAATCGTTCAGGAATTTAGTTGCCAGCTCGCGTGCGATTTCCCAGTGGCCGGCGTTAAAGGCCGCTTGTCCGCAACAGGTCTGATCGGGATTGTAAAGCACGTTGCAGCCCACGTTTTCAAGCACACGGTGGACATTCCAACCGGTCTCCGGAAATAACTGATCAATAAAACAGGGAACAAAAAGGTCAACTTCCATAAAGGGCTAAAATACGGAAATCCCTGCGACAAGGGTCCTGTAGCGACGCAATATTTTGCGTCGCCACAATATCGTTGTCACAGTGGCGACGCAAAATATTGCGTCGCTACAGGATATTTTCCGCAATCTTGCGGATGTTATCAGCACGACCCATGGTAAAAAAGTGGATGATAGGCACGTCGTTCCGCATCAGTTCCCTGGCTTGTTCGACCGACCATTCAATACCGACCTGCCGTACGGCTTCGTTGTCCTTGCATTTGTCGATCTCGCCGGCCAATAATGGCGGAATATCCACCTTGAATGTCTGAGGCAACAGGTTCAGGTGTTTCTTGATGGAGACCGGTTTCAGGCCCGGAATTATGGGTACGGTGATCCCGGCCTTCCGGCAGGCATCCCTGAAACTGAAAAACTTCAGGTTATCGAAGAACATCTGTGTGACTATATATTCAGCCCCGGCTTCCACCTTCGCTTTCAGGTAGAACAGATCGCTCTCGGCATTGGGTGCCTCAAGGTGTTTCTCGGGATAACCGGCCACACCGATGCAAAAATCAGTCGCCTCCGGATTGATCAAATCTTCCTCCAGGTATTTGCCATGATTAAGATCAACGGTCTGCTTAAGCAGATCGATGGCATGTTCGTGCCCGTTCTTTTCGGGAACGAACCGGCCGGTCAGGGGATTGCCATCACCCCTGACAACGAGGAGGTTGTTAATGCCCAGATAATGCAGGTCAATAAGGGCATCCTCAGTTTCTTCCCTGGTAAAACCCCCGCAGATCAGGTGCGGTACCACATCGACGCCGTAACGGCTCATGATGGCTGCCGACATGGCTACCGTTCCCGGCCGTTTCCTGACAATCCGGGGTTCCAGGAGCCCGTCAGGCCTTTTTTTAAGGTCGATTTCCGTCTGATGGTAGGTTATGTTCAGGTAGGGCGGCTTGAAATCCATCAACATGTCAAGGGTGTCATAAATGGTTGAAATGCTTGTCCCTTTTGTTGGCGGAAGGATTTCAAAGGAAATCCTGGTCCCGGTGCCAGAGGCAATATGTTCAGTGACCTTCATCAGTAATTAAGATTATTGGCAAGGTTTTTCTCTGTTTCCTGGATGGACATTCCTCTCCTGCGGGAATAATCCCGGACCTGGTCGCTCCCGATTTTGCCGACCTGAAAATAGTGTGATCCGGGATGGGCGAAATAATATCCGGCAACCGAAGCACCCGGATGCATTACAAGCGTTTCGGTCAGGCGGATACCCAGAGCCTGGTCAGGGTCCAGCAGCCTGAACAAGACAACCTTGTCCGAATGGTCGGGACAGCTGGGATATCCGACAGCCGGACGAATGCCCTTGTAAGCTTCCTTCAGTAACTCCCGGGTACTCAGTTTTTCATCCGGTGCGTATCCCCAAAATTCTTTTCTGACCTTTTCATGCAGCCATTCGGCAAATGCTTCCGCCAACCGGTCGGCAAGAACCTTGATCATCAGAGACTTAAAATCATCGTGCTGACCAGTAAACACTTCCGATATCTCATCACATCCGATTCCGGCCGTACAGGCAAAAAGTCCCAGGTAACCCTCCGTGGCGTCGTCTGATGAAGCCACAAAATCGGACAAGCACAAATTCGGCACTCCGGGTTCTTTCTTTTCCTGATTGCGGAGGAAATACAAACGTTCACACTCCACGGATGCATTGTCAATATCATATAACACGATATCATCACCGACCGACCGTGCCGGGAAGATACCTATGGCTCCATTGGCCTTAAGCCAGCCGTGCCTGGTGATCTCCTTTAACAGTTCCTGTGCTTCCCCGATCAGCCTGGCCGCTTCTTTTCCCTTGATGGGATCCTCCAGGATTTCAGGGTACCGGCCCCTTATGTTCCAGGTGTAGAGGAAGAAGGACCAGTCGATGTAAGGTATCAGCCGGACCAGGGGAAAATCCAGAAATTGGGTGATCCCCAAGCGTTTTGGCCTGCTGATGGTCCTCATGTCTTCCCTGGCTTTGAACCGGTTGTTCCGCGCTTCTTCAAGAGTAATCCAGGCACCTGACCGGTCCCGGTTCAGGTATTCAATCCTGATTTTTTCGTAATTCGATTTGATCTCCGATTTTTTCAGGCCTGACTGATCGGCAGAGGTTAATGAAGATGCGGCGGCGACTACACGGGAAGCATCTCTCACATGCATGACCGGACCGGAATAGGCCGGATCGATTTTCAGCGCCGTGTGCAATTCCGATGTAGTGGCTCCGCCAATCAGCAGAGGAATGGTGTGTCCATTCCTTTCCATTTCACGCGCCACGTGAGCCATTTCCTCCAGTGAAGGGGTGATCAGGCCGCTTAAGCCAATCAGGGAAGCATTTTCCCTGACAGCGGTTTCCAGTATTTTTTCGGCCGGTACCATCACCCCCAGGTCAATTACTTCATAATTATTGCATTGCAGAATCACTCCGACAATATTTTTGCCGATATCGTGTACATCGCCTTTTACCGTCGCGAGAACAACCTTTCCTGCGTTTACGGCCGTTCCCGGTCTTTTTTCCGACTCGATGTAAGGAGTCAGGTATCCCACTGCTTTTTTCATCACTCGGGCGCTCTTTATCACCTGCGGCAGGAACATCTTGCCCGATCCAAAACGGTCACCCACCACATTCATACCCTCCATCAGAGGGCCCTCGATAACCTCAAGGGCATATTCAAAATTCCGCCGGGCTTCTTCGACGTCCTCCTCGATATGATCAGTAATTCCTGCCACCAGGGCGTGCACCAGACGTTCTCTTACCTCAAGGTTTCGCCATGTTTCATGCATTTCCGGTCTTTCAGACTCCCAATCCCCCGTTTTCAGGTTCGTCTCCGTATATGCCAGCAACCGGTCAGTGGCATCCTTTCTCCGGTTAAGGACTACGTCCTCGGCCAGCTTTAGCAGCGCCGGTTCAACTTCATCGTAAACCTGCAGTTGGGCAGGATTGACTATCCCCATGTCCATTCCGGCACGGATGGCATGGTATAAAAATACGGCGTGCAAAGCCTGGCGGACCGGTTCCTGGCCCCGGAAAGCAAAAGACAGGTTACTTACACCCCCGGAAACCCTGACTCCGGGAAGGTTTCTCTTGATCCAGCGGGTAGCTTCGATATAGTTGACTGCATACCGGTTGTGCTCCTCAATCCCGGTTGCCAGGGCTAAAATACCGGGATCGATGATAATATCCTCAACCGGAAATCCGGCCTTACCTACCATGAGGTCATACGAGCGCCTGGCGACAGCAACCTTTCTTTCATACGTATCGGCCTGTCCTGCCTCATCAAAAAGCATCACCACAACCGCGGCTCCCAGGCGCCTGATCAGGCGGGCCTGCTCAATGAAAATTTTTTCACCCACCTTCAGGCTGATGGAGTTGACCACCGGTTTCCCCTGAATATTCCTGAGAGCCTCGGAAATAGTATCAAAACGGGAGGAATCTATCATGAAGGGTACCCTGGCTATGTCCGGGTCCGTTCCGGCCATCCGGAGAAATCTCACCATGGTTTCGGTAGCATCCAGCAACGGATCGTCCATGCATAAATCGATCATGATCGCCCCTCCCTCAATCTGCTCCCTGGCAACGGCAAGGGCCTCCTCGTACTTGTTTTCCCTGATCAGCCGGGCAAACAACCTGGAGCCGGCTACGTTGGTGCGCTCTCCTATATTTATAAAGTTGGATTCCTGGCGGATGACCAGGGACTCGAGGCCGGCGAAAACTGTGGGAGAGTGAGAAGGTCGGAGCGAAGCGGTGATGCCGGCATGCCGGTATTGAGGAGGTTGAGAGCCTCTGACCAGTCTGCTGATTTCCCGGATGTGGTCTGGGGTGGTGCCACAGCAGCCGCCAACGAGGTTAACAAGACCTTCATCAATGAAGATTCTGATCCATTCGGCCATCTCCCTGGCGCTCTGTGCATAACCACCCAGCTCATCCGGCAGCCCCGCGTTGGGATGGGCACTCACAAAAAGTTTCTTGTCCCCTGACTCCAGACATCTGTTATCCAGGTCAGCCAACCTTCTCATCTCACGCAGGTAAGGTAGAAGTTCTTTCGCTCCCAGGGCACAGTTCAGCCCGATGACAAGCGGATCTGCGTGTCGGATGCTGTAATAGAAAGCTTCAAGGGTTTGGCCTGACAAGGTTCTGCCACTGGCATCTGTAATCGTGACAGAAATGACGACCGGCCACTCCTGACCCCTGATCTCAAACTCTTCCTGAATAGCATAAACGGCTGCCTTTGCGTTGAGCGTATCGAAGATGGTTTCAACCAGAAGTCCGTCCACACCTCCATCCAGCAATCCCTTGACCTGCTCCTGGTAAGCCGCGGCCAGCTGGTTAAAGGTCACATTCCGGAATCCTGGGTCCTCCACCCGCGGCGACAGGGATGCCGTCCGGTTGGTGGGGCCCATCGATCCGAGCACGAAAGCTCCTTCCCCCGCCACTTCTTTGGCCAGCCGCGCTGCCTCAAGGTTCATCCGGTAAACGAGGAACTCCAGCCCATAATCCGATTGCGAAACGGCATTGGAATTAAAGGTGTTGGTTTCGATCACATCAGCTCCGGCTGCCAGGTAATCCCGATGGATCTGCCGAATGATTTCCGGTCTGGTCAGGCTGATCAAATCATGATTGCCTTTCAGCGGGACAGGATGGTTTTCAAGGCCGGGAATGCGATAATCCGGTTCTTCCAATCCCTTTTTCTGGATCAGCGTTCCCATGGCACCATCAAGAACCAGTATGCGATCCTTCAATGCTCGCTGCAGCCTTTCGTATGACGGGCTCTTGTTCAATTTATTCTATTTTTCCTGTCCAGGCGATAAAAATATCCAATTTCCTGATCAGATTCTTAAGCTTAGAGAGGTTCTCCAGCCGGATGCGGCCAACGACAAAACCATAATCCTGGCTGGTATATTTTTCGCTGATCGCCTCAAAATCAAAATGACTCAGATCGACCAGGTCATGGTAACGAAGATAGATCTCGATGATCACCTCCCGGGTGAACAGCGGGGGTGTAAAAAAGTTCAGCTTTTTGTATTCATACCGGTAGTTATGCTTTCGGGCAGTGATATCCGACAACACGGCGGAGCCGGTCGGAAAAGCGCCTGCACCCTTGCCGAACATAAACTGCCTGTCATAGAACTGTCCCTGAATGATCACACCGTTGTACTCATCTTCAACATTATAGATATACTCATCGGGAGCGACGAATTTAGGCAGCACGAACATAGTGAACCGGCTACCATTGGCTTTGGAAACTTGTCCCACCAGCTTGATCTTTTTTCCCTTTTCGCGGGCATACCGGATATCATAAGCGGATATCCTGCTGATGCCGTAATGAAAAACCTCTGATGGATCCACCAGGGTCCCGAATCCATGCAACCCAAGAATGATCAGCTTGTACATGCTGTCAAACCCGTCCACGTCGAAAACCGGGTTTTTTTCTGCAAAGCCTAATTCCTGGGCGTGCTTCAGGGCTTCTCCGTAGTCCTGGCTTTGCTGGAAAATCCGTGTCAGGATGAAATTGGAAGAGCCATTGAGAATACCGGTTATTGATTGTAGAAGATCATTGTCATAATACTCCTCCAGGTTCCGGATGACCGGGATGCTGCCACAGGCCGAAGCATCGTATAGCAATGCACTGCCTGTCTCCTTCTGGATCCCGATCAGCTCATCGAGATGACAGGCCAGCATTTTCTTGTTCCCGGAAACCACGGATTTGCCTTTCAGTAGGGCTTGCCGGACGATCGAATAGGCTGCTTCTGAATCATCGATGAGTTCAACGATCAGGTTGATATCCGGATCGTTTAGCAGGTCATCCGGACTAAAGGTAAAATGCCCGGCAGGAAGGTTGCGTGGCTTCTCTTGGTTCTTGACGCAGATGGACTTAATGGTAGCATCAGCGGTCTGTACTTCCTGCAAAACCTTGTAGAGACCTTGTCCAACCAAACCGTACCCGAACAAGCCGATGACCAGTTTACCGTTATGTTGTGTCTTCATGAATGGTTTCGTTGATTATCGGTTTGATAATATTAGTCAGCTTGTCAACTTCGATCAGAAAACCGTCGTGACCGTAAAAGGAATCGATTTCGTAGTATTGGGCTCCTGGTATGGCCGATGCCAACAGTTGCTGTTCTTCCGGAGGGAACAGCAGGTCGCTGGAGATCCCAATGGCAACTGTCTTGGCCCGGATTGTAGCAAGGGCTTTTTCAACTCCGTCCCTGTTTCGGCCCACATGGTGGGAATCGAAAGTACGGGTAATGGTATAATAGGAATAGGCATTGAACCGTCGGTCCAGTTTTTCGCCCTGGTACTGCTGGTAGGAACAGGCCCTGAAATCGTTGAGTTTCTGTTCATCCGGATCGGTCTGGGTCTGGTCATAGGTGTACCGGTTTCTGTAACTCAGGAGGGCAATGGCCCTCGCTGCGCGTAATCCAGCGGAGCCACCATCCGGTTCATTATCGGTGAATGATGGGTCCGCTGCAAGAGCCATCCTCTGCGCCTCGCTAAAGGCTATATTCCAGGCTGAAGCCCGTGCATTAGTGGCGACCGGTGCGATATAGCGGAACAGGTCAGGCTCCAGGATGGCCCATTCCAGAATCTGCTGGCCACCCAGCGATCCTCCAATTCCCAAATGTATCTTCCTGATATTTAAGAATTTCCTTAGTTCCTGATGAACCCTGACCATATCCCTGACCGTAATCAATGGAAAATCATTGAGATACGACTTGCCGGTTTCAGGATCAATGGACAAAGGCCCAGTAGTCCCATAGCAGGAACCCAGAATATTGGCACAAATGATGAAATACTTGTCCGTATCCATCAACCGGCCCGGTCCCACCATGCCCGGCCACCAGTCATAGACATCCGAATTGGCAGTCAGGGCATGAGCGACCCAGATGACATTGTCAAGTGCATGGTTCAGCTTTCCGAACGTGTGAAAAGCCACCTGGTATTTGGGCAGTATCCTGCCACATTCCAGTTCGAGGGGTTGGGTGAACTCAAAAATATGAGGTTCGAGTTGTGTCATAACTGCTTGATTGCCTGATCAAAATCGGAAATTATATCCTCTATGTGCTCCACTCCGACTGAAACCCTGAAAAGGTTCGGGTGCACCCCGGCAGCCAGTTGCTCTGCCTCTGATAATTGTTGGTGGGTGGTTGCGCTTGGCTGAATGATCAGGGTCCGGGTATCCCCAACATTCGCCAGATGGCTGACCAGTTTGAATTTCTCAACCAGGCGGCGGTTCCGTTCCTTGCTGCCCTTCAGGATGAAAGTCAATACGCCGCCGAATCCATTGACGAGATAGCGTGCAGCATTAGCATGGTTGGAATCTCCCGTCAAACCGGGATAGCTGACCTTCTCCACCTGTGGATGGGACAGTAACCATTCTGCCAGGGCAAGAGCGTTCTTGCACTGGCGTTCCAGGCGCAGCGACAGGGTTTCCAGGCCCTGCAGAAGGAGGAAGGCATCGAATGCGCTTAAGGAGGGTCCGAAATCCCTAAGCCCTATGGACCTGGCCCGGGTAATGAATGCCTGGTTTCCGAAACGGGTGTACCAGGGAATGCCGTGGTATTCAGGTGCCGGTTCGGTCAACTGGGGAAAATTACCGTTATCCCAGGGAAAATTCCCTCCGTCGACAATCACTCCGGCAATGGTAGTGCCATGGCCCCCGATCCACTTGGTCGCTGATTCGACCACTATGTTTGCACCGTGCTGCAAGGGTCGGCAAAGGTAGCCCCCTCCGGCAAACGTATTATCCACGATGAGCGGAATGCCATACTGTGTACCCAGCAAGGAGAATTGTTCGAAATCCGGGACCGAAAACCCGGGATTGCTGATCGTTTCAAGGTAAATACCGCGGGTCAGGCTATCGATCAGCGGTTTAAAATCTTTCGCGCGATCGGTCGCGGCAAACCTGACCTCCACTCCCAGGTTCTTAAAGGCATGCTTGAACTGGGAAAGAGTCCCGCCATAAAGGAATGGTGAAGAGACCAGGTTGTTCCCCGGCCGGAGGATATTGTTCAGCGCGATGAACTGGGCGGCATGGCCGGACGATACCGCAAGGGCCCCCGAGCCTCCTTCCAGGGCAGCCATCCTTTTTTCAAATACCTCCACCGTCGGATTGCTGATACGGCTGTAAATGTGTCCCGGTTCAGCCAGCTCATACAATGCGGCAGCGTGATCAGCATCGCGGAACAGATATGAGGTGGTCTGGTAGATCGGCACGGCCCGGCTGAGGGTGTCCCGGTCAGGTGCGTGACCGGCATGAATCTGAAGAGTTTCGAAGTGATATGACATGATAGTAGGTTTTTCGTGAATCGTGATTCGTGACTCGTGATTCGTGACTCGTGATTCGTGACTCGTGAATCGTGACTCGTGACTCGTGACTCGTGAATCGTGACTCGTTGCCTGTAATCTGTAAGCACGATTTTTTGAGGAGTGGGGTAAACTGGTTCCAGCCTACCCCTATCGCATTAACATATCCATCATCCGGAGGGTGGAAGAAAGCAGATATGTCATTGCTCTGGTGACCATGCACAAAAAGTTCTCAGGATGCGAAGATATATGTTTTTTTTTATCTTCGTTCACAATTTACCGACCAACTTAATTACTACCTGATTAATCCTATTCCATTATGATTATAGGCATTCTGAAGGAAAAACCGGATGAGAACCGGGTTATTATGCTTCCGGAAACGGTAGCCGAACTGATCGCAAAAAAAGCAGAGGTCTGGATTGAATCATCAGCCGGGGCCAGGGCTTTTACCCCTGACGAGCAATACGAAAAAGCGGGAGCCAGAATTATGAAATTACCGGAAATCCTGGCAGGAGCTGACCTCCTGATGCGGATCTCGCCACCGGAACCTGATATCCTCGCCAGGATGAAATCCGGGCAGATCTGGCTGGGAGTATTGAATCCCCTGACGGATAAACCTTTGGTGCAAAAACTGCTGGACCTGAAACTGACTTCCTTCAGCCTGGACGTTGTACCCAGGACCACGCGGGCGCAAGCCATGGACATTCTTTCATCGCAAGCCACCTCTGCCGGTTACCGTGCTGTCCTGGATGCAGCCATGCACCTGCCTACCTTTTTCCCGATGTTCATGACAGCCGCCGGAACCATAACACCTGCAAAAGTCCTGATACTGGGTGCAGGAGTAGCCGGGTTACAGGCCATTTCAACTGCCAGAAGGTTGGGCGCCAAAGTCGAAGCTTTTGATGTCAGGGAAGCTGTCAAGGAGGAAGTTGAAAGCCTGGGCGCCAAATTCATTGTCGTTGAAGGCTCCCGGGACGAGGCGTCGGCAGGCGGTTACGCGGTGGAACAAACGGAGGAGTACAAGAAAAAACAGCAACAGGCTGTCCATGATCATGCTGTCAAAAGCGACGTAGTCATCTGCACCGCCCAGATACCGGGCAAACCGGCTCCAAAACTGCTGATGAAGGAGACCGTGGAGTCCATGAGACCGGGTTCGGTCATCATTGACCTGGCAGCCTCAACCGGAGGAAACTGCGAACTGACGAAGGATGCTCAAGCAATAGAGCACAAGGGAATCACGATCATCGGACAGTCGGCCTACCCCTCCACGCTCCCCAAAGATTCCAGCAAGATGTTCGGAAAGAATGTCCTGAACTTCATGAACCTGTTGATCGGCCCCGATGGAACCCTCTCGCTGAATTTTGAGGATGACCTGGTCATCGGGACCTGTGTCACGCACGGTGGAGAGATCTATAATCCGAGAGTGAAAAATATTTTTCAATAATCTTTCTTATCATGGAAGGTATACTTGAGTTCATCTATACGCACAAAGAGGCGATTTTCATCATCGCCCTTTCGATTCTGCTGGGAGTGGAGGTCATCTCGCACGTTCCGGCCATCCTGCATACCCCGCTCATGTCGGGGGCCAATGCCATCCATGGCGTTGTCATCATCGGCGCCATCATTGTTATGGGGCATGCCGACACTACTGCATCCATGATCCTCGGGTTCCTGGCCGTTGTTCTGGGCACCCTGAACGTGGTGGGCGGTTTTGTGGTCACGGACCGGATGCTTGAAATGTTCAAGAAAAAGAAATGACTACAGGGCAGGATGATTATCAATCTATTAATTACTGAAACCAGATGAAAGAAATTATAGAATTCACCAACCAGCTGACTTTCACGTTGGGCGATTCTGTCCTGGAAATCAGCTACCTGGTAGCTTCCATCCTTTTCATATTCGGACTTAAAATGCTGAGCCATCCCAAGACTGCCCGACGTGGCAACATCCTGGCGGCTATCGGCATGTTCACAGCCATCCTCTGTACCATCCTGTTTCATCGGAAAGACGGAGAACCCATCGGGAATATCGTGTGGATACTGGCGGCCATAGTGATAGGCACGATCATTGGCTGGACCATTGCCGTTAAGGTAAAAATGACGGCCATGCCACAGCTGGTCTCTTTTTTCAACGGTATGGGTGGTGCAGCGGCAGCATTGATCTCCCTGATGGAATTCCCGAAAATGGCTCCCGAGCTGATCATGAAACATGGGATGTTCAACGGGCACGCCATTGCCATTCTGCTCGGGCTGACTATCGGAAGCATATCCTTCGCCGGAAGCATGATCGCTTTTGGCAAGCTCGCCGAAAAAATCGGTGATCCCAAGCTGAAATTCATGAGGTATATCAACCTGACCTTCCTGGCCGGTATCCTAGTCTTTATTGTGATCATCCTGGCGCAGGGACATGTCATGCCCAGGGATATTTCATGGATGGTTTATATATTGCTCGGATGCAGCCTGATCTATGGCATCACTTTCGTCATTCCCATCGGGGGTGCCGACATGCCGGTGGTCATTTCCCTTCTGAACTCCTTCACGGGTGTGGCCGCAGCGATGGGCGGGTTCC
The DNA here is from genome assembly GCA_964547475.1 of uncultured Porphyromonadaceae bacterium. Classification (GTDB taxonomy): domain Bacteria; phylum Bacteroidota; class Bacteroidia; order Bacteroidales; family UBA12481; genus UBA12481. The sequence goes on from CAZJNQ010000014.1 coordinate 49,363, forward strand.
TTTACAACAACCAGGCCATGCTGACCGGCGGTATACTCGTAGGATCAGCCGGTACCATCCTCACCATACTGATGTGCAAGGCCATGAATCGTTCCTTGCTTAACGTAATCGTAGGGGCCTTTGGAGGAGGAGGCGCCACAGCCGGCAAGGAAGGCGGGACGGTGAAGGAAATCAGCGTAAGCGATGCTGCCGTTTTGCTCAGCTACAGCCAGAAGGTGGTGATCGTTCCGGGTTACGGGCTGGCAGTCGCGCAGGCTCAGCATATCTGCCATGAACTGGAAAAACTGCTCGAAGAAAAAGGAGTTGACGTCCGCTATGCCATTCACCCGGTTGCAGGCCGCATGCCCGGGCACATGAACGTTTTGCTGGCGGAGGCCGATGTGCCTTACGACAAGCTCCACGAGAGCGACGATATCAACCAGGATATGCCCAACGTCGATGTGGCGGTGGTTATCGGCGCCAACGACGTTGTCAATCCGGCCGCCGTGGACGATCCTTCAAGTCCTATTTACGGCATGCCGGTCGTAAGGGTTTGGGAAGCCAAAAGTGTTGTCGTGATGAAACGCGGCATGGGCAAAGGCTACGCAGCCATCGAAAACTTCCTGTTTTTCAACGACAACACCCGGATGCTCTTTGGCCATGCAAAAGACAGCATTCAGAAGCTGATAGCTGAGATCAAGAACCTCTAAGACAAGGCAGAAGGCAGAGGGCAGAAGGCAAAAGGAAAGGCAGAGGGAAAAAGGAAAAAGGAAGAAGAACAGGATATGATGTCTAACCCCAGACTTCAGAGGTTGTGTCAAAATTTCAATTTGTAGTTCTTTGACAAATTCGGATATTTTTCGAAAGAGGTAAAAGAGGATGGATTTCTCCATCATCCTACCCAGTGAGCGGTTTGGACTCGGGTAAGAAGGTTTTCCATGGTATCGAGGGCCAATAATCGCTTCAGATTATACGCTGTGGTCACCAG
>CAZJNQ010000015.1:0-49107 GCA_964547475.1 uncultured Porphyromonadaceae bacterium
TTTTACCGGCATATTCCTGGGCTAATTCCTCCAGGGCTGGCGCAACTTTCCGGCAGGGCGCACACCAGTCGGCATAGAAATCAATGATGGCCGGTTTATCCCCTTTATAAACCCAAACGGTCCTGTTTTTCTCGTAATCCATGACGCGCTTGATGAATTCCGATTTGGTCAGGTAAATGGGCTTGGAAACGACGTCCGGACTTTGACTGCCGGGATCACCAGCGAATGCTGACAGACCGGTTATTACAGCAAGCAATAGGACGAAAGTTACTCTTTTCATGAAATCAATTATATATATATATATCAATCAGAACATAAATCATGCCACTTTTGTTGAGGCAAAATAACCGAAAATTTGGCAGTGTTGAACTCGTGACTCGTGAATCGTGAATCGTGAATCGTGACTCGTGACTCGTGAATCGTGACTCGTGAATCGTGACTCGTGACTCGTGACTCGTGAATCGTGACTGGTGATGGGTCACTCCCCAGACTGAAGTCTGGGGTTATTCATAAACTTTTCCCTTTTTCCTTTTTCCTTTTTCCTTTCCTTTTGCCTTCTGCCTTCTGCCCTCTGCCTTCTTAAGATATCCGACTCCAATCAGTTGCTTCCTGTTTCCTTCGGTTGATCTGTTCAACGAGCAATTGGTTCTCTTGTTTTTCCAGTAGGGGATCTGTTTCCAGGAGTTGTTCGGCATAACGCCGCGCCAGGTCGAGAATTTTACTGTCTGTAAGCAGGTTGGCGATATTCAGGTTGAATGGCATTCCGCTTTGCTGCGTTCCTTCAAGGTCTCCCGGGCCCCTCAGTTTCATGTCGACCTCGGCAATTTCGAAACCGTCGTTAGTTCGGACCATGGTGTCAATCCGGGCTTTGGCTTCTTTTGACAGCTTGTAGCCGCTCATCAGCAGGCAGTAAGACTGGTCCGCTCCCCGGCCGACCCTGCCGCGGAGCTGATGCAGCTGGCTCAGGCCGAATCGCTCGGCGCTTTCGATCACCATGACGGAGGCATTGGGCACATCAACCCCGACTTCAATGACCGTTGTGGATACCAGGATTTTAGTTATGCCTCGGACGAAATAGGACATGGCCTTGACTTTCTCCTCCGGTTTCATTTTTCCATGGAGTACCGAAACGGCATATTCCGGTGCCGGAAAGGCCCGAGATATACTTTCATACCCGTCATAAAGATCTTTATAATCAAGAGTTTCTGATTCCTGGATCAGGGGATAAACTATATAGACCTGCCTGCCCAGGGCAATCTGTTTTCTCAGGAATTCAAAGACCGACAGGCGTTTTGAATCGAAATAGTGGGCGGTGACTATGGGTTTTCTGCCGGGAGGCAATTCGTCGATGACCGACAGGTCCAGGTCACCGTATAAAGTCATGGCCAGGGTTCTGGGAATCGGTGTTGCTGTCATGACCAGGATATGCGGAAGGGTGTCGTCGGCCTTTTCCCACAGGCGGGCTCGCTGAGCCACGCCAAAACGGTGCTGCTCATCGATCACTACGAGCCCCAGGTTTTTGAATTGAACCGTATCTTCGATCAGCGCATGGGTCCCGATCAGGATATCCAGCGCTCCTTCACGCAATTCTCCGTGCAAGGTGTTTCTGTGACTCGTACGGGTTGAACCGGTCAACAGGCGGACGGTCACCGGCAGGTTGGACAGTAAGGCGGTAAAAGTCTGGAAGTGCTGCTGGGCCAATATTTCGGTGGGAGCCATCAGGCAGGCCTGGTATCCGTTGTCAAGTGCGATCAGCATGCTCAGGATCGCCACGAGGGTTTTCCCGCTCCCTACGTCCCCCTGGAGGAGGCGGTTCATCTGGATGCCGGATCCCAGATCCTTCCGGATTTCCCGCATGACCCTTTTCTGCGCTTCGGTCATCTCAAATGGCAGGTTTTCGGAATAAAAACGGTTGAACCTTTCTCCGATCCTGGTGAATATGTGGCCCTTTATCCTGCGTTTTTTCCAGTTTTTCTGCCTCAGGAGCCCGACCTGTATCAGAAAGAGCTCTTCAAATTTCAAACGGTAGCGGCTTTTTTTCAACGAATCGCCGTCCTTGGGGAAATGAATGTTCAGTAAAGCTTCGTTGCGGTCAGGCAATTTCAACTGGCTGATGACCGATTGAGGGAGGGTTTCGGGAATCTTTCCATAAACCCGTTGAAGAAGCTGGTACTCCAGTTTGTGGATGACCCGGGAAGTGAGAAAACTGTTCTTCATCTTCTCGGTTGTGGTATAGGTTGCCTGATAGGTAAACGGATAGGCAATCTGGGTGGTTTTTGAGGCTTCTTCGATTTCGGGGTGAGGGATGGAAAAAATGCCGTTGTAGATCGCCGGCTTACCGTAGATGATATATTCGGTCCCGAATTTCAGGGATTGCTGCATCCATTTCAACCCCTGAAACCAGACCAGCTCGATCGATCCCGTCGAGTCCTCGAAACGGGCTGCAAGCCTTTGCCTGGGTCTTTTGCCGACCAGTTCCATGGAAACTACCTGGCCTCTGACCTGTATGTAGGCCTGATCGGAATTGATTTCGCGGATGGTGAAAAACTTAGTGCGGTCAGAGTATTTATACGGATAAAAATGAAGCAGGTCCCCGAAAGTCTTGATGCCGAGCTCCCTGTCAAGCATGTCTGCTCTTTTGGGTCCCACACCCGGAAGGTACTTGATGTCCGTTTGCAGGATTGTATCCATCGGGGCTAAATTAGCAGTAATCATCGGCATTGTTAAATAATGTTATATTAATTCCGGGCTGAATTCCGGTTACTTTTTTTCCTCTATTTTTGTAGCCAAACTTTTCTACCATGGAACATATGATAGCCCTCAGGGGGCTTGTCAAGAACTACCAGGTCGGGACGCAGGTTGTGCAGGCATTGAGGGGAATCGATCTGGAAATCAGCAAGGGTGAATATGTGGCAGTAATGGGTCCTTCAGGATCAGGAAAATCAACCCTGATGAATATCCTCGGCGCTCTGGACACACCCACCAGCGGGCATTATTACCTGAACGGAACGGATGTAAGCCAGATGGTGGATGATGACCTGGCCAAGATCAGGAATAAGGAGATCGGTTTTGTTTTTCAGACATTCAATCTTTTACCCCGATATGACGCATTGGAGAATGTCACCTTGCCCTTGATTTATGGTGGCATTCCCAAGCATGAAAGGCGTGACCGTGCCATCAAGGTCCTGGAAAACGTCGGACTTGCTGACCGCATCACCCATAAGCCCAATGAGCTTTCAGGGGGCCAGCGGCAGAGAGTGGCGGTAGCCAGGGCTCTCGTCAACAATCCGTCGATCATTCTGGCAGACGAGCCCACCGGGAACCTGGATTCCAAAACATCTGTCGATATCATGAAACTGATCAGTGATATCCATGAGCTCGGCAATACCATCATTGTGGTCACGCATGAAGAGGATATAGCACGCAGAGCGCAAAGGATTATCAGGCTTCTGGATGGCCGGATAGCCAGTGACCAACCCAATGGTCCGTCAGCTTAATCATCAGGCTGACAAGGACTTGATATTTTATCAACAATTTTATCCCTCTATTGTTTTATTGAGCAATAAACTTACTTTTGCGGAAAATTAGCCCAATAAAGACTACCGCTATGTATTGGACACTGGAATTGGCTTCTAAACTTGAGGATGCTCCATGGCCTGCAACCAAGGATGAATTGATAGATTTTGCGATCCGTTCGGGAGCGCCGCTTGAAGTGATCGAGAACCTGCAGGAAATCGAGGATGAAGGTGAGATTTATGAGAGCATTGAAGACATTTGGCCCGATTATCCCAGTAAGGATGATTTCTTTTTTAATGAAGAAGAGTATTGACTCAATCAAATGAAACTCAGGCGCCAGTGGCGCCTTTTTATTTCCATTCAAGTATAGCTTCCCGGCTCAAAGGCCTTTTATCACCCAGCCAATTGAACCCATCCAGGTAACGCTCCTGCGGGCTCAGCTCATTCAACGGAGTGAGCTTGTTGTCAGGTTCCGTCAGGAAGGCAATGTGATCCATTTTCTTTTCCTTGAACACGATCAGGATGCTGCTGCATACGGTCTTATTCAACCCGATGATCTCCTCCTTGTCCTTCGGGTAAAACAAGCACTCGCCATTGCCGGTAACATTCACCTGGTAGAGTTGGTCCTGTCTGAACAGGCCGGTGATAACTTTTCCCCTGATCTGGTTATAGCAAACGGAATCCTCCCTTGTGGCCATAAAGCCGTTACTCCGTAAAGCCATTTCCTTTATTCCATCCTCAGCCAGGAACAGGTCGAGCGTATCGGCGGTCAGCTGATTATTGTCCTGCCAGATGACCGGGTCCCTGAATAAACGGATAAGGCTGTCGGATACCAGGTAATCCAGGGAATCACAACGGCCCTGGATATCGGTCCTGTAAAACTGCACCTTGGGAAAAGCCTGTATCCTTCTGGAATCGGTTGAGTCCTCGCGCGTGGAAACCAGAGTATCCGAATGAAGGAACAGGGAATCTGGTTCATCGGCCATGATGTACTCTACATTTTTAGTGATACGGAACTGGTTCCGTGTCTCATCGTAAAACAGATGACCGCCCGTAACGATCATGTTCTCAACTGTATCCCTCAGTTCTACGGACCTGAAAGCTTCGGTGAACTTTTTGGCCTGGTTGTAGATCAGGCTGTCGGTCCGCAGAATCTGTTCCTTGGCCTGCATGTAAACGCGGTCCTGGAAAGCTGAGATTTTCTCTTTGGAATCATAAAACCCCTTGTGGCAGGAGATGTAATTGGTGTCGCTGTATACCTGGGTGAAACCCTCGAACCACATGATCTCGGTTTTGGAGTTGTACTTCAGACTGTCGGTTATCAGTGTATTGTCCGGGTTGGTCAGGGTGACGTTTTCCTTGAAAAAGAACTCGTTCCGGTTCACATAGTAGTATCCCCAGAAGCTTTCGACCGTGTTGATGCTGTCAATGATCTGGCCTCCGCCGAAATACCAGGCAACCTCTTCCTTGATATTGTAATCGAGACGCGGAGCTTTCAGCTTCTCCCTGACGTTATCCATCAGTACATTTCCATCCAGGCGGGCGAGCTCGGTTTTGCCGTTGTAATCAATCTGCCCTGCGTAGATGTGCAGGGTATCAGCTTTAACGATATGGACTCTCCGGTAACCGATAAAGTGGCTGTTAGGCTGGTCATAATAAGCACTGTCGCAGGTAAGGATCATGTTCTTGTGCTTCATCCAGACATTCCCCTGGAGCCGTATCACTCCGGAGGGATCGGAAGGGTATTTGCTCAGGGTATCCGCCTGGAACTGGATCTCGCGGACTTCCTGGGCCAATCCGGGAACAAACAGCGACAACAGGAACACCGCAACGACTGCCGATCTAATCCAGCATTTCATGGATGATGTCTTCCACCGAAATTCCGCGGGCCTCAGCCTTGTAATTCCGGATAATCCGGTGTCTCAGGATGGCGGGGGCTATGGTCCGGACATCTTCGATATCCGGTGAATACTTTCCATTCAGGATGGCATGGGTTTTGGCGCCTATGATGAGGTATTGTGAAGCCCTGGGGCCTGCTCCCCAAGTCAAAAACTCCTTGGCCATGGGGTGGGCCGCACTGCTTCCCGGGCGGGTTTTTGAAGCCAGCTGTACAGCCCATTCAATGACGCTGTGATTGGCCGGGACCCGGCGGATAAGATCCTGATAAAAAAGGATTTCTTTTCGCGAGATGACCTGGTTCAGGTTGGCTTCGCCCTCAGAAGTGGTTCTCCTGACAATGGTTATTTCATCCGCCATGGAGGGGTAATCCAGCAGGATATTGAACATGAACCGGTCAAGTTGTGCTTCGGGAAGGGGATAGGTCCCTTCCTGTTCTATCGGATTCTGGGTAGCCAGCACAAAAAAAGGATCTTCAAGCACATACCGGATCCCTCCCGAGGTCACCGCATGCTCCTGCATGGCTTCGAGCAGCGCAGACTGGGTTTTGGGAGGTGTCCGGTTGATCTCGTCAGCCAGGATCATGTGCGCGAAAAGGGGCCCTTTGACGAACCTGAACTGCCTTTCGGAATCGAGTATTTCCGTACCTATGATATCCGACGGCATCAGGTCCGGAGTAAACTGAATGCGTTTGAAGTCCAATCCCAGGATCCGGGCTATTGTCGTCACCAGCAGGGTTTTGGCCAAACCCGGAACACCGACCAACAGGCAATGACCTTTGCTGAATATACTGATCAGTACCTCCTTAACCACCTGGTCCTGTCCGATGATGACCTTGCGGATCTCATTAAAGAACTGTTCATAGGATTCCTTTAGCTTGTCAACCGCCTGCTTGTCATCCATATTTTTACCCAATCGTAAATCGTCAATCGTAAAACTTCAATTACTTCACCCATCCCGGACGTGAAAATTCACAGCCGGTGAAGTCGGGATCGATCCGGATATACATAGACTTTTGTTTTTTTTCTACCCATTCATCCAGGATTTTTTGTTCCTTGTCGTTGAGTGCCATAGCCTGGAGAAAGGGGTAGTCCAGTTTAATATCGGCCTTGTGGGCCGGGCGCTGGCTCTTGATGGAGATGATCTTGTAAACCGGCCAGTTCTTGCTGTCCCTCATTTCGAAAACCGGGGATACCTCACCCACTTTCAGGTTCCTGATGGCGGCCAGCATCTCTGCAGTGAGTTCCTGCGGTTCGAACCAGGTAGTGTTCGCATTTTGGGGATTTGAAGAAGCGGTTCCGCCGTTGTTTACCAGCAATCCGCCATTGCTGCGGGTTTCGGTTTCCTGACTGTATCTTAGGGCTGCATCCTCGAAACTGATCTTATTCTCGCGGATAGCCTGTGCCAAACTGTCAAGCCGGGTTTTGACCTCCAGTTTCTTTTCAATGGAGGGCTTGGGAATCAGCAGGATATGCCTGACGTTGATGAGATCGCCCCTTCGGTCTATCAACTGGATGATATGATACCCGAAATCGGTCTTAACAACGCGGGAAATGTCATTCGGCTTCAGGTTGAATGCCACCGCCGCGAATTCCGGCACGAGCATGCTCCTGGGGGTCATGCCGAGCTCACCTCCGCGTGCGCCTGAAGACGGGTCTTCAGAGTACAAGACCGCCAGGGTCCTGAAATCAGCATCCCCTTTAAGTATTCTATCCCTGAATTCTTTCAGCCGGTCCTGGATCCTGGTGATCTCCTCCTCGGAAATATCGGGCTTGATGACAATTTCACGGATCTCCATGGTTTCAGCCCGGAGCGGGATCTGGCTCGCCGGGATGGTCTTGTAAAACTTCTGGACTTCCGAGGGGGTTACCGCGATCCCCTTGACAATCTCCGCCCGCATCTTCTGAGCGATCATTTGTTCTTTCTGTGGTTTGAGCAGGTCCTTCTTGATCTCCTTCAGCGGTTTTTTGAAATAGTTTTCCAGGTTTTCCTGGGAACCGGCCTGGTAAATGAATTGCTCAAGTTTGGAGTCTACCGTTCGTTCCGCTTCATCATCCGTGACTTCCACGCTGTCGATCTCGGCCTGGCTCAGCAACAGTTTATTGATGAGCAGCGATTCCAGGATGAAACATCTTGGATTTTCAGGCAGGTCTATTCCGTTCTGCCGGCTCTCAATTAACCCGTTCTCAATATCTGATTGCAGGATGGGATGTTTCCCTACAACCGCAACCACCCGGTCCATGATGACGGGGTTGGCCTGACCCAGGATCTGGGCTTTGGCTGAAAGTCCGGAAATCAGCATTAAAAAGAGGAAAGCGAGGATATACCCTGGATTAGTTCTCATATACTTCGACCTCGTTGTGTATGACCGATTCATTATATATATCTTCTTCAAGTTCCTTCAGAAAATCCATCTTCCTTTTATTCAGCAGAATGTCGCGGATATCATGCTGGACGTATTCGATAGGTGCTGTTTCCCCGGGCAGTTTATACTCGGTAATGTTCAGGTAATGATAAAAACGATTATCATCGGCTTCGAGATACCGGTAGCGCCGGAGGAATTGTTCGGGATCGTTGACAGTTCCGGGGACCATTTGCATCAGGGAGCTAAAGGAGATCCAATTTTCCTCAAATGATTCGGTATAATCAGCGATCTGTGCTCCCAGGTCCACCAGGCGCTTATAGGCCAGGTCTCCGCCAGAGTGGGCCAGGTCGCGAAATTCCCTGATCCGGGGAGAATTGTCCGGTACCCGGAAGTAAACTCCCTTGATTATCGGATCCTGAAGCAGGAAATTCTGTGAATACTGGTGATAGTATGAATCAATCTGGCTTTCGGTTACCATCGTATCCAATTTCTGGGCAACCATTAGTTTCTCATATTCATAGATCAGGAGGGAAGTCCTGTATTCTTCGATCTGTTTCTGCAGGTCCTTCTGCTCGGCTGTGAGGTTATACTCAGCCTTGCTCATGACGGCTTTTTTCTTCAGCCACAACTCAATATAGGACTTGACTAGGGCGGAGCTGTCTTCGGAGGCGGATCCTTCGGGGACCAAACCGGCAAGGTCGCTTGGGTAAAGGTAATTGCCGTAAGCCCTGGCTAATGGCTTCTCATTATTCCGCCCGTTGAAAAGACCGCATGAACTAAAAGCCAGGCCCAGGAACAGGGCAACGGCAACCTGCCACAGTGCCTGATCAGATCTTAATTTTTGATAAGACATCCTGGTTGACTTTAACAGGGTACTTAGCCCGGAGGGTTTTAATCCATTCTTTTTCGAGATAATCCTGATAATCAGCCGTAACCTGTCCCCTGACATCCTCTAACTTCCTGGGCATTTCAGGGATCAGCTTATTTATCCAGACGAATATTTTGGCATCCTGCTCAGTGATGATGGGAGAAGGACCGGGCTTCCATTTGACCTGGTCTGTGATCCAGTTGTCCCCCCTGGTGTAGAGCTTGTCCTCGATCTCGAAACTATTGCCGGAATATTTTTCCATAATAGCCCCTAAGGTGTTCTGGATCTCGACACCATCGCAGCCTTTCTTGCATTTTTTCTTAAGAGCCGTACTGAATTCCTCGACCATTGCCTGCAACTGGTTTGAGCCTTTGGCATAAACAATTACCGCGTCGAGCCTTTCCGGCCAGAAATAGTCAGATTGGTGAGCCTGGAAGAAGCTTTTCAATCCGGCCGTGTCCTGCGAGGCTTTGGACCAGACCATTCTGTCACTGATCTCGAAGAGCAGGTTGCCATCGTGGAACTCCTGGTAAATATTCCGGAAATCCGGGTATTTCTTGTCGAGATTTTTCTCCTCGTAAGCCAGAATTTGCTTACGGTAGAATTCATTGAATTTGTCGTCCACAAATTCCGCAATGGTTCTTACGGAGCTCTCTTTTGTATTCAGGAGAGCCAGGTATTTGGCAAATTCGTACTGGGGAATGTTCTGGTCTCCGATCGTGCAGAGAATTCCCATTTTCTGCAGGGCGGGGTTTGCATCCCAGCGTCCTTCGAAGATTGACGGGTCAACCAGCCGGTAGAATTCCTCAAGGTTTGCCTGGTTGACGGTGCAGTGGTACTCCTTTTTCAATTTCTCGACGACAGCCTGTTCGCTTTTCATGGCCCTTTCCGGGTTTCTGCTGATCAGCCGGGTGAGGTTGCTCTTGGCTTCCTCAAAGGTTTCGGTAGGTTTTTTATCCAGCAGGCGGATGATGAACCATCCCATCGAGGTTTCGACCGGTTCAGTGATGTCTCCCGGGTTTTTGAGTGAGTAGGCAGCACTATCGAAAGCCGGTTCCCTTTCCCTCGGGCCGGTCCAGAAGCCATTGATCCCGGACCCTGCCATGTTCCGGTCATCGGAATATTTCCTTGCCAATTCCTGAAAATCTCCACCGGAACGCAGCTGGATATAGATATCATTGATTTCTTGCTTGATTTTTGCCTTTTCCTCATTGGTTGTGGTAAAATCTATTACTTTCAGGATCGTGGCGATCTGAATCTTGCCTTTGGAGGGCTGCTTATCGGTCACTTTTATGAGATGGTACCCGAACTGGGTCCTGACCGGCATGGATATTTCCCCCACATTAAGTGAATACATGGCGGTTTCAAAGGGGTAAACCACGCCGAATACGGTCCAGTATCCGATATCGCCCCCGTTGTTGACAGCTGATATGTCATCACTGGTCTCCTTTGCTACTTTCTCGAATTCTTCGCCTTGCATCAGGCGGTCCCGGATCGACATGATCTTTCGGTAAGCCAGCAGCGTGTCAGCTGAAGATGCATCCGGCTTGAGGCTCACGAGAATATGGCTTGTCCTGATTTCCCATTTGCTGCGCTCATAAGCTTCCCGAACCAGTTCGTCGGTTATTTCCTGATCAAGAAGGTAAGGTTTTGCCAGCTGGGCGCGGTGGCCTGCCAGTTCCTTGATAAACTGCCTGGTAGTATCGATTCCCAGGGCTTCTGCCTCACGAACCTTGAGTTTCAGGTTGATGAACAGGTCAAGTGATTCCTTGATATCGGTTTTTTCCGTTCCGAGGGCTGCTTTATTTTTGTTAAGGATCCAGGAAAATTCGCTGGCATAGACTGGCTTGTCGCCGATGGTTAAGAGAACTTCATCCTGTGCCTGGGCGGGGATGCACTGAACGAAAAAGGCGGTCAAGAAAACGATCGTTAAATACGTTCTGCAATTCATAAACATCATTTTTTTTAGAAGACCTATATAAAACGCAACAGTTGAATGTTTGTTATCATGGGCTAAATTTCGCGTGAATAGTTGGGTGATTCGCTGGTGATGGTCACGTCATGGGGATGACTTTCGATGATCCCACTATTGGTTATCCTTACAAAACGGGCGTTTTGCAATTCCTTTATGTTCCTGGCTCCGCAGTATCCCATCCCGGCCCTTAATCCTCCGACCATCTGATAAATGACCTCCGCCAGCGAACCCTTGAAGGGAACCCGTGCGACAATGCCTTCAGGAACCAGTTTCTTGATATCTTCCTCTATGTCCTGGAAATAGCGGTCTTTTGATCCTTTCTGCATAGCTTCAATGGAGCCCATGCCCCGGTAGGATTTGAATTTCCGGCCCTGGAAGATGATCGTTTCCCCCGGGGATTCTTCGGTGCCGGCCAAAAGGGAACCGGCCATTACGGAATCAGCACCGGCTGCCAGCGCTTTGACAATATCGCCCGAGTACCTGATCCCGCCATCGGCGATAATCGGGATATCCATGGTCCGCAAGGCTTTGGATACTTCATAGATGGCAGTCAGCTGAGGAATGCCGACTCCGGCGATCACACGGGTTGTGCAGATGGCCCCCGGGCCAATCCCGACTTTGATGGCTGAAGCGCCTGCTTTGGCCAGGGATTTGGCGCCTTCACCGGTTGCGACATTACCGGCTATGAATTCCATTTCAGGATACCGGGATTTTGCTTTTTTCAGGATGTCGATCACATTGCTGGTATGACCGTGTGCCGTGTCGATGATGATGGCATCAACACTGGCCGCCACCAGCGACGCGATCCGGTCGGCCGTGTCAGAAGCTATGCCGACAGCTGCCGCCACCCGCAGGCGTCCCCGCTCATCCTTGCTGGCGTTCGGGCGATCCTTGGTAATGGTCAGGTCTTTGTAAGTCAGCAAACCAATAAGCCGGAAGTTCCTGTCGACGACCGGCAACTTCTCAATCTTGTTCATTTGCAGGATTTCCGCTGCCTTGTCCAGATTGGCGGTTTCAGTGGTAGTGATCAGGTTTTCCCGGGTCATGACCTCAGCGACCGGCCGGCTCTCGTCTTTTTCAAACCGAAGGTCACGATTGGTTACGATTCCAACCAGTTTTCGGTCCCCGTCAATCACCGGGATCCCTCCGATCCGGTATTCCTGCATCAACCGGTGGGCATCCCCGACAGTCTCATCCGGGTGGATGGTCACCGGATCCATGATCATGCCGTTTTCAGCTCTTTTGACCGATACGACCTGATGGGATTGTTCTTCAATGGTCATGTTCTTATGGATCACCCCGATACCCCCCTCACGGGCGATGGCCATGGCCATCGCAGCTTCCGTGACCGTATCCATGGCGGCCGACACGATCGGTGAGTTCAATTGGATTTTCGGGGTGAAGCGCGTGGATACATCCACATCCCTGGGCATTATCTCGGAATAGGAAGGGACTAACAGAACATCGTCAAAAGTCAGGCCTTCATATTCAATTTTGTCGGTTAGAAATGACATAACGAAGTTTTTACGTTCTGCTAAATTTGCGCTAAATTACAAATTTCTCAAGGATTTGGAGACCTACCGGAAAATACTGAACGATTACTGGGGCTACACGGGTTTCAGGCCGCTGCAGGAAGAGATCATCCGCTCGGTCATGCAGGGAAGGGACACATTGGCTCTCATGCCAACGGGAGGTGGAAAGTCGCTGACTTTCCAGGTGCCTGCCCTGGCCATGGAGGGCCTCTGCCTCGTAATCACTCCGCTGATATCCCTGATGCAGGATCAGGTCGAAAATCTGAAATCCAGGAATATCAAAGCCGTAGCGATCCATTCAGGCCTGACCTCCTTTGAGCTGGACTATGCCCTGGACAATTGCATCTATGGCGATTTTAAGTTTCTGTACCTGTCGCCCGAGAGGCTTTCAACGGACCTGTTTCTCAAGAGGCTCGAGAGCATGAAGGTCAACCTGATAGCAGTGGATGAATCGCATTGCATTTCCCAGTGGGGTTATGATTTCAGGCCTTCCTATCTGGAGATCGCCAGGATCCGCACCCTGCTTCCCGGGATACCGGTGCTGGCCCTGACTGCAACGGCAACGCCTGAAGTGGCGGAGGACATACAGGACAAGCTCCTGTTCCGGGCTAGAAATGTCATCCGGCAATCCTTTGAGAGGAAAAACCTGGTTTACCTGGTCAGGAGAACGGAAGACAAAGATGCCTATCTTCTGAAAATCCTGCAGAACCAGAAAGGATGCGGGATCATATATGTCAGGAACCGCAAGAAAACGAAGGAAATCGCTGAATTTCTCCAATCCCACGGGATCACGTCCGGTTATTATCATGCCGGGTTGGATACCCGTGACCGCAGGCTCAGGCAGGAAGAGTGGACGAAAGGGCGTCTCCGGATCATGGTGGCGACCAATGCCTTTGGAATGGGCATTGACAAACCTGACGTCCGGGTGGTCATTCACGCCGACTTGCCGGACTCGCCGGAAGCCTATTTCCAGGAGGCAGGCAGGGCAGGCCGTGACGGAAAGAAATCCTATGCTGTCTTGTTATACCAACCGGCTGACAAGCTGTCCCTTGAGAAGAGCCATGCCGTCAGGTTTCCGGATATTGAGACTATCCGCAGGATTTACCAGGCTCTGGGCAATTATCTCCAGATCATCCCGGGCATGGGAAAAGGTCAGGTTTTTGATTTTGACCTCATGGATTTCAGCCAGAAATTCGGTTTCCATTCGCTGGTAGCCTTTCATTCTCTTAAGCACATGGAAAGGGCCGGTTATATTGAGCTGACTGAGGATATTGACCTTCCGGCAAGGGTGCATTTCAGGATCGACCGGGACGAACTCTATAAATTCCAGATTGTCAATGACCAGTTCGATCCGGTCATCCGGCTGATGCTGAGGGTCTATCCGGGTATGTTCACCGATTTTGTCAGGATCGATGAACATAACCTGGCCGGAAAAGCAAAGGTCAAGCCGGAAATAATCATCAATGCACTTACCTCGCTGGATCACCTGGGAATCCTTTATTACCTGAAGCCTAAAAAGACTCCACAAGTCATCTATACATGCGAACGCCTGGATGACAGATCCCTGTTATTTGGCAGGAAGGAGTACGAGGAACAGGAAGGTATGGTCAGGAACCGGTTGGACACCATGGTGCATTATGCCACAGAGGATTACCGGTGCCGCTCCCAGATGCTCCTGATGTACTTCGGTGAAAAGGATCCCTTTCCCTGCAGGCAGTGCGATGTTTGCCTGAAGCCGGAAAGCTCGCTCATTAACCCATACGAAAGGGATAAGATCCGGAAGGCTATCAATGAAATTCTTTCGGAAGGACCGGTCACACTGGCCGACTTGAACACCCGTCTGGAAGAAGACCTGACCAAGATCACGGCTGTTCTGGATGAATTGTTCGAATCCGGATCCCTGGCCTGGACAGAAGGGCGGATAGCGAGGGTCAGGGATATCCGATAAAACGAATATATTTGGAACATCATTTTCCAGTCAGCATGACCTTTGCAAGGATTATCCAGCCTGATGAACTGAATGCCCTGCCTCTCAGAAGCTTTGAAGGCAGGATCCATGTTATCGATAACCCAGCGGGAATTAACCGGGCTGTGAAGATCCTGCGGAAACAACCCTGCCTGGGATTTGACACGGAAACCAAACCCTCTTTTGCCAAGGGGCAGATCAATCCTGTTTCCCTGTTGCAGCTTTCTACCCGCGAGGATGCCTGTTTATTCAGGTTGAATAAAACCGGAAGGCATCCGGCCTTAAGCAGCTTGCTTTCCGATAACAGGATACTCAAGATCGGGGCGGCTATCCATGAGGATACACGCTCACTTAAAACCGTCTTTACAACCGAGGTCAGGGGATTTGTCGATTTGCAGGAGATGGTCAAGGACTTTGGCATCGAGAATTTCGGTATTAAGAAACTGGCGGCCATCGTCCTTGGGATACGGATATCAAAATCGCAGCAGTTATCGAACTGGGAAGCAGAAACCCTGACAGAAGCCCAGCTCAGCTATGCTGCCACAGATGCGTGGGTTGCCCTTGAAATCTTCCTGAAACTCAGGCAGAATACACTGAAATGAATGCAACGGAATGGACAAGGTTCACCGGCAAACTGCGTGAAGAAGCCTTCTTGTCGGGAATGGACCTGGATAGCTCCATTGCAGGAAAAGCCTTGTTCTTGTTTGAAAGTTATCTGCTTACGGTTCCTGACCCCGCAGCCGGCAGGATCCGGGCTAAAACGGCCGCCTGGTCAGAGGTGGTCCTCAATGAACTGGGACTTGGCGATGTATCCCTGGCAGCGGTATTGCTGTTCCGGCCGTTTATCGGCGGATCGGTTGAACCTGATAGCATCCGGGCTGATTATCCGGTGCAGGTGATTGAAATCCTGGAAGGGATGAAAAAAATTGAGGGCCTTAATACCAGCCGTACCCGGATTCACGCCGACAAATTCATACAACTGTTACTCAGTATTTCCCATGATGTCAGGGTGATCCTGATAAAGACCGGTGAACAGCTTGTCAACATGCGGAATTCAGGTTCGCTGGATGCTCAGGAAGTCCAGAAACTGGCGCACGAAGCGGCTGATCTTTATGCCCCCATTGCACACAGGCTGGGCCTCTACCTGGTCAAAAATGAGCTGGAAGTATCAGCCATGCAACAGCTCCATCCTGAGATCTATTCAAATATCAGTCGGTTGCTGGAGGAGAGCCGGGCTGACCGGGACGAATATATTTCGCGTTTCATCAAGCCCCTGAAAGACAAGCTCCGCGCAAGCGGTTTTGACTGTGAGATCAAAGGCCGCACAAAATCCATCCCTTCTATCTGGCGGAAAATGCTGCACCAGGGTGTGGAATTCGAAGAGGTATATGATCTCTTTGCCATCCGGATCATTCTGAATAATCCCTCTGAGCATGAGAAAGCCGATTGCTGGCAATTATACTCGATCGTCACGGATGAATACCAGCCCAATCCTAAGAGGCTGAGAGACTGGATATCAGCCCCTAAGGCCAACGGGTACGAGTCCCTTCATACGACCGTGATCGGACCTGAAGGCCGGTGGATTGAGGTACAGATCAGGACTCGCAGGATGGATACGATCGCTGAGAAGGGACATGCTGCCCACTGGAGATACAAGGAAAACAGGGGCAGCAGCGAAAGCGCGGAATGGCTGACAGAAATCCGCGATGCACTGGAAGCTCAGGAAACGGAGGCTGACGACCTCTATTCTACAGTCAAGCATGAACTTTATACCGACCAGATCTATATTTTCACACCCGGGGGCGATCTGCTGAAATTGTCCGAGGGAGCCACTGTCCTTGATTTTGCCTTTGCCGTCCACAGTGATGTGGGGTACCATTGCACCGGCGCCAAGGTCAATGGAGTTATGGTTCCCTTTCGTCAAAAGCTGGTCAACGGTGACCTTGTTGAGGTGCTTACCTCGCAACAGCAACAGCCGAAAAGTGACTGGTTGAACCTGGTCCATTCATCCAAAGCCAGGACAAAGATCAAACGATTCCTGAAAGAAGCTGATTATCAAGATACTGATATCGGCAAGGAGATGCTGAACAGAAAGTTGCAACAATGGAGAATCAAATGTGACGTTTCGACTATCCAGCGGATTGTCAGCTGGCTGAATCTCAAGGATGCTTTGGAATTATACCAGCAGATGGCGGATAACCGGATCGACCTGGCCGCCCTGCGTGAATACCTGAGGGAAAAAGCACCGGCCGAGCTGCTCAGGGAGAAGCTGACTTCCGTTAAACCGGTGGAAGGAGTCATCAAAACTTCCTCAGGGCAGCGGGACTACCTGGTCATCGATGACAAGCTTCACCACGTGGATTATCGGTTAGCCAAATGCTGCAATCCGATCTTCGGGGATGAAGTTTTTGGATTTGTCACCGTCAGGGAAGGAACCAAGGTGCACCGGATCAACTGCCCGAATGCCAGGCAAATGATTGAAAGGTATCCATACAGGATTGTCAAGGTCAGATGGACCGACACCCATGATTCCACTTCCGCCTTTACCGTGAATATCCTGGTGAACGGCCAGGATGACATGGCAGTTGTCAATGAGATCAGCCGGCTGATCTCATCCGATCTCAAGGTCAGCATGCGAGCCATGAACATTATTCCCAAGGACGGGATGTTCGAAGGGACCTATACACTGATCGTGCAGGACCGGCCTCACCTGGAAACCATCATGAACAGGATCAGGCGGACCAAAGGGGTATTCTCCGTCCGCCGGTCTGATGATTAGACCGATATGAATGAAAACCATGTAACCCGGATTGCCTCAGGCCTCGGAATTCAGCCCTGGCAGGTACGAAACACCATTCATTTGTTTGAGGAGGGATCGACTATCCCGTTTATCAGCCGGTACCGGAAGGAGAAAACCGGAAGCCTGGATGAGGTTGCCCTCATGAATATCCGGAAGCAATCGGAGAAATTAGTGGAGATGGATACCCGGAGAGGCACGATCCTGGACACTATCAAGGAAGCAGGTCTCCTGACCCCGGAGCTGGAAAACAAGATTTGTTCAGCAATGTCCCTGGCCGAACTGGAGGATCTTTACCTTCCTTACAAACCCAAAAAAAAGACCCGGGCAACAGCAGCCAGGGAAAGGGGTCTGGAGCCATTGGCCAAACGGATCATGGCCCAGCACGAAGGCGATCCGGTTCTGATGGCAGCGGAATTCATCGGTGACCAGGTTGCTGATGCTGAGGAAGCGCTGCAGGGTGCCAGGGATATCATTGCCGAATGGATCAACGAGGACCGGCAGGTTAGGAATACTGCAAGACGGCTGTTTGACAGGGAGTCGGAAGTGTTTTCCAGGTTGATTCCGGGAAAAGAGGATGAGGGAGCCAAATTCTCGGATTATTTTGACTTCAGGGAATCGCTGAGGCGATGTCCCTCGCACCGTTTGCTGGCTGTTTTCCGTGGGGAAAGGGAAGGGTTTCTGAGGGTCAGCGTGGAACCCAACGAGGTACGGGCTATTGAGAAGATCAATGAGCAGGTGATCCGCGGCAATAATGCTTCATCCACACAGGTCCGGATGGCCGTGAAAGATTGCTGCAGAAGGTTATTGCTGCCGTCTATCGAGACCGAATATCGCAATATCTACAAGGAACGGGCAGATGATGAAGCAATTAATGTTTTTTCCGATAATCTCCAGCAGCTCCTCCTGATGCCTCCCCTGGGAGAAAAAAGCATCCTGGCCATCGATCCCGGATTCAGGACCGGCTGCAAGGTGGTCTGTCTCGACAGGCAAGGCAACCTGGTTCACAACGAAACCATTTTTCCCCATCCTCCCCAGAGAGAAACGGCAGTGGCGGCCAAAAAGGTCAAGTCTCTTACGGATGCCTACAAAATAGAGGCAATTGCCATAGGAAACGGAACCGCCAGCCGGGAGACGGAATACTTTATCAAGAATTACATCCGTTTCGACAGGGATATAGAAGTTTACGTCGTCAGTGAAAGCGGGGCTTCTGTTTATTCAGCATCGGATGTGGCAAGGGAGGAATTACCAGAATACGATGTGACCGTCAGGGGATCTGTTTCCATAGGACGCAGGTTGATGGACCCGCTGGCCGAGCTGGTCAAGATCGATCCCAGATCCATCGGGGTGGGGCAATATCAGCATGATGTGGATCAGAAAAAGCTTCAGGAGAGCCTTGACCAGGTTGTATCCAGTTGTGTCAATCGCGTCGGCGTTCAGGTCAACACGGCAAGCCGCCACCTGTTGACATATGTTTCGGGACTGGGGCCGGCCCTGGCCAGGAACCTGACGGATTATATCCGGGAAAACGGACCTTTCAGAGACCGGGATGAACTTAAAAAGGTTCCGCGGTTAGGCCCAAAAGCTTTTGAGCAGGCCGCGGGTTTCCTGCGGATCAGGGGAGGTTTGTATCCGCTCGATGACAGCGCTGTGCATCCCGAGAGTTATCCGGTTGTCGAAAGAATGGCCGCCGACCTCGGTTGCACCGTCAGGGATCTCTTGTCGGATCCCCACCTGCGGGAGAAAATCAGGCTTGAAGACTATGTGACTCCTGAGATCGGGATGCCGACCCTGACGGATATCCTGGAGGAATTGAACAAACCCGGACGGGACCCGAGGGGCAAGATCAAACTGTTCGAGTTTTCACAGGACGTTCATCAGATCGAAGACCTGAAACCGGGCATGATACTGCCCGGGATTGTCACGAACATCACCCGTTTCGGGGCTTTTGTGGATGTAGGGGTGAAACACGACGGGCTGGTGCATGTTTCCCAAATGGCAGACCGATACGTGTCGGATCCATCCGACATCCTGAAGCTACACCAGCACGTCAGAGTGAGGGTAGTTGAAGTGGATGTGGTCAGGAACAGGATCCAGTTATCGATGAAGGGGATGCAAACCTGATCATCCTGTAATCAACTCTTCCAGGCTGCTGATGATCCTGGAGCTGCATGCCTTAAGCCGCTCCCGGGTAAAATGCCCGCCGTCAAAAAGGATGCAGGGAATGCCCAGTTCCAGCGCCACTTCCTCGTCATGGCACGTATCACCGATCATTACAACAAAACCGGGCTCAGGATTGATCTCCTGCAACAAATCGCGACCCAGATCCGTCTTTCCCTGAGCATAATGATTATCGAGACCTTTGATTTTCACGAAATATTCACTGATGCCATGAAGCCTGACCAGTTCGTTCAGGATGAGGGTTTCACTGGCGGATAACAGGTACTGGCGACAACCGGATCGGTGCATCTCCTCAATGACCTCCCTGGCTCCGGGCTGCAGGCGGCATTCAGACTTTTTGGCATCATAGAGTTGGATGAATTCCAAAGCCGGTACTTCAAAGGGCTCGCGATTGAAATCAAATCCGGCTTTCTGATAGTAATCCCGTACCGGGAATCCAAAAATCCGGTCGTAGATTTCCATTGTGATGGGAGGCAGGTTGCGTCTTTCCAGCAACCGGTTGATGGACTCGATACAGAGCCACTTGTCATCCAGCAGAGTGCCATTCCAGTCCCAGATGACATGACGGTAGGGGAAACGGGTAACCTTCATGACTGCAAAGAAAACCATTAGAAGTGAAATGTCCTGAATCGGGGTTGATTTATTATTTTTACCCGTCTAACCCATAAGCCTTGATTTACCCGGACTCCTTTGAGGATAAGATCGGTTTTGCACAGGTAAGGCGAAAAGTTTCGGAATTGTGCGACACTCCTGTTGGCCAGGAGCTGGTGGAATCTCTGAAACCCTCAACGGATCTTGATGCGATCGGACGGGCTCTGGATGAATCTCAGGAGTTCGTGGAAATCCTGGCGAACTATACCGACTTCCCGGACCTGGCTTCGGTTGATGTCAGAAAATCGATCCGGAAAGGCATGATCGAGGGTACCTATCTGGATATACCGGAATGGCTCGACCTGAGAAGCCTGTTGCAATCGACCAGGCATGTTTACCAGTATTTCGAGAAAAAACCCGCAGGCTTGTTTCCACGCCTGCGGGACAAGATCCGGCAAATCAACCTTTACCCCTTTATCCAGGAGCGGATGGATCAGGTTTTCAGCAAACAGGGGCAGGTAAGGGATCAGGCGTCTCCGGAACTGAAGAGGATCAGGAACCAGTTGTCAGAAATGCAAGCCAGTATAGGCCGGAGGATGGAATCGGTGATCCGTCAGGCTTGCTCGGAGGGTTGGATCGAGAATGACACACAGGCCTCCATTCGCGACGGCCGGCTGGTCATACCGGTTCCGGTGACCAACAAGCGCAGGATCCGAGGCTATATCCATGACGAGTCAGCCACCGGGAAAACGGCATTTGTGGAACCGATTGAATTGGTTGAACTGAACAATGCCCTCAGGGAGCTGGAAATTGCAGAGCATCGTGAAATCATTCGCATCCTGATAGATCTGACTGCCACTCTACGGCCCTATTTCGGTGACATGGAGAACTGGAATTTCCTGACCGGCTTTCTGGACTTTACCCGGGCCAAGGCCAGGATTTCACGGATGTGGGAAGGGAAAAGAGTAAGCCTCCAGCCAGTGCCGGTCATCAATTGGACCGGGGCGAGGCATCCGCTCCTGGACCTGGCTTACCGGGCAGTCAAGCGCAAAGTGGTTCCACAGGATATCCGGCTGGATACCCATCAGAGGATACTCCTGATCTCAGGCCCCAATGCGGGAGGAAAATCGGTTTGCCTTAAAGCGGTCGGGCTCAACCAATACCTCGTTCAAACGGGCTTCCTCATACCCGTGGAGGAGGGATCGGAGTCGGGGATCTTTACCCGGTTCCTTTTGGATATAGGCGACGAACAGTCGTTGGAGGATGACCTCAGCACTTACAGCTCTCATCTTCAGCACATGAAGTACTTCCTGCGGCAGGCTGAAGCGGGAACCCTCCTGATGATCGATGAGTTTGGCGCCGGAACCGAGCCTCAGCTGGGAGGTGCCATCGCCGAGGCCATCCTCGGCCGGCTTGCCCAATCGGGTGCCTTTGGCATGATCACAACCCATTATACCAATCTGAAACATTTTGCTGCCTCGGCAGAAGGTGTGGTCAATGCAGCCATGAGGTACGATGTACAGAAAATGGTTCCGCTATTCGAATTGGAAACCGGCAAACCCGGCAGTTCATTTGCCCTTGAAATAGCCAGGAATATCGGATTGCCGGAGGAGGTTGTGGAGGAAGCTTCAGGACTGATCGGAGAAAAGCAGGTCCGGTTTGACAAACATCTGAGAGAGATCTCGAGAGACAAGAGGTATTGGGAAAACAAGCGACAGAAAATACGGTTGGCCTCAAATGAAGTGGACCGGCTTCTTGAACAGTATACCGCGATCCTTTCACAAACTGAGAAAGAAAGAAAAAAGATACTCACTGAAACCCGGCAGTTGGCAGAAGCCATGATGGCTGATATCAACCGGAAAATTGAGAAGGCTGTCAGGGAAATCAGGGAATCGCAAGCCGATAAAGAGAAGGTGAAGATTGTACGCCGTGATTTGGAAGGCATGCGTGACACGGTTGAAAAAGCCATTGGCGAAAGTATCTCGGAAGGTGATCAGAAAATCGACCGGGTTAAAAAGGAAAAGACCAGGATCAGCAGCAAACTGGACCTCGACAAGACACCGGACCCGGGAGAAGCATTGACGCTTCCGGGAGTGCCCGTGTGGATCCCCGGTCAGAAGATCAGGATACGGGATCGTGAAATCTTCGGTGAGATCATTGAGGCTCGCGGGGAAAGCCTTTTAGTCTCCATGGGACAGATGCTGACCACGCTGCGTGCGGATCAGGTTGAAGCGATAAGCTCAGCCGAATTTGAAAGGGCAACCGGTAAACCGGCCGGTGGAGCATCCTCCTTTGGCTTCGACCTGGAGCAAAGGAAACTCAGTTTCACTCCGAACCTCGATATCCGTGGGCTCAGGGGTGATGAGGCGCTACAGAAAGTGACAGAGTTCATTGACGAAGCCATCATGGTGGGATCTACCGAATTACGCATCCTTCATGGCAAGGGTGACGGGATCCTCAGGCATCTGGTCAGGGAGCTTCTCAGCGGCATTGACGTGGTCAGTAAATTTGAAGATGAGGATATCCGGTTCGGAGGCACGGGGATCACCTTGGTGCGGTTGAGTTTCTGACCCTGCTGCAAAGCAGTTTTTTAGGTGGAAAAGATATAATCCTAATCATTCATTTCCTGACATTAATTCCACTATTTTAGGAAACCAAAAAATCGACCTAAATGAGCAATTCGCTTTTCAGAATCAAACCCTTGGACAAGCTGCTGGACGATTCTACAAGTGATGGCCATGGACTTAAAAGATCCCTGACGGCAACCAACCTGACCACGCTGGGTATTGGGGCGATCATCGGCGCGGGTATTTTCGTTATCACCGGACAGGCGGCTGCCCAATATGCAGGTCCGGCCATTGTTATTTCCTTCGTGATATCCGGATTGGCCTGCGGCTTTGCCGGATTATGCTATGCCGAATTTGCCTCCATGATCCCCATTGCCGGGAGTGCTTATACCTATGCCTATGCAACCCTGGGTGAGTTTCTGGCGTGGATCATCGGTTGGGACCTGATACTGGAGTATCTCTTTGCAGCATCGACCGTGTCTGTGGGATGGTCAGGCTATGTGGTCAGCCTTCTCAAGGATATCAACCTCAATATCCCGGCGCAGTTTACCGGCGCGACCGGGCAGGTCATGATAGACATTCCCCAAGTAGGTTGGAAACCGGTTACGGAAGCCCTGACCCAATCTCTTACCGCCTCAGGCATCAATGTCGATGCCCTTGCGCATGTCACCTGTCTGGTGAATTTGCCAGCCATGTTTATCGTTGCCTTGTTGTCCACGCTGCTGGTCATTGGCATCAAGGAATCGGCCAATTTTAATAATCTCATGGTCATAACGAAGGTATCGGTCATCATACTTTTTATCGCTGTCGGATTCATGTTTGTCAAAGCGGCCAACTGGCACCCCTTCATACCCGCAAACAAGGTGGAAAACACTCCCGTTGCGGAGTATGGCTCCTTGTGGGCGTGGCTCAAGGCCTTCGGGCAGGATTTCGGACACTATGGGATCAGCGGCATACTTAGGGGGGCGGGTGTTATCTTCTTTGCCTATATCGGCTTCGATGCGGTTTCAACCGCGGCCCAGGAGGCCAAGAATCCTAGGCGTGACATGCCGATCGGGATACTCGGTTCACTGAGTATTTCCACCGTCCTCTATATCCTGATGGCCATCGTGCTGACCGGGATCGTGAGTTATACCGAGTTAAATGTGGCCGATCCGGTTGCCGTGGGCGTCGATGCCATGGGCAAAGGGGTGTTCTGGCTAAGACCGATCGTGAAAATTGCGGCAATTGCGGGTTTAAGCTCTGTCATCCTGGTCATGCTTTTGGGCCAGCCGAGAATCTTCTACACCATGTCGAAGGATGGCCTCCTGCCACCGGTGTTCTCGAAAGTCCACCCGAAGTTTCAAACCCCTTACATCAGCACCATCATTACCGGATCTGTCGCCATGATCATTGCCGGTATCCTGCCGATCAGCATCCTGGGCGAGCTGGTTTCAATCGGTACCTTGCTGGCTTTCATCATCGTCTGTATAAGCGTGTTGATATTACGGAAGAAAAGACCCGAGATTCACAGGCCTTTTAGAACACCGTGGGTACCCGTTGTACCCATATTGGGAGCATTCATCTGCTTTGTTCAGATGGCAGCGCTTCCATTGGGCACCTGGATGCGGTTGATTGTCTGGATGGCTGTCGGTTTTTGTATTTTCTTCTTTTATGGCCGGCAGCACAGCAAAATGAACAATCCCTGATAAAGGCAGCCGGGTTATCTTTTAGGGTATCCTTCGAGCATGATCATTATCAGCCTGAATTCGAACCTTCTGAATTCAGTACCTGAGTAAGGAATATAATAACGAATTCCGAACCGGGATTTGTTGCTCAGGTTGATCTGGAGCCCGGCAAAGAACTCGAAGGATGATTTGAAACCGTCGATCTCCGTGCGTTTTTTACCCGATGAGGCCTCGCCTGAAATCTTGACCGTTTGTGCCAGAACGAGATAGGAATACAAGGCACCTCCCTCCAGGAAGATGCCTTCCAACGGCTTGAACTGAAGGGCTGCAAAGGGTTCGAGGTTGAATGTGCGCAGATCTCCCAGGGTATCATAGTCATTGGTTCCCTTCATGGCAAACTGGGCTCCGTAATTGACCTGAACCCGGTCCATGATGTTGGAATAGAGACTGATCCCCACTCCTGGAAGCAATGCGGAGCCATACTTCACGGAATCCCTGACCAGCTTTACCGAGTTCAGGCTTGCGCTGATGCCCATTGTCAGGTTGCCGCGGGTCAGTTGCTGAGGCCATGCAGAACTGGCCAGGACCATTAAGCCAAGTATTGCCGGGATTAATTTTTTCAGATGCATAATGACGGTTTCGGATGCACACAAAGTTAATGGTTTAACATCGGATCTGATTGCACGATCCTCAGCTGAAACTTCTTGCCCAGGTCAAACTTCCGGACCTGAAGCGTGCTGACGAGAATTCCGGTGGCAGCGATTGTTCCTGCAACGATCAGGTTTCCCGAAGACCACAGGGGCCTTATACCCTGGATCAGGGCGTTGACCGCCCCAAGGAGCAGGTACAGGGGTGAAGCCATCAGGATCATTTGTCCCCCCGCAGCATAGTTGAATGATTTCCGGGTGTAGACAATCGAGGAGATCTCGCTCAATTGAATGATCTTTCCCCCGAGGATGATCTCATCGATTCCGATTCCCTGGATCCTGCCGTTCTCGATATAGGTATTGCCAATCCGGATGAGGGATATGCTGTCTCCCGTAAAGTAGTGAAGCCGGTTGTGGTAGCCGTTCTTTTTTAATATAAGATGATTCTGAGTTTGCGGGAGAGACTGAACGCTGAATGACAACATTATGATCGTGAAGACTAAACCCAACCGGTGAATGTTTTTTGTGTTCATCTTGTCAGCTGATGCGTTTGGCTACCGAAATTTCCCGTTTTCCCGGAGGACCCGGAACCTTGTTCACCTGATAACCTGCGGCTTTGATATTGCGGGTAACCATGCCTTTAACTGAATATGTTACGAGCAATGATCCGGGATGTTGCCGGCCGGCTATCAGTTTAAAAACTTCTCCGCTCCAGAGTTCTTCCTGAACTTCAGGTCCGAATGCATCAAAATAGACGAGGTCGAAATACCGGTCAGACCTGAATTCCCTTATGTCGCCCCTGATCTTTTTCAGTACTTTGCCCGGGCAGATTTCGGATTCCGTTTGCCAGGGTGCCGTATGGAGGGAAATAAAAAGGTCCTTTTCCAGCCCGGTGTATTCCGGGTAGCCCAGCTCTAACCACTCGGATTCCTGAAGCGGGTATTTCTCCCAGGATTCGTAATACAGTTGTTGTTGTCTCCGGATCGCCAGGTCAAAGGTCAGGAAGGCATTTAATCCGGTCCCGAAACCCACTTCAAGAACCGCCCGGGCTTGCATCGGCAGCCGGTCATATCCGTTCCCAATGAAAATGTGGCGGCTCTCCTGCACGGCTCCGTAAACCGAGTGATAATGCTCATCCAGCTCCGGAACGTAAATGCTCCTGGATCCGTCACCGGTCGTGATGATCTTCCGAACCATTTTGGGGAACAGGGAAAATGTTTACTTTTAGCGTAAAAATAAGAAAAACCAAAGCACTCATGGAACCAAGACTAGTATCGCCACAATTAGGAGCATCCAGAAGCCTGCCGGTCATAGGGGTTTTTGCAACCGGTGATCCGAGAATTGATCCGTCAGCACGGGAAAGAGCTCAGAATATTATCAGATTATGCGCCAGGCGATTGACCGGGGCAATCAAATTGCCTGATGGCAAAAGTCTGCCGGTTGTTTATTCAGACCTGCTGGTAGATTCTGAGAAGGAGGCTGATACGGTTGCCCGTGCTTTCCTGGCCGAAGGGGTCAATATCCTGGTTGGATTGCCCGATACATGGGCTTTTCCCCAATTGACGGTTTTGTCACTTCTTTCCCATTTTCCCAAGGACACTCCGCTGAACTTCACTTGCGGTAATTCTGGGCCCAAACCGGGTGTTGTTTTCACGCATGCCGTCTCAGGTGCCGCGGCACAGTCGGGACGGCTGATGCACATCAATGTCGGGACCTGGCCGGATGACGGGATGAAACCTGAAATGACGGAAAGTACCTTTGAATCCCTGGTTGACTGGCTTTATGCGGCCGCCACTTTCCAGTTCATCAAAGGCAGGAGGGTAGTGGTTTTCGGGCATGATTCCATGGGGATGGAAACAGCACTTCAGCATATAATTCCAACCCGCAACACATTCGGTCTGGAGATCACCAGGCTTGATATGAAGTTGCTGGCTGATATGCTGACCAAGAAGGCTTATGACCAGAAAGAGCTTAAGGAACTGAGAAACTGGATTGATAAAGGATTTGGAAAAGTGCAGATCCGGCATGAGGAGGATGACCGCAGGTTCAATGAAAGTTTGGCAATGTACCTGATTTCCAGGGACCTGATCAAGGATCTGGACGGAGTGGGCGGTGGCTTTATGTCGCAACTGGAATGGGGATCCGATAAACGTGGATTGCCTCTTCCCGTGGCCGATGCCATGGAGTCCCTGTTCAATTCGACCTTTGACCATACCGGCAGCAAACCGGCTCTCCCGTTTGCCACCGAAGCGGATCTCCAGGCTTTGCTTACCATGCTGTTCTATACGTACCTGTCGGGAGGCAATCCGCCCCTTTTCATGGATTTCAGGAAGGTTTGGGAACCTTGGGAAATCCGGAATCTGGCCGATCAGGCAAATGTAAAAATACCTGCTCGTTCACGCTGGGCTGAACGCGGATTCGTGGACGGGAACAACAGTGGCTCAGCCTCCTTAAACTGGGCCGGGCTGCCGGATGAAAAACCTGAGAAAATCACGCCCAGGATAACTTTTCCGCTGGCGGATCCGGATTATTTCCCGGGGATGGGTAATTCACTGACTTTCCTAACGCCCGGCGGGATCAAGGGAATTGCCGGCAGAATAGCCTATTCAGTCTTGTCAGGCATGTTCTCAATGGTCTGGGATGAGGCTGAAACGATGGAGTTGCCGGCGAAACTGGCCGATGTTGTCTGTCACAAAACGGATGCGAACTGGCCACACACCTTCCTGACACCCGTTTATGCAACCATGCAGGAATACAAACACTATGCTCCTGCCAACCACCTTCATATGACCTGGAACCTTCCGGTTTCCCGCCTGCAGTATTGGATGGACCTGGCCAATGTGCTCTCGGTTACGCCGTGGCATGAGAGACCCGATTTTGTTCCCGGGACTGATCGCCCGTTGCCATTGATCTACTTGCTGAATGGCGGGGAGAACCAGACTAAAATATTAAGGAGAGGATAAGTTGTTGTATGCATTATAGATTGTGGATTGCGATGCTGGTCCTGTCATCAGGACTTGTTAGTTCGGTATACGCGCAGGACGCGGCCTGGCCGGATCCTCCATCTTTCAGCCCCTATAAGGGCAAACCCGGCAAAGTCGTAAAATATAACACGTTCAATTATCTGGATATCAGGGATGAATCTGGTGAGAACCTCCGGCATGCCATGGGTAAATATTGGGAAATTTCCTATACCTATGATTCCGTTTTTCGCCAAAAGAGGAAATTCAGGGAATTTGTGGCTAACCAGGTAATTGAGAAAGAAGGCCACCTGTTCTTCGAGGATACCACCCAGGTTCACTTTTTCGTTCCCGATGAGGGAGGAAATGTCTGGGGCAGGCTGGTCCTGGCAAGTGACAAGGTTTACCGTTTGCGACTCATACGGGAGGAGAGGTTGACAAACACGCTGCATTTTGATACCAAACCCGACGTCCGTTATGAACGCTTTGTTGACACTGTGCAGCTCCCGCCCCGCGTAACGTATCTCCCATCTTCCTGGATAACCCGGATACAGTCAAGCAAGTTCAACCATCAGGAATTCACCTGGAACCAGAAAGACACACTTTACAAGCAGAAAGTCATGGGACCTTACTGGGACATCAAGCTGGAAGTGAGAAACAGCAGGGGCGAAGTCGACAAAACCATGTCAACCGTGGAGCTGATGGAGAGTTATTATCGTGCTTGTGTGCAGGTTGGCGGGACAATCATCAAGAACCGTCCCAGGGAGCTTGTCTTTACCCTTCCGATGGAGCATGCTGCCCTCTGGTGCAGGGTATCAGCCTCACTTGACGGAGTGTACTTCATCCGGGCCATATTGATGGATGACCGGGACCGGACTGAACCTGTCAAGACTGTCACTATTCCTCCTGTTTATCCGGATTCCATGGGGAACGATCCGGTTGGAACCGTTACGGGAAACAACTGAAAGCCAGAGTAAAAATAACAGTTACCGGCCGGGTACAGGGAGTGGGTTTCCGGTTCTGGGCACGAAACACGGCTCATGCTTTGGGCCTTACAGGCTTTGTCAGGAACAACCCTGATGGATCCGTGGTGATCGAGGCCGAAGGAGACGCCGATAGCCTGAATCACCTGGTCGAAGCCTGCCGGCAAGGGCCTCCACATTCCGTTGTCAAGCAAGTCCAACATGGCTTTCAGGAGGTTTGCGGCTTTAAGGATTTCAGAATCCTCTAAAAGGCTACTTTTTTTTAAATTAATTTGCAATTACCAAATCTTTCCTATATTAGATCAGTTAAACCGAACGATAAATTATGGCGAGTAGGAAGGACCTGAAGAAAGACATTGATTACCTGATAACCGATCTGATTCTTGATTGTTACGCGTGCATGGAGGAGCATCCGGAAAAGGATTTCTCCCTTTATGAGCAGATCATCAATGAGTCCATATTATTAAAGGAGGACCTGATAGTGAGGATCAATCATTTCGATCCCGGTACCAACGGAAATTCGCGGACTTACTTTCTTAATATTAAAAAAGATCTGATTAATAGTATCACACAAGCATACGATAAGCTTAAGAGCGTTGGATGCTGATGAACAAGATGTATGCATCTGAAATTATTCAGATACCTGTTGTCCCTTATTCTCATCAACAGCCTGGTTGGTTTTACTTTAGCCCAGGAAACCCGATTTAACTTTAACTGGACCAACCGGGCTGAAGCCAGGTTGCCCGGTGAGATTGTTATCAGGATTGTTCCTCAACCTGATAAGGTCAACTTTTTCATTAACTTGTCGGTGACCTGGTTCGGTGCGGATGGCACGGTCATATCCGGTGAAAACCAGATGCCTTTTCTGTACCTCTCCAGTTATAATGTCGACATCAGTCCGGTAAAAGGCTTTACGTGCCTTTCGGTTAACCGTGACAGCAAGTTTGACCTTAAATTTCAGTCTGCAGGCAGTTTGATTTTACATGCCCTGCCGGGATGTACAGGAGACTTCACCGTTTCATTCGACTTCCAGTACGCGTTATCGTCGGAGGATTACGAACAGGCTCGCTTATGGCAAATCCAGACCCAGCCGGGTCGCAGGATCCGGTTTACTTTAAATGTAACCGGACCGGTCACCCCGGTTGAGGATCAGGTGTTGCCTGATAAAGAACAAAAAGTGGTCAATGATCGAGTACGCCCTTCAGAAACGGCCTTACAGCTGCAACGGTTCGAGATCAGATGGGCTGGATTGATGAACAGGAAAGACTCTGAGAACCTGGCTCGCAAAACAGAAAGCCTCGAAAGTGAACCCCGTAGCCAGGCTGGCATCCAACATGCCACCGGACTCCTGGGGATCGCATCCCTGTTCATGTCTGACCTGGATGGCTACATGACAGATCTCGAACAATACAGATCGAATCTTGATCAGCTGGCGCTGGCGCCTGACACCCTTATTCTATACCGGAACAGGATCGCTGGGATCCTGAACGGAGCATCAACCATTCGAAATGTCTATAACCAATTCAGGATCAGGCTTTCAACCTGGTCTTCACCGGAAGGATCCATTTTGCAGGAAAGACAGAGGGATAGCTTGCAACAAGGAATCCTGACAAGATACAAGCCTGAATTAACGGGTCTCAACGACACCCTGAGCGATGTTAACCGTAAGCTTCACGCTGTTTTTCAACGGTTGAATTCAGTAGCATCCAGCCGTAAAGCCGTTAAAACCCATGCCGCGGAAGCGGATTCGCTGGTGCGGGAACAGCAGGATCTTCAAACCATCGGCGAACGGGTCATCAGCTCGCATCAGTCCCTTTGGATCGCCTACAGGAGAGATGTCTCAGGTCTGGAACTTATTCCGGGGATAGAGCAATTGCATTCCGAATTCAATGGTTTCGAGCGAACATTCAAGCAAACCAATGACAGTATCAGTCCCATCATTGCCCGGTTGAATGAGTCAAAAAGCACGGTCACAAGGTTACAGTCCAATTGGCTGGTCAGAGCCGGTTTGATCCTTGTGACCGTTCTCATTATCATTCTGATCTTTCGCAATGCAGCCAGGAACAAAGAAATGCGGGCTGCTGATGCCTTGCATTGGGACCAGGCTTCAACAAACGGCCAGGTGCCTAAAGGAGCCTCATCCGGTATTTTTACCGACGGTGTGCCTGAAGCTTTCTATTCGATCGATTTCATCGAGATTCTTCCCGAGTCCGTCATCGGGAAAATGCATTTCAGCGCAGCCGGAATTAAAGCGGTTTACCAGTTGATTCACGGGGCTTTTCTGGAAAAGAAAGCCGGCGATTTCGGAGGTTATTTTCTGGGCAGCCAGTATAAACTTCCCGGTTCCGGAAAACTGAAGCATGAAATGATCATTGAAAAAGCCTGCCCCTCCAGCATCCTGCGCGCCGTCATGCCCAACAGCCTGGAGGTCAGGGACGACCTGATGGAGGAGATGAATGAGATCATCAGGCAAAACAAAAAACTGACGCTGATAGGATGGTTCACGGCAAGTCATGATAACACCCTCGAGATGAATGAAAGCCTGGCGAAGGTCCACAGGATCCTGTTCAAAGAAAAATGGCAGTTCGGTGTACTGATCAATCCCGGATCTGAAGATTTGCAAAGTGCTGTTTTTATGCACAGAAAATCAGGATACTTTGAACCGTATCCCGATCCGGCCTCCTTCATCAAATGGGAAGAAATGTACCGGTTTGCCATTCAGCCACCTGTTGCCGGGCCCTCCGGTGACAACGGGATCCAAAGAAAGGATGCAGAGTACGCGAAGCTGGAACTTGACCAGGGATGGACCGATTCCATCATAAGATCAGTCAGTTTTTTAAAAACGATCTTAAACGAAATCAGCCAGGCATCGGGTCTGGTTGCCATTCCGACCGAATCTTTTCAACCCGTCGGTTATCTTTACGGCGCTTTCAAACAAGGGAGTGATGCGGAGGCCAAATCAGGCTATTTCAACCTGTTTGTGGACCGCTTCATCGAATTGACCAATGAACCATCACCGCGCGATCTGCCCGGATATACCCTGCTGGGTTGGTGGGGCCAGGGGAAAACCGAGATTTTCAGTTATCTTCCTGAAGCTATTGCCTACCATGAGCAGAATTTCGGGGAACCCTACCAAATCTGTTGTCTCGTCAACGCACTGACCGGCGAATTAAGGGTTTTTACACGAAAAACAGACCTGGGGATGAACAATAACGTAATAGAAACCCAGGAATTCAATCTCAGCCGATTGGTTTAATTTCGGATTGATGTATTTTTGCTGCCTGATGCCTTTTATCTTTACCAGTCAGGCTGCCCATGAAATTACCCAGGATCGGGAGTTATATTCTGCTCCTTGTTTTAACCCTGGCACTGCCTCGGGTAAGTGCCTTTACGCAGGATGATCCATTCTGGAACATGGGTTTGATCAAGGACTCGGTCGTCTCCCTGCTCCGGCAATATGAGTTCCGGCATAATCAGCTTAATTCATTGACCAGTCCGGAGGTCGAACGGCAATTCATTCATCTTTTCTCCAATCCCCGGATCCAGGTCATCGATGATTTCAAGAGTGACAATTTAAGAGGCAAGATCAGCGTGCAGGAATATGTCACCAACCTGATGGTTTTCTATCCTGAAGGAGTTGAGTTGGAACTGGCCGTTGATGGAACGAGAATAAGCCAACCGCAACCCGAGCGGAATGAACGTTTCCTGATCAAGGCCAGAGTTGAGCAGACTAAAAAGTTCCGGTTGCAGGGGCAGACACACACTCATCAATCCAGAATCGTTTTCCTGATCTATTTCAACCGCAGCAGTGAAGGGAATTCCGGATTTGCCATCGCCGGAATTGAGCTCCTGCCGGAACAAAAGGAGATACTGGGAGCAGCCATATCCTCCTCCCTGACCTCATTTGACAATTCCTCCATCAGGAAAGATGAAAGGTTGGCTTTCCAGGGTTGTTGGGGTTATAAGGCAGGGTTGTCTTTTGCATGGTTCTTCACATCCCGGTGGGGGATCTCCATATCACCTCATTTCAGGAGTCTTGCCGGCAACGTGACGCTTGACCGGTTTGATGCCCTGGATGGATACAATCCCAACCTGAAGAACATTGTTTTTTCTAACCGGCTGTGGCAGGCAGGCTGTCCGGTAACCCTGGCATTTCGCTATCCCCTGGCTTCCAAATGGACGCTCCTGATGCAGGCAGGTCTTTCGCCCGAGGTGAGAATTTATGAAACCCAATCCTCCAGGGCGCAAAGTGTCAACAATGGAAGTTGGTTGACCAATGTCATCAGCGATGCCGGATGGATTGATAACCTGAACAGGTTCTCCTGCGGGTTGACTGCCGGTACCGGTCTGGCTTATGCTATCGCGCCCATGCTGGAAATTGCCGCGGGAATCGGATACGATCAGGGTATTACATCCCTTGACCATAATTTACATGCTGATTATGAGGATAATAAATATAAAGGACAGTTCAATCCCCTTTGGGGGAATGACAAAATAACCCTCAGCCGGGAATTGTCGGCATTTATCAGTTTTTCTTATCTGATCAAAAACAACCGGTAATGGTGAAAGGCATCCGAAATAGAGTTTTTGTCCTTCTGGCAGCAATCTGGATCCTCATGGGAGTTGCGTCGTGTGAAAAGCCGGATAACCTTCCGCAGCTGGAGATCCACGTCCTGGACTTGGCCGGCCGGCCAGTTTCATCTGCTTATGCGGCTTTGTTCATATCCTATGACGAATGGATTATGCTGGATAATCCGGTTCAAGCCTGGCGTAAAACCGGAATTGACGGCAAAGTATTATTTACGGACCTTCAGGAAATATCTTATTATATCTACATAAGGTCAGGCGATGCTGACAACACCCTTAACGAGATTCGCACCACCGGGTCCTTATCAGCAAACCAACGGAGGATCCTGACGGTGCATATACAATAAACCTCAACAATGAATTGCCGGTACACATATCAAAAGGTTTGCCAGGTGCTGCTCCTGCTGCTTTGGGTTTCCTGGGCCGGTTGTCAGCGTGAGGAGATCATTCCGGAGGCGGGGACCAGTGAGCCAGGCGAAACCCGGATGAACCCGTCGGTTTTGATCCTGGATACCACTGATCTGACCAATCCCTTCCGCACCAATGGCCAGGTACGCTTTGACATTATCGGAGACCTGCCCGAGATCCAAAAGGGCAAACACTTTTTCTATCCGCTGTCAGGAGGGATTTACGGGAGCGTGACTCAATATATAGTGAATGGTTCGCGGCTGACCATCGACCTTTCACGAACGGCGCTTGAAACGGT
The DNA here is from genome assembly GCA_964547475.1 of uncultured Porphyromonadaceae bacterium. Taxonomy (GTDB): domain Bacteria; phylum Bacteroidota; class Bacteroidia; order Bacteroidales; family UBA12481; genus UBA12481. The sequence goes on from CAZJNQ010000015.1 coordinate 33,805, forward strand.
CTGGAAGGAGGTCTTCCTGTCGGACTCGATCAGAACGGGCCAGCATTCCGGCCGGGAGCGGTTTCTTCCCGGATCATGGATCAACGACACCTTATTTTTCAAGGATACCTGGCTATTCAACGATCTGGTTGAAGGGAACCCGCTTCAGGTACTGGTGAAGGAAGGTAAACTTTTCTCCTCCGTGGACTGTAAGCATCAGTTAGCCGGATCCGGTTCCGATCCATGGCTTAAACGTTATTGCCTGTCCTCGGACTGGGATACTTACCTGGCTCTCGACGTCCGGATCGAGACCAGGGGAAACATGAATACCCGGGACAGCGTGATGATCGAGGAACTGACTTATGGCCCATATTGGTCGGGCAGTCTCCCGGTTTATTATATAACCAGGACCTATCTTGGTTTTGATATCAAGGCATTGTCTGACACAACGCTTACGTTGAATTTCTCTGCCAGGGAATCAGGGAAAAGTGTCATGGTTGGAAACCACTGGTCGGATTGGGATATCATACAATCCACAGATTATCAATCGATCAACGTTTTATCTCATAGTATAACCCGATTTGCCGAATCGAAAGCTGAGCTTTATCTGTGCCGCACGATCAGCCCCATCTACTCTGGTGAAACGGCGATTAAGATGAGCAATCGGCTGAGTGCTTCCGTCACTTGTGAGGTGGCCATTCCGGAATGGACCGTGTCGGTGGATGCAATCCATTCGGTTTATGCCGACAAGACTGGTTCTGCATTGACCGTAGAGGAAAACGTGCCGTCGGAGCAGGCAACCGTCCTGTATCATACCTCTTCAATGGGCACTTTGCCAAACCAGAAACCCAAGGCGACTTTCACGGTTGATCCGGCTTCCGGTTATACAGATACCGACTTTGAATTTGATGCTACAGGTTGCACCGATCTTGAATCCTCTGTTGACCTGCTTGAGGTCCGCTGGGACTTTGACGCAGACAGTCATTTTGATACCGAATATACCACTTCCAAGACCATCCTGCATGTTTTCTCAAAACCAGGTACTTATCAGACAGTGCTTGAAGTCAGGGATCCGGAAGGCCTGACATCTACCACCACCAGGACAATCCAGGTAGCCTTGTCGAGTTCGGCGCCCATAGCTCATTTTACGGTTACTCCTGAAAGCGGCCGGACCAGTGATTATTACCTGTTCGATGCATCCAGCTCTTACGATGCACAGGATGACGTTACACAACTGAAAGTCAGATGGGATTTCAACGGCGACGACTTTTGGGATACCCCATTCTCGACAACCAAGGCTGCTGTCTTTTTCTTTACCGAACCGGGCACCTATGTGGCCAAACTCGAAGTCCTCGACACGCAAGGGCTTACAGGTCAGACGACCCGGTTGATAACGGTTCTCCCGGTCAATCTTAAACCGACTGCAATCTATACCGTCGATCCGGAGTCGGGAACGACAGAAACCATTTTCAGGTTTGATGCTTCGGGTTCTTCCGATCCGGAAGATGCGGCTGACCTGCTGACCGTTCGTTGGGATTGGGACAGGGACGGTGTTTTTGATACGGATTATTCCACGCTAAAAACAGCTCAGCACAGGTTTTCAGTGGCAGCAACCTATGTACCCTTGTTGGAGGTGATGGATACCGAAGGTCTTTCTTCCACCTATTCTGCGACCATTGTAGTCAGGAATCCGAACACGCCGCCGGAAGCTGATTTCAGCATCAATCCGCTCACCGGTGACACAACTACCCTGTTTACCTTCGATGCCTCAATCTGCACCGATCTTGAAGATCCCGTGGATATTCTGGAAGTGCGCTGGGACTGGGAAAATGACGATATATACGATACGGATTACACGACCGAAAAGGTAGCCAGGAGGACCTTTACGGTTGCGGGAACTTACATTGTCAAGATGCAGGTGAAAGATTCGGAAGGCCTGACCGACACCAAAGCCAGACTCGTCATTGTTGAATGATTACTTCCTATAGAGGCTCAGGGAATTTGACAAGCTGTCCCTGATCTCCTCCCTGAGCCACATGGGTTCAATCACTTCAACCCTGGGACCATAGCTCAGGATTTGCATGCGAAGTTCATCTGAAGGGATAACCGTTAAGGTGAATGCAAAGAAACCGTCTTCCAGTTCCCTGGCCGTTTGGGTCGGATGTAGGGGGCTGGCCATCATGTAGCGGGCTTGAACGGGATCAGCCTTGAGCCGTATGGTCTCGGGTATTCCGGAATAGGTGCCTATCCCGTAACTGTAATGGAAATACTGATTCGGATCGAATGCGGGATCCTGAAGGAAATGATTCCCTGTTTGCCGGATTCCCGCTATCCTGTCCAATCCCAGGGTCCTTATTTTTTGTCGGAACATGTCCTTTCCGACCAGGTACCATAGATTCTTGTTTTCTTTCAGGAGGTAAGGCTGATAGACATAATGACGGGACATGCCATCCGTATAGGGTGTATAATCAAACTCGATTTCCCGGCCCTCACGGATCGAATCGAGCAGTTCCGGCAGGTGTTCCTGGCCCGAACTTAACGTGGCCGTTTCAAACTGGATCATTTGATTGAGGCCTGGGACCTTGAGACGATCAGCCAGCGCGATCCTGTCCTGGATCTTGTTCACCGCCTGTTCCAAGTCATGAAATATCTGGCTGTTCCTGAAATGGGTCAATGTTTGCAGCGCGAGCCGGATCAATTCCACATCATCCCGGGTGAGGGGAAGGTTGATGCTGAAACCGGGATCGGAATAATAATACCCGCCTTGTTGCCGGTCGAACACGATCGGGGCGCAACCCAGGGCTGACTCATTCTTCATGGCCCATAAATCCTTGTCGATAGTCGACGGCGAAATATTGTTGCCGGAAGTGGTGCCGTACAGGGCTTCTTCGCAGGCTTGCCTGAGGGATTCTTTTGACGGGAAGGGTTTGGAACGGCTGCGTATGCATTGGTCGATTATGCGATAGCGTATTGCCGCGTATTTATTTAAGGCCATTTCTCCATTTCTCGTTGAAAAATGCATCTAAATATAAAAAATCCGATAATGTAAATAGGTTACGTTCCCGTCAGGTTTCTTTGAATCATAAAACATAACGGCCATGAAACAAGAACGTACAACTGCTGAAAGAAGATTTTGGCAGGCGATAAAAAGGGTAGCCGTTGAGCACGGCAGGATGACCGATTGGGAGTACCTGGGCTATCCATGCAGTTCAAGGCAGGTGGAGGATCTGATGAGTAATTTTCATCAAGACGTACATCTTCCCGGTTTTTATGGGATCCGGATACCCCTCGGAGAAATCAGCGGCTTGCAGGTCAACATGCTGATTGAAAACCAGAAGGAGCTGATCATCGGAATCCGGGTTGAGCAACCCGAGAATGGTTGCATGGGCGACCAGTCCTATCAAACCTACCAGGCTCTGCTGAAAAGGATGGAATCTTCCCAGCACGGATGGAACTTTGATTCGCCGGGATGGCTTGCCTGGAAAACACCGGAAGTGCGGCTGAATTTCCGTGCTGCCAACAATGGTGCTTTCCGGGATATGATGATCAACCGGGACAATTCGGAAGCCCTCTACCTCATAACCGAGGAGATTGCAGATATCATCAGTGATGTTTCAGACCTGGTTCGCAGCCATGAAAAGGTGGGATATGGAACCGTTGTTAATTAGCCTGATCCTGTGGTTTGGGATTCAAAAACTGATAAAGGCCACTGAACCGAAAGAGACCGGACAGGGTGGCAATGGCCAGGAGTAAACCCTCCAGCGGTACCGTTTGTTTCCAGAATACGAAAGTGACCAGGAAAAGAAGGACAACAACCGACATCACAGACGAATACCAACGAACCACTGGCGCTGTTTTCGGAAACCAGATCATTGCAGCCAGGATGATGTGAAGGGGGAAAGCCCAGGCCAGGTTGAGGTTCGCATAGCAAACCCAATGTGCGGAACAGAACCACATAAATGCGAACAAGCTCCCCAGTACCCCGGTGATCAGGAAAAGAAGGCTGAACCAGAGGCGGACAAACCAGTCGTGGCGAAATTTTCGTAATCCAAGAAACAGTGAGACAGCCGCCAGGATTCCTATCACCAGGTAGGGATGAAACAGGAACGGCAGAGCCTTGCCATTATTAACCGGAGTGAAAATCTGTCGTTCCGCTCCGGCCAGGTTTCTGCCAGATGACGTTTCCGCCCCGGCAAAACCCTGGTGCATCCGTTCAGGAAGGAACAGGTATTCCCCGGCGGAGGCTTCCTGATCGGCACCGGATGTCAGAAGCAGCAAAATGCCGGTCCTTGCCCAGGGATGAGCCTTGAGGTAGGGAAGGATCAATTGCCTGAAAGTCAGCCTGTCTCCGGCTATCTCAGGCCAACGGTAAACAGAGTCGGTTGCTTTCTGTACAATATCACGGATCCTCGTGGTACAATTATCCTTGATAAAATCATACCAATAATGGCGGTTTTCCGGAAGGTAGTTGATCTCAAGCAATTCATAAAGCACCTGTTTCTCTTCGGGCGTTATCATCAGCGGAAGCTCCCTGACGTACCGGTTTTCGCTGATGTACTCGTTCAAGAATCCTTCAAACCTGGTTACCGATAACAAATAGTACATCTTGCCTTTGACAAACTGCCAGTAGAAATCGGGTATATTGAAATCAAAAGTCCCGTAATTGTACACCCGGTTGATCCGGTTGGCACGATCGGTCACGCGAAGCGCCGAATGGCCGAAATAACTGTACATTTCAGCGCCCGGGCCGCAGGTGAGCAAACTGATCGTGGCATCCGGGCTTAATTCAACCTGCTGAGCTTCAGATTGAGAAGTCAAGATTATGATCAACCCGGATACTATCAAAAAGGTTTTTCGCATCGTTAGCGGTTTTATGCAAAGATCAGTAAATTTACCTTAGTTAATCAGTGTAAACTAAACACACCTTCCATGAAAAAATCGATCAATCGCCGTTCCTTTCTGACCCACAGCGCCATTGCCGGTGCAGGTATGGTAGTTGTTCCCCGCCATGTTTTAGGGGGCAAGGGATATACAGCACCCAGTGACAAATTGAATATTGCCGCTGTCGGTTCGGGGGGAATGGGAGCCGGTAACATCAGCCGATGTGCCGAGGAGAATATCATTGCGCTTTGTGATGTTGATTTCATCCAGGCTGCCGATACTTTTAAAAAATACCCTAAAGCCCCTCAGTACAAGGATTTCCGTATCATGCTCGAGAAAGAAAAAAGCATTGACGCGGTAATTGTCGCAACCCCGGATCATACTCATGCGGTCGCTGCCATGGCTGCCATCAGGCTTGGCAAGCATGTTTATGTTCAGAAACCCCTGACGCATTCGGTTCTTGAAGCCAGGAAACTGACCGAAGCGGTGCGTGAATATAAAGTGATGAGCCAGATGGGGAACCAGGGCAGGTCGGGAGAGGGTACCCGCAGGCTGGCTGAATGGATCTGGGCGGGCGCAATCGGGGACATACGGGAGGTTCATAGCTGGACCAACCGCCCGGTTTGGCCGCAGGGTATCGGCAGACCGGCAGGCACTCCTCCCGTGCCGGACACCCTGGCCTGGGATCTCTGGTTGGGACCGGCACCTGAACGTCCCTATCATCCGGATTATCTGCCCTTTAACTGGAGAGCATGGTATGATTTTGGCTGCGGTGCACTGGGTGACATGGGTTGCCATGTACTGGATCCGGTGTTCCATGCGTTGAAACTCAAATACCCGATCTGGGTCCAGGGCTCCCATTCCTATGAGGTCAGGGACATGTGGAAGCGTGTTGACAACCAGGAAACTTATCCGGGTGCGTCATTGATCACCTATCAGTTTCCGGCCCGGGAGAACATGCCTCCGGTAAAATTGACCTGGTATGACGGCGGACTCATGCCCGTATGGCCTGCAGAGGTCGATCCGACCAAGATTGATGAAGGCGGAGGCTCCCTGTTTATCGGTGACAAGGGTATCATTGTCTGTTCAACATACGGGGGCGATGTTCAAATGTACCCGGAAGAAAGATACCTTGAGTATAAGGACTTGCCGAAAACACTGCCAAGGATCGCGGGCACTCATGAAGGGAACTGGATCCAGGGCATAAAAAACAATGTCCTGCCCTGTTCAAACTTCGATTATTCCGGCCCTCTGACGGAGATGGTCCTGATGGGGAACCTGGCCATCCGGGTGCCGGGCAAGCGTTTGCTCTGGGACGGGGACAACATGCGGGTTACGAACGACGAGACGGCCAACCAGTTTATCAGTCGCGTTTACCGTCCGGGCTGGAACCTATAAGTTACGCTGACGTTCGATCGTCTGTAATGAGGACAGGAACTTCCTCCGGCAGGTTACGGAGGAAATGCTCCAGCTCCCTGGGTTTGGAAGTACTGAATGCCAGTACTTTCCCTTTCCGTGACCTGACTTCCAGGACGTATTTCCCGCCGAAATTATACTCCGACCGGTTAATGCTTTGATGATGTCCAAGCCCTTTAAGGGATCTCAGTGTTTTTGCCCTCGCGAACTTGATTTCAGATGTGTCGGCGAAAAGGATTTTCTTATATTTCCTTTGAAAAGGCAGCAATTTATATTCGATGGCAGTCTCATCGATGCGAAGATCGAGCTTGATCATGAAAACGAAGAACATTACAACCGGCATGGACAACAGGCTCAGCAGGGACCATTTTTCATCCTGCGGCATTGTATCCCACTCAGTCAGGTATACCATCAGAAAAATAAAGCCAACCATCAGAATCATCCCGGCGGTAATGCTCAGCCGCCAGACATAGGGAATGGCTTGACGTTCATAGAAAAAGGCCTGCGACATGGTTTAATCCATTATTGAATTTCGATTGACAAAGTTAGAATATTAACTTCGGACTTGACTTTTCACGGATTGTTACAAAAAATTGACAGATGAAGCGATCTTTTTTGCCCTTGTTGCTGTTCCTGACCCTGGTCTCGTGCAGGGATCGCCAGGTGGTGTGGATTGCCCGGGCACCTGCAGGCGACCGTTATACCTGTGTTGATACCACGGGTACTACAATCATACCAAACGGCAGGATGATCAGGCCGGCCGGATATACGTTCAGAACCGCTCCCCATCCTTACGGACTCAGCGTGAGCCCTGACGGAAAGGTTGCCGTAACCGCCAATTCAGGAACCAGCCCGCTTTCAATAACCATTCTGAAAAACATCCAAACGCCTTATCCTGATATTCTCCAGGTTCCCCCCGGAGCTTCGACCGACAAAGGGGTGCTTGCCAGCGTATTCATGGGACTCGCAATTACTCCTGACAGCAAAACGGTTTATGTTGCGGGAGGGCAGGAAAACGCCATCTATCGGTTCAGTCTGGAAACCGGCCAGAAACTGGGTACTATCTCCTGTTCAGCCGTTTCGGATGGGCGTGATTTTACCCAGGGATATATTGGTGACCTGGTTCTGAACCGGACCGGGGACCGCTTATATGCTGTTGATCAGATCAATTTCATCATGCTGATCATAGATCCTTTTAAAGGCGAAGTCCTTCATCGGGTCAGTACCGGCCGATACCCGTTTGGGATTTGCCTGTCACCGGATGAAAAGAAAGTCTATGTGGCCAACGTAGGAATGTTTGAATATTCGCGGTTTGCCAGCACCCATCCCGACAGCCTTGAACGAACCTCATTGGCTTATCCTGCCTTCGCTTTCGGTTCGAAAGAGGCCGAGGAGGGGATCCAAACAGACACCCTGGATATACCGGGCCTGGGCAAACCAAATGTCCCGGAGTCTTTTTCGGTCTGGAGCATTGACATCAGCAACCCTGACAATCCTTACGTTGCAGCCAGGATTAAAACAGGAACCCTGGTGGAGCAGATGCTCGAGGATTTTCCGGCTGTCGGGGGTTCCAGCCCGAATTCCGTGGTTGCAACCCCGGATTATGTCTTTGTCAGCAACGGCAACAACGATAACATCTCAGTCATAGAGATCGCCAGGGATACCGTAATTGAAACCATTTCCCTTATCCCGGAGCGGCGGATGAGGAGTTTCCGCGGCATTATCCCGTTCGGAGTGGCCGTATCGCCTGATTTTAAGCGGTTATACGTCGCCGAGGCGGGAATCAATGCTGTAGCCGTTATAGAAACAGCAACAAGAAAAGTTCTGGGACACATACCCGTCGGTTGGTTCCCGGCCAAACTCAAGGTTACGGCAGATGGCAGGAAATTGATCGTAACCAATGCCAAGGGATTCGGTAGCGGGCCCAATGGCGGTCCTGATTTTACAATAGGGCCGGAAGGAAGTTATATCGGGAACCTCATGAAAGGATCAGTCACTGTACTGGATATTCCATCCCCGGGTGAACTGCGAAGGATGACCCGGGAAGTGATCCGGATGAATTATGATGTGGCCCGTTCCGGTAAGCGTGATTTCAGATCCCGTGAAAGGAATCCGGTTCCTCTGTACCCCGGATACTCCGATTCACCGATCAGACATATCGTGTTTGTCTCGAAGGAGAACCGGACTTATGATGAGGTTTTCGGACAAGTCAGGGAAAGCCGGGGCGAACCCTCTCTGGCCAGGTACGGGGCTGGCCAGACCTTTTCCAACAGGGCTAAAGACAGGGTTGTCGAAAAGGCAGATATCATGATCAACCACCTGGCTCTTGCTGAACGGTTTGCCATATCGGATAATTTTTACGTGGATTCGGATGTGTCGGCCGACGGTCATCGATGGCTGGTGAACACCTATCCCAATGAATGGGTCGAATCCTCGGTGCCGGCCAGTTACGGAGGCAACCGCAACTATGTGGCCCGATCGAAGGCGCCCGGCATGCTGGGCTTTAACGGCTCGGCCGGAGCCATTTATCCGGAGGACTATAATGAAGGCGGTTCGATGTGGGATCACCTCGAACGGAACAAAATACCATTCTTTAATTTCGGGTTCAGCCTGATGTTTGAACCCGGAGCCTATCAGCCTGAATACAAATATACCGGGATCAGGCATCTGGCCAATTTCCCTTTGCCGGCTCCGCTGTTTGCAAATTCCTCAAGGAGATATCCAACGTACAATACCGCCATCCCCGATCAGTTCCGGGTCGATATGTTCATCGAGGAATATAACCGGAAATGGGCCGGGAAGGAAGATGAATTCCCGCCCGTGGTGACCATTATCCTTCCCCAGGATCATGGGGCGGGTGAACGGCCTGAAGCCGGTTATCCATTCAGGGAAAGCTATATGTGCGACAATGATCTCGCGGTCGGTCGGCTGGTCGAATTCCTGAGCCACACACCCCTGTGGAAGAATATGGCCATCGTCATTACCGAAGATGATGCGCAGGGGGGAGTGGACCACGTGGATGCCCACAGGAGCGTGCTGATGGTCCTGTCACCGTATGCCAAAAAGAACTTTGTGTCGCATATCCATTACAGTTTCGGAAGTATATTCAAAACCTTCTGGAATATTTTGAGGATTCCATACCTGAACCAGTATGATGCCGGGGCCACTGATCTAAGCGATCTGTTCACGGATCAGCCTGACTTTGCTCCATATGCAGCTATCCCGGTGGATCCGAGGGTGTTTGACCCTCAGAAGGCATTGGATCCGTATGATGAGCAATTCAACTGGAAAGCCGTCAGGGAGTCGCCGGATATCGATAATCTGCATGATATGCTCCGCGAAAGCAAAGAGACTGAGGAGTGGAGGAAGGAAAAGTAGGAAGGAGAAAGGAGGAATGAGAAAGGAGGTAGGTTTTTTTGCAATTCAGGAAAAATCGCCTACATTTGTGCCCACTGTTTGCGTTGGTCGTGTAGTTCAGTTTGGTTAGAATGCCGGCCTGTCACGCCGGAGGTCGCGGGTTCGAGCCCCGTCGCGACCGCCAACCTAGTAGAGTTGTCAACTTTTAAAAAGTTGACAACTCTTTTTTTGTTGACAACTCTACTGCTTTAAGCCCCCACTCATTCTCAATAGTTCCGTTTCACCCGTTTTGCACCGGAAAAGGGCAGTCAGGTAACGATTCTCGGCGTCCATCAGCTTTTTCTGGGTTTCCCGGAGTTCAATGTCGTTTGCGCTGCCGATCCTGTATTTCTCACTGGCGATGGCGAGGTTTCGCTGTGCCAGTGCCACATTCTCCTTCTCAAAAGCGGATAACTGCAGATTGGTTTGATAATCATTAAAGAGGCGTTGCAGGTAGGCTTTGATGTCAAGTTCCGTTTGTTCTGCCGCGATCCTTGCTGACTCCAGATTGATCTGGGCTTTGTTCCGGTTATGTTTTTGAGTGAATCCATCGAAAATGGTATAGGAGGCATTCACTCCCAGATTGTATCCGCGGTTTTGGTTCATCTGCATAATTCCGACCTCGGATTGCGATTTGCTGAAATTATACCCGGATGTAAAATTCAATTGTGGATAAAGGCTGGAGTTGGCACTTTTGCGGTCGAGCATGGCTATGCTCAGATTGGTCCGGCTGATGCGTATTTCCGGGTTCTGGACGGAAACCCTCTCCCATAGCTGATCAAAGTTCAGGTCGTCACGGATAGGGATTTCAGGATAAACTTCAAAAGGGGTATACAGATCCCTGCACAGGATCCGGTTTAGTTCCACCTTGGCGTTTTGGAGCAATTTAACCTGCTGGATGTAAGCAGAACTGTCGGCATTGTAATCCACACTTGCCTGAAGCAGGGACAGCTCGGAGCTGGTACCGAATCCGACACCTGCTTTTGCAATGCGCTTTCTCTCCGAAGTGATCGCCATGGCTTCGCGGTAAACCTCAACCATTTTTTGCTGGGTAATGACCGTATAATAGGCTGAAATCACCTCAGATGCCGTGTTTTCAACGGTTGCCTGCATCTGGATTTCACTAAGTCCCTCGAGCTCGGAGAGCTTCTTTTTCTGAATGAACATGTCAAATCCGTCGAACAGGGTCCAGGACAGAGCCACACCTGCGCTGATGTTGTCATTTCGGGCCGCATCGCTTGACCTTTCACGGCCATCATAATATTTCTGATAGGTATTATTGACCGACATGCCGCGTGCGCCGGTCACACCCAACTGGGGCAACAGTCCGGCATTCCCGACCGTATTGTTCAGTCGAGCAATCCGGGAGTCGTTGGCAGCCAGGGAAATATCGAAATTGTTTTCCATGGCAATCATCAGTGCGTGCGACAAGCTGAGCGTGTCCTGTGACTGAAGGGCCGGGCTGACCAGCAGGGTTGACATCAGGCACCAGAGGAAATATCTTTTCATTATTCCTGATTTTCAAATTTCTTTTTGGATCCTGAAATATAGGTGTACAATGCCGGGATCACGTACAAGGTCAATATCAGGGCAAACAGCAGGCCGCAGATGATGACTATCCCCATTGAAACACGGCTCTTGGCACCGGCGCCGAGGGCAAGAGCGATCGGCAAGGCTCCCAGGACGGTAGCCAGACTGGTCATCAGGATCGGCCTGAACCGCTGGGCAGCCGCTTCCAATGCTGCAACCCTCTTATCCATCCCGGCATATTTTTTCTGATTGGCGAATTCGACAATCAGGATGCCGTTCTTGGTTACGATCCCGATCAGCATGATCATTCCTATCTCGCTGAAAATATTCATCGTCTGGGAGAAGAGGATCAGTGACAGCAAAGCCCCGGCGATGGCCAGCGGAACCGTGAACATGATCACCAGCGGGTCCCTGAAACTTTCAAACTGAGCGGCAAGGATCAGGTAGATCAGGACCAGGGCCAGCATGAAGGCGAACATCAGGGTGTTGGAGCTTTCACTGTAATCTCTTGAAACCCCGGAAAGGGTGGTGGTAAAAGATTCATCGAGAGTTTCATCGGCGATCTTCTGCATGGCCGTGATGCCTTGCCCAAGGGTGTAACCCCGGGCCGGACTGGCTGAAACGGTGGCCGAGATATAGCGGTTGTAACGATACAATTGTGGCAGGTTAACCCGGTAATCGATCTTGACTATGTTGTCCAATTGGATCATTTCACCTGAGCGGCTCCTGATATACACCGTGCTCAGGTCAATGGGCTGATCCCGGTATTGTCGTTCAGCCTGACAGATGATTTCATACTGTTTTCCGTTCATGATGAAGTAACCCATGCGTTGGCCACTGAAAAAGAGTTGCAGGGTTTCAGCCACATCCCGCAACGTAACTCCGAGAGTCCTGGCCCTGTCGCGATCAATGGTCAGGGTCATCTCAGGCTTGTTGAATTTCAGGTTCAGATCGACCACCTGGAAGGTTGGATCCGCCTGAGCTCTCTCCATGAAACCAGGGATGGCCTCCCGGAGCTTGTCGAGGGTGGGGGCCTGGATGACAAACTGCACGGGCAAACCCGTATTCCGGGCTCCCCCGATGGTTTGCTCCTGGGTTACGAAGGTCCGGGCAAACGTCATTGGCCGGATCATGCCGGTCAAAAAATCAGCGATCTCCTGCTGCGACCGTTCCCTCTCTCCCGGGGGAACCAGGGTGATCCTGACGAAACCGGAGTTCGAGCCTGCAGACCCGAAGCCCGGTGAAGTCAGTCCCATATAGGATGATTTCTCGGGCAATGTGTCAACGATATTCACCAGTTGTTGCAGGTACTGGTCCATCTTTTCAAACGAGACTCCTTCCGGAGCCGTCGCCTGGATCGATAGCCGGCTCTTGTCTTCCAACGGGGCCAGTTCTCCGGGAATCAATGGCAATAATACAATCGCAATTGCCGTGCATGCGGCCATGATCACAAAAGCCAGCCAGCGTCGTTTAAGGAATCCTTTCAACGACTTGGCGTAAACAGCATTGAGCGTAACGAAAAACGGCTCGGTTGCGGAATAGAACCGGTTATGGTGCCCGGTCTTCTTCAGCCAGTTGGAAGCCAGCATGGGAGTCAGCGTCAGCGATACGAAAGCCGATATAAGGACGGCTCCTGCCATGACAACGCCAAATTCCCGGAACAGCTTACCGGTGAGTCCCTGCAGGAAAATGATCGGAAGAAAAACAGCAGCCAGGGTGATGGTTGTGGATATAATGGCAAAGAAGATTTCTTTTGAGCCTTTAAAGCCTGCCTCCATGGGCGACATTCCCTTTTCGATCTTGGTATAGATATTCTCAAGGACGACAATGGCATCATCCACTACCAGGCCTGTTGCCAGCACGATGCTTAAAAGGGTCAGGATATTTATGGTAAAACCGGCCAGGTACATGATGAAGAATGACCCGATCAGGGAGATCGGAATGGCGACCACCGGGATGATGGTGGTTCTCCATTGCCTGAGAAACAGGAAGATAATGAGCACAACCAGGGAAAAGGAGATCAGGATGGTCTCCTCAACTTCTTTGATGGCTTTCCGGATCGACAGGGTCGTATCCATGGAAACGCCGATCGTTAAATCTCCAGGCATCTCTCTTTTGATCTGCTCCAGCCTGACCTTGATTTCATCCACAATGGCAATGTGATTGGAACCCGGTTGCGGTGTCACGGCCAGGCCGACCATCGGAATTTTGCCGTTTCCTCTCATGATGGTCTTTTCGTTCGAGGGAAGAAGCATAGCCCTGCCCACATCCTTGAGCTTGATCAGAACGCCGTTGGACTCCCGGATGATCAACTCATTGAACTGCTCCTCGGTAGTCATCCTGCCCATGGTCCTGACCGATAACTCGCTGCCGTATCCTTCGACACGTCCAGAGGGAAGCTCAATGTTCTCACCCGTGACTGCAGAGCGGATGTCCGATGGCGTCAGACCATAACCGGCTAGTTTTAACGGATCGATATAAAGCTTGATGGAGTACCTTTTTTCTCCCCAGATACCTATTTCACTCACTCCGGGGGTGGTCTGAAGCCTCTCCTTGAAAAGGTTGTTGGCAATCTCGGATAGTTCGAGAAGGTTCCGCCTGTCACTCTGTAAGGTTATGGAGAAAATGGGGCTGGCGTCGGCATCCGATTTAACGACAAGGGGTGGGTCCACGTCGGGAGGGAGGGAACGCATGGCACGGGAAACCCGGTCGCGTACGTCGTTGGCTGCAGCCTCCATGTCCGTTCCTATCTGAAACTCCACGGATATCCTGCTCGAGCCGTCGCGCGAAGAGGAGGTCAGGGTCCGGATACCGGCAATCCCGTTGATGCTCTCCTCAAGGGGCTCCGTAATCTGGGTCTCAATGAGCTCGGCATTGGCGCCGGGATAGGAGGTGCTCACGCTGACCGTCGGCGGATCCACATTGGGGTATTCCCTGACACCCAGAAAGGTGAATCCGATCACACCAAACAGCAGAATGAGGATGGATACTACGAATGCCAGTACCGGTCGTTTAATAAAGGTTCCGGATAGATTCATGTCGGCCGGGATTATTGAATGGTTGTTGGAGGCACAGCCGTCCGACTGCCTTTTGCGGTCACAGGTGTCCCATCGGAAATCTGCAGTAACCCTGTTACGATCAGGCTGTCGCCGGGCTGAAGGCCCTTGATGATCTGAACATCTTTCTCGGTGCGGATACCGGTCTGAATCCGGACTGACTTCGCCTTCCCCTGGACAATCAGGAATACGTTGCTGCCGTTGATGTCGCCGACAATGGACTCGGAAGGGACCAGAATGGCATCCGGGACCTCTTCCAGGACCAGGTTGATGCGGGCAAATGCACCCGGTACCAGGACGCCTCGAGGATTGGGACAGGTGGCCCGAACCATGATGGTACGGGTTCCCGTATCAATCCCGGATTCAGATGCATACACTTTTCCGGTAAAGGTGTCAGGACTGTAATCCACTGTGAACGAGAGCGACATCCCCTCATGAATCAGCGTATTGTATTTTTCGGGTACTGAGAATTCAATCTTGATGGGATCGATTGACTGAAGCGTGGCAACCAGGGAGTTGGAAGGAATATAAGATCCGGGGCTGACATGCCTCAACCCGATCTTTCCGGTGAGGGGAGCGACAATGACCGTTTTGGCAATCTGGGCTTCCAGGATCTTTCTCTCAGCCTCAACCGACTTGAGTTCGTTCAAGGCAATGTCATACTCTTCCTGGCTTATGGCTTTGATTTCCCAAAGCTTGCCTTTTCTAAATTCATCGTCCCGTGCCTTTTTTTCCTGTACGGAAATTTTGCTTAGTTGCGCCTGAAGATCACGATCGTCTATCTTCAATAAAACCATCCCTTTGTTCACGGTCGAACCTTCTGAGAAAAAGATGTCGGTCACCCTACCGGTCACTTCGTTTCGAAGATCCACTTTCTCATTGGCCAAAAGCGTACCGGTCGTGTTGATGATGTTCGACAAACTGTCCGTCTTGATCACGATGGCTTCAACCGATACGGCTCCCGCCCTGCGAGGTCCGGAAACGGGAGAGTCTTTCTTCTGATTGCATGCGGTAACGGACATCAAGCAGGAAATCAGCAGATATA
>CAZJNQ010000016.1:0-3345 GCA_964547475.1 uncultured Porphyromonadaceae bacterium
TCGTGGTACCACTCGGAATCGAACCAAGGACACACGGATTTTCAGTCCGTTGCTCTACCTACTGAGCTATGGTACCCTCCTTTTCGGGCAACAAAAATAAGAAAAAAAATTCAGCTTCAATATCGGGCTTGAAAAACTGACCCCTGTCGCCCCTTTTCTTATCTTTGCCTCCCGTTAACCGGCTCAAATGGAGTATTTTATTCAAACCCTGAAGAATGGCATCCGGGTGGTCCACATGCCTGCCGATAGTGAGGTGGCTTATTGCGGCCTGCTGGTGAACACCGGGTCAAGAGACGAGCTGGAGAATGAGCAGGGGATCGCCCATTTCATCGAACATGTCATCTTTAAAGGAACGAAAAAACGGAAAGCATACCATATCCTGAGCCGTATCGATGACGTGGGCGGAGAGATCAATGCCTACACCACCAAGGAGGAGACTGCTTTCCACGCCGCCTTCCTTTGCCAGCATTACGACCGGGCCATGGAGCTGCTGTCCGACATCGTTTTCAATTCCACCTTCCCGGAAGCCGAAATGGACAAGGAACGGGAAGTGATCCTGGATGAGATCAACAGCTTCAAGGACAACCCTTCCGACCTGATCTTCGATGATTTCGAAGAACAGATCTACGGGAACCACCCGATAGCCCACAATATCCTGGGCACCCCCGATAGTCTCAACCGGTTGACCCGGACGGCCATCCGGCATTTTATGGGTCGCACCTACGATACCGACCAGATGGTTTTCGGTTCGGTTGGGAAAATCCCGCATGCACGGCTGATCCGGCTCGCGGAAAAGCATTTCGGTGGAACCGGTGCTCATCCGAGGCGCTTCAGCAGGATCCCCGTCCATGGCTACCAGCCCACCAGCCAGATCCGTCATCTGGACACCTACCAGGCTCACTGCATCATCGGCAACATTGCCTACAATGCGATGGACGACCGCCGGATGAACCTGATCCTCCTGAATAACCTCCTCGGAGGCCAGGGCCTGAACAGCAGGCTGAACCTATCGCTCCGGGAAAAGCACGGGTATGCATACAACGTGGAATCCACTTTTACACCCTACGCGGATACCGGCGTACTGACGATTTATTTCGGCACCGACCCGGAGAAGCTCGATAAAAGCATTGCACTGGTCCACAAGGAACTGGAAAAGCTCCGCACCCAGAAACTGGGCGTTCTGCAGCTTCACCGGGCTAAAAGCCAGATCATCGGTCAGATTGCCATGTCGGCCGACAACAAGGAAAACCTCCTGTTCACCCTGACCAAATCCATCCTCTTGTTCGACCGGTTCGATTCCCTGGAAACGATCAGCCGGAAAATCGAATCCATCACGGCAGAAAAGATCCAGGAAACCGCCAATGAGATATTGAATCCCGGACAACTTTCCATGCTGATATTCCGATGAGCGCTCATTTTAAACATGACAGGATCAACCATCCGGACCTTGAAAGGTACCTGACGGAACACACCTCCCCGGAACCGGAACTCCTGCAGAAGCTTTTCAGGGAAACCCACGTGAAAATGCACCATCCCCGCCGCTCCTCCGATCACCTGATCGGCCAGTGGCTGGCCATGATCTGCCGCATGGTTAGGCCTAAGAAAGTGATGGAGATCGGGACCTTCACGGGTTATGGCGCGCTGGTTATGGCGGCCACGCTGCCGGAGGGGGGAGAATTGCACACCATCGAGATCAATGACGAGTTGGAATCGTTCATCCGGAAATGGATCCAAATATCAGGATTGACAAACCGCGTACACCTGCATATCGGTGATGCCCTGAAGATCATCCCTGAAATGGACCTGGTGTTTGACCTGGTGTTTATTGACGGCGAAAAGGACCAGTACCTGGAATATTATGAAGCCGTCCTGCCGAAAATCCGGCCCGGAGGATTCATCGTTGCCGACAATGCTCTCTGGAGCGGCAAAGTGCTTGAGGATAAGGTTCCGGAAAACGATCATTTCACGCGGGGGATCATGCGCTTCAACGATCATGTCCAAGCCGATCCAAGGGTGGAGAACCTGTTATTGCCGGTATTTGATGGGATGATGATCGTCAGGGTCAAAGAGTGAGGGATGGTGAGGTATGGTTAGGGAAGGTGAGGATCTGATTTTCTCCAAAGAGGTATGGTATAACTCTTGTTCCTGATGCTTTTCCTGATCAGGAATGCACCGAAGAGCAGAAAAACGATCAGGGTGACCAGGGAGGCTTCCGGACCGAAAGCGCCTCCGGTGAGCCAGTCGGGACCCGGGAAAGAAACGTTCAGCAAGCCATTGGATTCGCCTCCCGATACAGGTGCCCCGTAGATCCCTCCCAGGGTGAAGTTCCAGCCGATATGCATCCCGATCGGGATCCAGAGCTGCCGGGTGATAACATAGAGCATGCCCAGGATCACTCCCGCGGTGAGCGCGATGGAAAGGCAACTGTAAGCCGTCACGTTTGGATTCCAGATATGCATGAATCCGAAGATCAGGGCCGACAGGGCAATGGAGTACCAGGTTCCGGCAGCCTCCTCGACAATCCGGAAGAGGATGCCACGGCTGAGGATCTCTTCCAGGATCCCCGATGAAACGGACATGATGGCCACGGGAACCAGCACAGAGACCGGGTTGAAACCCTCTATTCTATAACTCCCCGTTAACCACAGGACCAGCATGATGAGAGTGATGAAACCGAAACCCAGCAACAAGCCGTACCCGGTCTGGCTGACCAGTTTTCCCGGATTCAGTTCATGCACCGGCCTTCCCTCAACCAGTCCGCAGTAAAGCCAGTAGCCCAGGAAGGCGGATGTGCAGCCGAACAGCATCCCGGCCAGGTCATGCCAAACCGGATGACCTTCCGGCCCAGCGGGTCCGGTCAACAACCCGGCTAATGCCAGGCCGAAACCGGTAAAGGCAACGAAGAACACGATCGCTATAATCAGCCGAACCAGCGGAAACCGCAGGATCTTTTGACCCTTACCGGGAAGTTGTATTGCATGATCATGCAAGGCCATCCTGTACTCTCTCCTTTTTCCTTTTTCCTTTTTCCTTACTGCGTCTCAACTTAAGCACCAAAACCAGCCCTTTGCTGGTTTCTGGTTGTGCCCGGGACCGGAGTCGAACCGGTACAGCCGCAATTGGCTACTGGATTTTAAGTCCAGCGCGTCTACCAATTCCGCCACCTGGGCGAGGAGGGTGTGGGTGTCGGTGTGGGTGTGGGTGTGGGGTGTGGGTGTGGGTGTGGGTGTGAACCAGCAAAGTTAAAAAGCCTGAATGAAATCATGCATCCAGGCTTTCTTTTGAGCGAGAAACGGGACTCGAACCCGCGACCCCGACCTTGGCAAGGTCGTGCTCTACCAACTG
>CAZJNQ010000016.1:3445-46428 GCA_964547475.1 uncultured Porphyromonadaceae bacterium
AAACGGGACTCGAACCCGCGACCCCGACCTTGGCAAGGTCGTGCTCTACCAACTGAGCTATTCTCGCAATAGGGAAGGCAAAAATAGTTGATTTTTTTTACAAAAAAGAGACAACACTTTTTTCTTTATCAGAACCAGGTCCAGAAGATGATTTTTAAGGCACAAGGCAAAAGGCAAAAGGCAAAAGTAAGTTAGAAGAAAGAAGAAAAAAGGAAGAAGTTGTTATGCCTAACCCCAGACTTCAGTCTGGGGGACAACCGCCAGCTTACACTGCCTAACCCCGGACTTCAGTCCGGTGTAACAACCAAGATTAAGAATATCAAATGATTAACTTACTACTTCTTCCTTGATTCTTCTAACTTACTTTTGCCTTTTGCCTTTTGCCTTCTGCCTTATTTAATCCCCGTCAGCCTCCTGATCTCATTGAGCTTATTCAGCGCCTCGATCGGCGTCAGGTTATCGATATCGAGTTTGGCGATCTCATCCCTGATCTGTTTCAATACCGGGTCATCGAGCTGGTAAAATGACAGCTGGAGTCCTTCGCGGTGGTTCGCCAGTTCCCTGACCGGCTCATTCAGCAGTTCTTTTCGGTGCGACTGTTCCAGTTCCTTCAGTATCTCGTTGGCCCTCAAAACGATGGATTTCGGGAGGCCGGCCATCCTCGCCACATGGATGCCGAAGCTGTGCTCGCTTCCGCCCCTGACCAGCTTACGCAGGAAGATCACCTTGTTATCCACCTCCCTGACTGAAACATTGTAGTTTTTTACCCGTTTAAAGGAATCCTCCATTTCGTTCAGCTCATGGTAGTGGGTGGCGAACAGGGTTTTGGCACGGGCTTTTGGATGTTCGTGGATGTATTCCACGATGGACCAGGCAATCGAAATGCCGTCATACGTGCTCGTGCCGCGTCCCAGTTCATCGAACAGGATCAGGCTGCGGGATGATAAGTTGTTCAGGATGCTGGCCGCCTCGGTCATCTCCACCATGAAGGTCGATTCCCCCAGGGCCAGGTTGTCCGAGGCCCCTACACGCGTGAATATTTTGTCAACCCAGCCGATGCGTGCCGCCTCGGCCGGGACGAAACAACCGATCTGGGCCAGCAGGACGATCAGGGCGGTCTGGCGGAGGAGGGCCGATTTGCCCGACATGTTGGGCCCGGTGATGATCATGATCTGCTGATTGTCGGTGTCAAGCGACAGGTCGTTGGCAATGTATTCCTCGCCGGCAGGGAGCTGTTTTTCGATGACCGGGTGGCGTCCCTTGACGATTTCCAGGCTGTTGTCATCTGTCAGGACCGGCCTGACATAGCGATTGCTGACCGATACAGCCGTGAATGAGCGCAGTACGTCAAGCGTGGCAATCAGGCGGGCATTGAGCTGAACCGGTGTTATGTAGTCGGAGAGAGCCGTCACCAGCTCCGTGAATAGCCTTGTCTCGATAGCCAGGATGCGTTCCTCCGCGCCCAGGATCTTGGTTTCGTATTCCTTCAGTTCCTCGTTGATGTATCTTTCGGCTCCCACCAGGGTCTGTTTCCTGACCCAATCTTCAGGAACCTTGTCCTTATGGGTGTTGCGCACCTCGAAATAATACCCGAATATGTTGTTGAATCCCACCTTGAGGGAATTGATGCCCGTCCGGATCCCTTCGCGTTCCTGCAGGTTGGCCAGGTAATCCTTGCCCGAATAGGCAATGGACCGAAGTTCGTCCAACTCTGCATCAACACCTTCTGCAATGACCCGTCCCTTGCCCACCTGGTTGGGCGCATCGGGAACCAGTTCCTTTTCGATCCGGTCCCGGATGGTCCGGCAGGGGTTCAGTTGTTCCCCGATCCGCCTGAGCGTGGCATCGTCGGACGACTCACACCCCAGCTTGACCGGTTCGATGGCAGTCAGGGAGTAGCGGAGCTGGACCACTTCGCGGGGAGTGATCCGTGCCACTGCTGCTTTCGATATCAGCCTTTCGAGATCGCCCACGTGCCTGACCTGGTCCTCGATGTGTTCCCTGAAATCGGGATGTTTCAGGAAATACTCAACCACGTTGAACCTCTCGTTTAATGTCTGGACCTCCTTCAAGGGAAGCGACATCCACCTCTTCAGCATCCGCGCCCCGATCGGTGAGATCGTCTGGTCGATCACATCGATCAGGGTTTTGCCTCCCTCGTTGATCGGCTGGAACAGTTCGAGATTACGAATGGTGAACTTGTCCAGCCAGACAAAACCTGATTCCTCGATCCTGGCAATGGACGAGATATGCCGGGTCCGGTCATGCTGGGTCTGGTCCAGGTAATAGAGAACCGCGCCGGCGGAAACCGTGGCGAAATCCATGGAATCGATCCCGAATCCCTTAAGCGAGGCGGTTTCAAATTGCCGCAGCAGCCGTTCACGCGCAGCTTCCCGGGTAAAGACCCAATCATCGAGCTTATAGGTATAATACTTGTATCCGAAATTTTCCTCGAACAGCTTTTCCTTGCCCCGCTCAAAAAGTACCTCCTTGGGGGCAAAGCTGTTCAGGAGCTTGTCGACGTATTCCACGGATCCCTCGGCGGTGAGGAATTCACCCGTCGAGATGTCGAGAAAGGAAACGCCTGCCATCTGCCGGTCGATATGGACCGCTGCCAGGAAGTTGTTCTCCTTATGTTCCAGGATCTGGTCATTGATGGACACTCCCGGGGTGATCAGTTCCGTCACGCCCCTCTTGACGATCTTCTTGGCGAGCTTGGGGTCCTCAAGCTGCTCGCAGATGGCCACGCGTTCACCGGCCCGGACCAGCTTGGGCAGGTAAGTGTCAAGGGCATGGAAGGGGAAACCGGCCAGCTCGACATAGCTTGCCGCACCGTTGGCCCGGCGGGTCAGGGTGATGCCAAGGATCCGCGAAGCCTTGATGGCATCATCGGAGAAGGTCTCATAAAAGTCCCCCACCCTGAAGAGCAGGATGGCATCGGGATACTTATGCTTGACCGCCATGTATTGCTTCATGAGCGGCGTATCGACCAGCGGCTCGTTGACCATTATCCCCCTGAGATTGGTATAAACAAAGATAGGATTTATCCCGTCCGCGCTGACCGGTTCATCTTTCAAACCCGTTCTTTTTATGCTATTTTTAGCATCAGAACCGAAGAAATTATAACCATGAAAAACATCCTGCTGCTGGGTGCCGGTTTGTCCACGTCCAGCCTGGTCAACTATCTGTTGCAGCATGCCGGACCGGAGAACTGGCAGGTCACCGTGGGTGATGTCAACCCGGAGAACGCCTGTAAAAAAGTCGCCGGTCATCCCAGGGGAAAGGCCATTGCCTTTGACATTTTCAACGAGGAACTAAAAAAGAAGTGTATCCGGGAGGCTGACCTCGTGATTTCGATGCTTCCGGCCCGGTTTCATCCGATGGTGGCGGAAGCCTGCCTCGACGCCGGCAGGAGCATGCTGACTGCTTCGTATGTATCGCCCGAGATCAGGCGGCTGGATTACCTGGCCAGGCAGAAGGAACTGCTTTTCTTCAACGAACTGGGCGTGGATCCAGGGATCGATCACATGTCGGCCATGCGGGTCATCGATTCCATCCGGGCCAAAGGCGGAAAGCTCACCGGTTTCCGGTCTTACACGGGTGGCCTGATCGCTCCCGAGTCCGACAACAACCCCTGGAACTACAAGTTCACGTGGAATCCCCGCAACGTGGTCCTCGCCGGGCAAGGCACCTCCATGTATATCCGGGACGGCCGGTGCAAGTTTATCCCCTATCACCAGCTTTACCGGCAAACTGAAAAGACCACCGTTCCGGGCCTGGGTGATTTTGACGTTTATGCCAACCGGGATTCCCTCAAGTACCGCGAAGTATATAACCTTCCCGATATCAGGACGCTGTTCCGCGGAACCCTCCGGAGGCCGGGGTACTGCCAGGCCTGGGATGTTTTCGTACAACTCGGCATGACAGACGACAGCTACACCATTGACGACATGGAAAGCCTGACATGGCACGATTTCACGGGTTCCTTTGTTCCGGGTGGCAACCGAAGGGACCTGTGCATCCGCCTGGCCGAGTACCTGGGCATTCCGAAAAACGGTGAGATCATGGAAAAACTATCCTGGCTGGGAATATTCGACAAGACCCTGATCGGGCTTCAGCAGGCCACACCGGCACAGATCCTGCAAAAGAAACTGGAAGAGAAATGGAAACTTGAAGCCGGCGACAAGGACATGATCGTCATGCAGCATATCTTTGATTATCAATATAAAGGCAGTGAACACCGGCACAGGTCAACGCTGATCGTCATCGGACAGGGTGAGAATATGACCGCGATGGCCATGACCGTCGGCATTCCCCTGGCCATCGCCACACGCCTGGTGATGAGCGGATCGATCCGTGCCACCGGCGTCAGGGTTCCCACACTGCCCGAATTCTACCTCCCGATCCTGACCGAACTGGAGGAGCATGGGATCAGGTTCACGGAAGAGGAAGATTCCAGGTAGAATTCCTCTATCAGTCCCCTGAATTCCTCCGAAAAGCTCCCGGGTTGCATCTCGATCACCAGTTCCGATATTTCCGGCGGTGCGGTTGATCTGCCCAGATGGATCAGCAGGCGTTTGACCGGGGAGGCGGGTGTTCCCCTGACCCGGGTGATCCGGTTAAGTAACAGGCCTGCTCTACCGATAGCAGTTACCACTTCAGGCAACCGTTGTATGGGTATAACCAGGGATAGTCCGCCCCCCGGCTCCAGCATGCCGGAACTCCCTGTAATCAGGCCGTCCAGGGGAAGGCTCCTGTCGTGTCTGGCCCGGTTGCGAGCCGCATCCGGCGAGGGGAGCGACCGCCTGAAAAACGGCGGATTGGAAACTATCAGGTCGTATTTCCCGTCAGGCGCCCATTGCAGAAAATCTGCCTGTATCACCCGGATGCGTTCGCCCCAGGACGAAAGGCCGGCATTTTCCTGAGCCTGGAGGGCCGATTCTGGATCGATCTCCAGGGCATCGATGATGGCTTCCGGGAATCGCTGGGCCAGCATCAGGGAGACCAATCCCGTACCTGTTCCGATATCCAGGATCCTGGCAGGGTGACCGGTGCCGGCCCATACTCCGAGCAGTACGCCGTCAGTGCCTACTTTCATGGCAGTCCGGTCCTGCCGGATCAGGAATTGCTTGAAACGGAACCAGTCGTTGGGCATGTCATGCCATCCCTCAGGGTGATGATCCGGTCCGACAGGCGGGCCAGATCGTTATCATGGGTCACGATCACGAATGTCTGCTTCAGTTCATCCCGCAACCGGAAAAAAAGATTATGGAGATCGCGCTGGTTTTCCGAATCCAGATTACCGGAAGGCTCATCGGCCAGGATCACGGCAGGACGGTTCATGAGCGCACGGGCAACGGCCACGCGCTGTTTCTCGCCGCCGGACAGCTCCGATGGTTTGTGATTCTTGCGATCTGCAAGCTTAAGGTAATCAAGTAGTTCCGACGCCCTGCCCTCGACTGCTTTTCTTGGCATCCTGGCGATAAAGCCGGGGATGCAGACATTTTCCAATGCCGTGAATTCAGGCAGAAGATGGTGAAACTGGAATACGAAACCGATCTCATGGTTCCGGAACGCTGCCAGCTTCCGGTCATCCAGCCGGCCGATCTCCGTTTCACGGATCCAGACCTGGCCCGCATCCGGCCGGCTCAACGTCCCCATGACCTGGAGTAGCGTGGTCTTGCCGGCGCCGCTCGGGCCCACTATTGTGACAATCTCAGCGGGCTGGACCTGAAGATCGATCCCTTTCAGGACCTTCAATTCCCCGAAGGATTTTTCGATTCCTTTAACACGGATCATGATGCACAGGATTGAATCCGCAAATTAAGGGAAATTTCCGGGTTTCTTCCTCACTCACGGAACGGGCTTCCGGATGAACCTCTGGTAATCCAGGTAATAGGAGGCCTTGATGGAAAAGGAATTCGTCTGGGGTGCGAGAATCGTGTTGTGGAGATTGTCCCAGTAAGAGAGGAATAACTCGTTGTCGACCGCTTGGGATTGGCTGATATTGTTCTTCCACACGGCAGTCAGGTAGCTCCCCGGGGCGAAGTTCCAGGCATATTCCAGGTCAATGGTGAAAAAATTGAAGTTAAGGTCCCCGTTGCCCGGATAATCCGGATAATCCGCCAGTGTACCGTCCTCGTTGAGAAGATAGTACTGGAGATAATTGACCTCCGACCAGTAATGGCGAAAAACCAGGCTCAGCGCCATCTTGTTGTTGAAGACATAGGAACCGGATATGGAATTGGTGATGGTCCGGACATCCCGTCTTCCAAAGACGATGGAATCCGGGTTTAGCAGGCTGGCAAATCCCCTGTCGTTGTATTTCTGGCTGAAAGCGATCGAGGGATAGATCGTGAACCGGTCGTTGAACCGGACACGGGGTCCGAAGTTCCCTTCATACCCATGCTCATTCAAGCGATTGTCCCAAAAGCCTAAACCCGCGTCAAAGGCCAGCTTCCTGCGATAATCACTGGATCCCCGGAGGGAAAGGTAGTAATAGGCGGGGGATTCGAAAAAACGGCCTTCGACACGCGGTTCGTAAAAATCATGGGTCACAAACGGGCTTCCTTCCAAGGATATCCTGAGATCGCTGTAGTCAAGGAAAAGGAAATGCGCGGAAAGGTTTCCGGTAAGTCCGTAATAGGCCCTGGGATTGTAAATCTCGCTGTATTCAAACCCCAAACTGCCGTTGATGGAATTAAAGATCCAGACCGGTTCGAGGACCCGGTATGACAATGACAAGTCGTGATTGATATAATTGTTCCGCTTGAGGTAGCCCATATCATTGGGGTTGTACGTATCGTTGACAAGTGCAAGGTTATATCCATAAGTGAAGGAACCTCCGTATTTTCCCAGTCCGATAGTTGCTGAATAACCGGTCGATGGCTTTCCCTTCAGCGAATCCCAGATCACATCACTGGCCACGCTACCGTTGAAACCATAGCGGTTATTCCTGTCCATCAGCCGGGTGGTCACGCTGGAAACGTTGGCCATCCGGGTGGTGGAAGGAGTGAAGGCGTTGGTGTTCGAGAAATTCACATACGAATTGCGGCCGATGATCTGGTCAACCACAATCATGTTGCAATTCGTAAAAGGGTCGGTCAGGCACTTGCGCGTGCCCCCCTCCACTGTCTGGATCGTGGCATAAGTATTGGCGGTCATCGCGTTGAAGAAACCGATGCCGAGATTCCTGGAGTTTCTTCCCGATATTTTGGTAGCATTGATCAGTTTGGCTTCACTGGGATTTTCAACGAGCACCTCTCCATCCTCCACGGCATCCCAAGCATCATAATAATTGATGGGTTGCTTTCCGATCCTCCGCGAATAAAAAAGATCCGACTTGTTGAACAGCTCCATACCCTCGGTAAAGAACTGCCGGTTTTCGGAGTATTTTACTTCATAGGGAGTCAGGTTCAGGATGATCTTATCCGATTTTCTCTGACCGAAATCGGGGATCAGGGTCATATCGAGGGTATAGGCTTCATTGATCCCGTATTTCAGGTCCATCCCGCCGGCCCAGGAGAATCCGCTGGCTTCCGGAGCAATCTCATAATATGCGGCCGCAAAGGGATAGAGTTCAAGCCGCAGGGGTGCCCTGATCGACCGGATGCCGTTCAGGATACCGACCTGGTCGTCTTCGGAAAAGCTCCTGTCAACGGGATTCCACGTGGTTATTTCACGCGACCGGCGCACCGTTCGTTGGAAATTGATGCCCCATGTCTGTTCTTCCTCGCGGGGGAAACGCAAGGCGGCATACGGGATCTCCACCTCTAAGACCCATCCTTCTTCCGTAATCCTGACAGCACTTTTCCAAACCGCGTTCCAGGAGTAGTCGCCATGGCCGAAACCTCCGTCATGCTCCATTTCCGAAGCCCCTTTCTTGTAATCGCCCTGGACGTTGGCTGCAGTAACCTCGAAATGGAACAGGTTCTGCCCGTCGTTATAAGGGTTAAGCGTAATTCTGAACTTATCGATATTGGCGCTGCCGAAGTTATCACGCTTGGTCAGTTCACGCATGATACTGTCAGAAGCGGCATCATAGAGCATGGCACCGAAATAGACGGCACGGTTGTCATAAAGGATCCTGACTTCGCTTTTTTGGGTGGCCGACTGGCCCATGGTCGGGGAGTAGGTGATGAAATCGCCGGCAGGCGGGGCCTGCATCCAGCCGGGTTCCTCCAGCCGGCCGTCTATGGTTATTTTGTCAGTTGACCGGACGGCAGTCATTTCCTTTCGGATGGTCTGTGCGGTCAGAGGGAAGATGACCAGGTAAGCAAGGAGGAATGCAATGGTACGGCACATACAGGGAGTTTTGTGCAAATGTATTTTTTTTGGTAAGACCTGAAAACAGGGCGCAAGTTTAAAAAGGAGCGGAACTGTTAAAAAAAGTTAACCTTTCAGGTCTTTCTGAATGTCCTTGATGTCCTTGCCGATATCGGAATCATCGATGTAATGCCGTACATTGGAAGAGGCCTCTTCGGCATTCTTCCTGACCTCGGAAGTCACATCGTCCACTTCCTCACGCACCTCCGTGGTAGCTTCATCGAATTCCCGCTTGATATCATTGGTAACCTTCCGGAACTCTTTCATGCCTTTGCCGAAACCCCTGAGTATTTCAGGCATCTTATCAGCACCGAATAAAAGAAGTACCGCCAGGACGATGATCACTATCTCCGAACCGCTGATGAAGGCTAAGTCAAACATGGCCAATCAATGACCCCCAAAGATACAAAAAACCCCGGAGGGATGTCCGGGGTTTTATTCTTTATGCCGACAGCCTTTGTTTCTTTGCCATCCGCTTCTCATGCCAGTTCTGAAAATCATAAACCAAGGCGGACGCGACAAAAATGGATGAGTAGGTCCCAAACAGGATACCGAACAACAGGGCAAATACGAATCCCCGGATCGACGGGCCGCCCAAAATGAAGATGGCGATCAACGTGATAAGGGTCGTCCCGGCCGTGTTCAGCGTACGCCCGAGGGTTGAGTTCACGGCCTGGTTCATGATCTCTTTCCTGTCGCGCTTGCGGAACAGGGTGGTATATTCCCTGACCCGGTCAAACACGATCACCGAGTCATTGATGGAGTACCCGATAATGGTCAGGATAGCAGCGATAAATGCCTGGTCGATCTCCATGGAGAACGGCATGATGCTGTACAACAGGGAGTAAGCACCGAGCACAATAATCGTGTCATGGAAAAGGGCGATAACGCCTCCGAGTCCGAAGTACCAGTACCGGAACCTGACGAATATATAGAAGAAGATGCCGATCAAAGCGAACACCACGGCCAGGAATGCCTTCCGGACGATATCGGTGGCAACGGTCGGGCCAACCAGCTGGCTCGACATCAGGTAATTGCTTGTGAAAGTTGGCAGGTCGGTCCCTTGTGGAAGATAGTTCCTGCAACCCTGGTAAAGGGCTTCATCGAGTTGTTGGCTGACATCGGGATCCTCACTGGTGATCAGGTATTTTGTGGTGATCTTGACCTGGTTTGAAGATCCGAATGTGGTGACCTGCGGCTCTTCGCCGTTAAAGGCGGTACCGATGGTGCGCACCAGCTCCTGGGTGCTGACCGGTTGATCAAAGCGGACGATGAAGGTACGACCACCGGAAAAGTCAACGCCGAGATTTAGCCCGCGGATGGTCAGTGAACCGATGGAGATCAGCATGAGGACAAGCGAAAAGGCATAGAATCCTTTCCTTCTGTCAAGGAATTTGATATCTGCGTTGTGAAGGAAATTGTTAGTGTATTTATTCCCGAAAACAACTTTTTTCTCTTTATCCAGGAGCCGCTCAAAAATGATCCTGGAGATGAAAATAGCCGTGAACAGGGAGGTCAGGATACCGATGACCAGCGTGGTGGCAAACCCGCGGATCGGTCCCGAACCAAAAATGTACAAAATGATACCGGTCAGGATCGTGGTCAGGTTACCGTCAATGATGGCCGACATCGCGTGCTTGTAACCCTCCTTGACCGCGAGTTTGATGCCTTTCCCGGAGCGCAGTTCCTCACGGATTCGTTCATAGATAATGACGTTGGCATCCACTGCCATACCCATGGTCAGGACGATACCGGCGATACCCGGCAGGGTCAGGACGGCCCCCAGGGATGCCAGGATTCCGACGATGAAGAAAATGTTGGTAATCAGTGCAATGTTGGCAACCAATCCGGCCTTGTTGTAAAACAAGCCCATGTAAAGGAGAACAAGGATAAAAGCGATCACAAAGGAGAAGAGCCCGGAATTGATGGCTTCCTGTCCGAGTGACGGGCCGACGATTTCTTCCTGGGTGATCTTTGCCGGGGCATCCATTCGCCCTACATTCAGGATATTGGCCAGGTCCTGGGATTCCTCGATGGTCATTCCGCCTCCTGAAATGGATGAACGTCCCCCGGAGATTTCACCCTGAACGATTGGGTAGGAGCGCACCGTATTATCCAGGAGGATGGCGATGCATTTTCCGACGTTATCCTTTGTCAGCCGCTGCCAGATCTTGCCTCCCTCCGCATTCATGCTCAGCGACACTTCCGGCTGGTTGCCTGCAGCGCCCAGATCAGCCCTGGCATTGACCACCAGTGATCCGTCCAGGGCGGGTTTGCCTTCGCGGTTGGAAACCTTGATGGCGATCAGGGCATACATCTCCTTGTTCCCGTCAATCGGACTGGCTGTCCAGTAAAACCTCATTGTGTTGGGGAAAATGGACAGGATCTGCGGCATAGCCAATGTGGCGTTGACTTTTGCCGTATCGCGGAAATGGGAGTATCCCACAACCGGTCCGGTCATCAGCTGCCCGTTGTTATCGGCATTCGGCCGCAGGATATAAAATAGCGGATTCTCTTTTCTGAATTCTTCCACGGAGCCTGATTCGGCTGTTCCCGTGGTATCTTTTCCCAGTTGGTCGATCAGTTTGCTGGCGGTGGTATCGGCGGCCGGTACAACGGCCTCCGGTGCTGCAGCCGTGGTGTCGACTGACTGGGCCGCTTCGGCGGCACGCATGTCCTTCAGGCGCTTGTTGGCATCATTCATGAAAGGCCATACTTCGGGATTTTCCCAGGTTTCCCAGAATTCGAGCTTGGCAGCCACCTGCAACAGCTTGCGAACACGTTCGGGATCCTTGATGCCGGGGAGTTCGATCATCACCCGGCCGGCTGTTCCCAGTTCCTGGAAATTGGGCTGGGCAACCCCAAACTGGTCGATACGGGTGCGCAGGATCCTGACGGAGTTGTTGATGGCAATCTTGGTCTCTTCATGGAGCACAGCCAGCACTTCCTCGTTGGTGGAATTGTATTTGATCCTTTCGCGCAGTTCGACGGTGCTGAAAATGGCAGCCAGCCTGGCATTGGGATCAATTTCCCCGAATGCTTTCCCGAACAGGGTGACAAAGTCATCCTGGCTTCCCGAATTCTGGCGTTCAACAGCCAGGCGGATGGCCCTTTCAAAAGTCGGGTCGGTTGAGAAGTTCGACAGGGAGCGTATCAGGTCGGTAACCGAGACTTCCATCATGACGTTCATCCCGCCTTTCAGGTCAAGGCCCAGGTTAAATTCCCGTTCCTGGCAATCACGGTAAGTATATTTTTTCAGGCCCAGGAAATTATAAACGACCTCGCCGGCGAGTGAATCTTTATAATAACTTTTCTGTTTGGGATCACCCTTGGCAAATTCTGTCGCCTTTTTCTCAACCCGTGAGGTCACAACGGTGAAGGATAGCTGGTAGAGGCAAACCAATGCCAACAAAATGGCTACCAGCATGATCGCACCCTTATTACGCATGGAAATCGGTTTTTAATTATTCTTTACTGATACGGTTTTTTCAGAACGCGCAAATATAATGGAATTATTTGAAACAAAAGAGGCAATTCCGCGGGGGAATTGCCTCCGGTCAAGGCGAATACCTCTATCGGATCAATTCTTCGTAATCCTGTTCCAGCGGGCGATTGAGCTCGAAATCCCACAGGGTGGTCTTGCGTACCGTGTAGTAGTTTGTCCAATAGGTCCGCAAGGCGCTCATGTATTTGGCAATGGCTTCATCTTTCTGTGAAAGGGCATCGTTCAGCTTCAGCACATCCACCTTTCCGATCATGAATTTCTGCTTCGTGATGTCGTAGCGGGTCCGTGATATCGTATCGGTCTTGGCGGCCAGCAGAAGCTGTTCGTCCTGCATGTTGAACTGCATGACATCCAGGTAGACCTGCTGCTCAAAATCGATCAGTTGCTGCTGGGCGTTGACCCGGGTGACATCCAGGCTCGACAGGGCCATCTTGACCTTTCCCCGCCTCATGCCCCAATCGAGGATCGGGACGGTGACACCCACGTTCAATCGCTGCGATTGCTGCGGGTTTTTGTAGGCATCCAGAAAATCGGTAGCCTGCTGGGTGAGTCCGTAGCTGGCCAGGAGGCTGGCATTGAATCTCGAGTTGGCTTTGGTTTGAGCCACGTTTTGCTCGGCTTCCAGGATAGAGATGTCAAGGTTCAGCATTGCCGGATTGTTCTCGCGGGCCAGTTGCATCGCCTGGGCCACATCGACGGTGATATCAGGAACTTCCAGGGAGGTTACGAGCTCAATATCAATGTTGTCGGTATAGCCGAGAAAGGTCCTCAGGTTGGATTTCCTGACCTCAAGGTTCATTTTATCCTTGACCAGCTTGTCGGTGCTGGTGTAGAGGTTCAGTTCCATTTGCATTAGGTCACCCTGGTCGATCATGCCCAGTTCGAAACGTCCCTTGGCAATCTGGTAAAGGGTATCGCTGTTCGCCACGTTAAAAGTCGAGGTATTGACGTTCATCTGTTCAAGGGCCAGGTCAAAGAAAAAGGTTACCGCCCTTGAATTGACATCTTCCATGGCACTCAGGAATTGTCTCTTGGCCGCTTCGTATTTCTTGGGCTCGATCTTTCTCAGCCACTTGAATTCATTGAAGCCGAATAGCGGCTGGCTGAAACCCATGCTGACCGGGGTTGACATGAGGGTAGCCGGATCGTCGGTCAGCAAGTCAAGCCTGCCCAGTTCCGATGCCACAAAGATCCTTCCGCCGGTGAGCGGAATATTCTGGCTGGCTTCAAGGCTCATCGAGGAGCTCAGGCGGTTGGTCGGAGCATATTTTTCGATCCACTGCCCGTTTTCGTAGACCAGGCTCTTGGTAATGGCGCGCTGGAGGTCGACCAGGTCGGTTTGCAGGGAAAGGGAAGGCAGGTAATTGGCTTTGAAGGAACGGTATTGCCAGTAGCTGTTCCGAAACCGGTGCTTGGCGAGCAAGGCCTGCAGGGAATTTTCCTGGGCCAGCCGGATCACTTCCTGGAGGGTCAGTTTCCTTACCTGCTGCTGGGCTTCAAGGGCCGGACCGCATAACATTCCGGCGAGGAGCAGTAATAGAAAGTTTTTTCTCATGTGCTGTAGTGTTAAATTGGGCACTTGTCTGTCAGGAGGCCCTCAGGGATTCCACGGGATCCTGGTCTGCCGCTCTTTTGGCAGGGAGGTAACCGAAAATGATGCCGACCGCTGCAGATACCCCGAAAGCCACGAGAACCGAGAATGGCTTGACAATCGTCAATATGTCTGCGAACTCCGTTATCAGACGGGCCAGGATAATACCCAGCACGACCCCGATAAGTCCTCCGACGATGCTGATGAGTGTTGATTCAGACAAGAACTGCACGACGATGTCCTTCCGTGAGGCACCGATCGCCTGGCGGGTACCGATCTCCTTGATCCTCTCCATGACCGAGGCCAGCATGATGTTCATTATGCCTATTCCTCCCACGATCAAAGAGATGCTGGCGATGGCCCCGAGAACGATATTGAAGATGTCCTTGGTCCGCTGCTGCTGTTTAAGAAGCAGTTCGGGAACGGTTATCTTGAAATCAGCCACTCCGTTATGCCTTCTCATGAGCATGCGGGTCAGTATCTCGGTGGTGGATCTGAGCTGCTCGGTTTCATTCACCTGGATGATTATCTTATCCAATTGATTGTAATTGGTCTCCTGGGTGGTCCCCTCGTCGCCACCGGTGGTGATGCTTCGGGCTATCGACATACCCCTGCCGAAGCCAAAGATCTGGACTGCCGATGATACTTCTCCCAGTTTGGAGTTCAGGATTGCGCGGTTGAGATATCGGACGAGCATGGTCTTTGAGGGAACGAAAACCTGGTCGTTGGTATTCGATATACCCAGCCCGGCCGAAGAGGAAGATACCACCACATCGCGCTTCTCAAGCACTCCGATGACCCTTAACCAGTTATGCCCCACCTTCAGGAATGCCCCGACGGGTTCCTGGGCTGGAAAGAGAAGGCTGGCAATACTGGAACCTATAATGCAAACGGATTGTCCCGTCGCTTCATGCACGTCGATAAAGAATTCTCCCTTTTCCAGTTCGAGATTGAACAGGGAAAAATAGGAGGGATTGACACCCATGAGAACCGTGGGCCGGCGGATCTGGTTGTGCTGGGCGAATGTATTCAGCTGAATCTCGGAGCTGACCTGTTTGACGGTCGGGAGAACGGTTTGTACAGCCTTGACATCCAGCAGGTTCAATCCTGCCGAAAATTTCTTCGATTCTTTTTTTCCTTCATCCTTCGAGGAGGAGGCAACCGATTGGTCAATAATGGGTTCGATAATGATATTGTTGACACCCACAAGCTTGATCTGGTCGAGGATCTCTTTCTGAGCTCCCTGCCCTATCGCCAGCATGCTGATCACCGCGGCCACCCCGAAAATGATCCCGAGTGCCGTCAGGATGGATTTCAACTTGTTGGCCAGGATGGCCTCGACGGCTATGATGACATCGTGTACGTAACGCCTGAACATGGTTGTTGGAGTTAGCGTTGAATCTGGATGACAGTTGTCTCACCGCCTTGCGCGGAACTTCCGGAAGTTCCGCTTCCCCTGCGGATTTCGCCGGATCCTCCCTCCATCATCCTGATCTGCCTTCCGTTCCCCTGCATCATCTTCTGCATCTGCTCACGCTGCTCCTTCGTCAGGTTATTCATGTCAAACCTGCCCATGCCCGAATCCTGCATCATCCTGGCCCGCTGTTCCTGCTCGAGGAGCAACCGTGCCATTTCTTCCTTCTTCCTTTGTTCTTCAGCGATGCGTCGCTCCTTGACCCTGCCGTAAATTTCCTCGCCGGTCATCTGCCATTCATCGCCTCCTTCCGGGATGGTCATGAAGACTTCATCCCCGGCATTCAACCCCTCCGTGATGATGATATAGTTTTCGTTGGCATCACCGAGGTCTACGATCTGCTTTCTCTTTTCAGCCACGAGATAGACGAACGAGAGGGAATCGTTGGAATGAACTGCCTCGAGCGGCAGGTACCTGACATTATCGAACGAATTGGTCTTGATCTGTGTCACGGTGGTCATTCCGGGCCTGAGGGTCGTATCCGTTTCATTGACGGCAATGACGACCTCGAAGACTTTGGCGTCCGAGTTCGGGAGCTGCTCGCCCACGTTGGCCACTTCGGTCACGTAACCCGTATATTGCCTGTCGGGGAAAGCGTCAATCCCGATTGCTACCGTTTGGTTGGTTTTGATCTTGCTGATATCAATCTCGTTAACATAGGTCTTGGTGATCATTTTCGTGAGATCGGGAAGGGTGGCTACAACGGGGTCGAAAAAGGAGATCGAGGTGCCCACCTTGCGTTTGGTGCCGCCCCATTCTTTCTTGTAGATCACCATCCCGTCCTGCGGGGCATAAACCGTAAACTCATCGAGCACCTTGATAATTTCATTCCGCTGCTGGTATTGCCTGCGGAGACCGATCTCGGCTTTCAGAATGGAGGCTTCAGCCTGTTCCTTCCTCAATGAGTAATTTCTCACGGCCTGGTCCAGCGCCCTTTTTGCCTTGTCGAGGTTCATTTCGGCCGAGCGGATGGTGGCCGGCGGTTCGTATTGCGACTGATCCAGAATAATCTGCTTTTCTTCCACGGCATACTCCAGGTCCTTGATCTGGTTGCGGTATTCGCGAAGGTTCATGGTCGTATCCAACTCGGTTTGCTTGAGCGATGCTTCGTCCCGTTCTATCTGGTCCTCGATCGTCTGAAGCTGGTTTGTGGCCGATGTCTTATCCAGGCTGCAGACAAAATCTCCCTTCCTGACCACGGTCCCTTCAGGCACCAGGTCCACGATCTTGACTTCATGTATCCTGGATTCCCTCAGGCCTTCCGGGCCCCTGATATCGACCGAGTTCAAGGCTGCCAGTTCACCGGTAGTGCTGACAATCACATCAAAAACACCGTGCTCAACGACCGCCTTAACCTCAACAACCTTGTCCTGGCGGGTCAGGCTGTAAGCGAGAACGGCAACCACTACAACTGCAAGGATAACGACAAAGATCCAACGCTTTTTCATACCAATCGGATTTCTTATTGTAAGGAACAAATTATTGACAAGGCACAAAAATAGTGCAACAGCGCACGAGGAAAAAATGGCGTCGTGTTAATTAGGAATATTTAACAATTCTTAACAAAATCGAGGATTTCCGTAACAAACCGGTCAGCCAGCCCCTGGGCTTCGTCTCCGGTGCGGGCCTCGGAATAGACCCTGATGATGGGTTCGGTATTGGACTTCCTGAGATGCACCCAGCTGTCGGGAAAATCGATCTTCAGGCCATCCTCCCGGTTGAGAGGCAGCGACCGGTAATTGCCAGCCAGTTTGTCCAGTATCCGCTGAACCTGCGTTCCGGAAGGCAGGTCTATTTTCTTTTTGGCCATTTCAAATGAAGGGTACGTCTTGCGTAAATCACTCATTTTCATTTGTTTTCCGGCCAAATAGGTTAAAAACAGGGCGATCCCGACGAGGGCATCCCTGCCATAGTGCAAGGCGGGATAGATTGTCCCTCCGTTTCCTTCTCCCCCGATCACTGCACCGGTCTTTTTCATTCCTTCAACCACATTGACCTCACCAACCGGTGTCGCCAGAAAAGTGCCGCCGTGTTTCTCCGTCACAATCCTCAATGCCCTGCTGGAGGAAAGGTTTGAAACGGTATTCCCGGGATTCCGGGAAAGAACATAATCGGATACGGCCACCAGGGTATACTCCTCCCCGAAGAAGCTCCCGTCCTCATTCATGAAAGCCAGCCGGTCCACGTCCGGGTCAACGGCGATGCCCAGATGAGCGCCGTTACTGACCACTGCCGCCGAGAGCCCGTTCAGGTGTTGCGGCAAGGGTTCGGGATTATGGGCAAAAAGTCCGTCCGGCGTACAATTGATCCTGATAACCTGCTTTACGCCCAAAGCTTCCAGCAGGGCGGGGACGGCTATTCCTCCGACCGAATTGACGGCATCGATGACGACACGGAAGCCGGCAGCAGCGATCATCGGCTTATTGACTTCCGGAAGACCGAGTATTTTCCCGATATGGAAAGGGAGGAAATCCTGAACCCGGTGTTTCCCCAGTTTATCCGCAGAGGCAAAATCGTAACGGTCCTGGCCGGCCAGCATGAGCACTTCCTCGCCTTCGGCCGCTGAAATGAACTCGCCCCGTTGATTGATCAGCTTCAGGGCATTCCACTGTCCGGGATTGTGGCTGGCTGTCAGGATGATCCCCGCAATGGCCCGGCTCTCCGGAACGGCCATCTCCACCGTCGGAGTGGTGGCAAGGCCGGCATTGATCACGTCTATTCCCAGCCCCATCAGGGTTGAGCTTACCAGGGCATCCACCATCTGTCCCGATATGCGGGCATCCCGTCCGACCACCATGCAGGGCTTGTCAGCCCGCATGGGACCCTGGTTCAGAGCCCAGGTTCCGAAAGCAGCGGTGAACCGCACGATATCCAAAGGGGTCAGCCCATCTCCCGGGCGTCCGCCGATGGTGCCCCGGATACCTGAAATGGATTGGATCAGTGTCATAAGAGGATGATTGGACCTGCAAGTTATTGAGTTTTCCTGATAACTTTGCACCGGCAATCCTGATTCAACCCTTCCTCGACTGGCATAAAAATTAAACAGTGAACCGGAAACCTCTCAAAGTGATCAAGAAAAAACCGGATCCCGGCAGGATCCGGCTGAACCGGTACATTGCCTCTTCCGGCATCTGCTCGCGCCGTGACGCGGATGAGCTGATCGCCGGCGGCGCAGTTGAGGTGAATGGCATTAAGGTCTCCCTGCTGGGCACACAGATCAATCCCGGCGACCGGGTAACGGTTAACGGCAAGGTCATCCGGAATGAACAGAAAGTATATATTCTCCTGAACAAACCCAGGGACGTGGTCACTACAACCGATGATCCCGGGGGACGGCGTACGGTGATCGACCTGGTCCGCGGGGCCACCGGCCAGCGGATTTTCCCGGTCGGACGGCTTGACCGGAACACAACCGGAGTTCTGCTGTTGACCAACGACGGGGACCTGACCGGCCGTCTTACACACCCCCGTTACAATATCCAGAAAATCTATGAGGTTGAAACCGCTAAAAACCTGACGGATGAGATGCTGAGCGCCATGAGTAATGGCATTGAGCTGGATGACGGTCCCGCCCGGGTGGATGCCATCGGCTTTCCCGATCCGTCAAACCGAAAGTTCATCCGGCTCGAAATCCATTCCGGAAAGAACCGGATTATCCGCAGAATGCTGGAGCATATTGGAGTTGAAATAGTTAAGCTTGACCGGGTCTCTTTTGCGGGACTCACGAAGAAAAATCTCCCGAGAGGCCGATGGCGTCATCTGACTCCGAAAGAAGTCGGCTGGCTGAAAATGAAAAAAACCTGATCGTTCTTTTCAGATGAAATCCGGTTTTGTCAATATCATAGGTAATCCCAATGTAGGGAAATCAACCCTGATGAACGTGCTGGTGGGGGAACGCCTTTCCCTCATTACAGCCAAATCCCAGACCACCCGCCACAGGATCCTGGGTATCCTCAACGGGGATGATTATCAAATCGTGTTTTCCGATACCCCCGGGATGATCAAGCCGGCCTATAAGCTCCAGGAAGCCATGGTCAAAGCGGCCCGGTCGGCCCTGGTTGATGCGGACATCCTGTTATATATTACCGATGTGCTGGAAACCATTGACAAAAACCAGGAGATCCTGGACCAGGTTCGGAAAAGCCGCGTGCCGCTGATCCTGATCATCAACAAGATCGACATCAGCAATCAGCAGGGTGTTGAAAGCCTGATCAGCCGCTGGCAGGAAATCTTCCCGAAAGCCGAGATCTTCCCCTGTTCGGCCCTGTTCCGGTTTAATACGGACCATTTGCTGCAGCGGATCCTTGAGCTTCTCCCGGAAGCCCCTCCCTACTTTGACAAAGATGCGCTGACCGACAGGCCGGAGTGGTTTTTTGTCACGGAAGCGATAAGGGGCGCCATACTGGAGAATTACCGGAAAGAGGTCCCGTACTCGGTGGAGCCGGTGGTTGAGGAATTCAGGGAAGAGGATGACATAATCCGGATCCGTGCCGCCATATACGTGGAAAGGGAATCCCAGAAAGGGATCCTGATCGGGCACGAGGGCAGCTCCCTGAAACGGGTCGGAATCCAGGCCCGGAAAGAACTGGAAATCTTTTTCGGCAAGAAGATCTTCATCGAATTATTCGTCAAGGTCGCCCAGGACTGGAGAAACCGGCCTGATGCCCTCAAGTCCTTCGGTTACGAACTTTAAAAAGAATTTATCGTCATGGCTAATCTAGTGGCAATAGTGGGCCGGCCCAATGTAGGCAAATCCACCCTGTTCAACCGGCTGGTCCGGTCGCGCCAGGCCATTGTGCACGAGTCAAGCGGAGTCACACGTGACCGTCACTACGGCAAGGTTTTCTGGAACGGGCAGGAATTCTCCCTGATCGATACGGGGGGGTATGTAAGCCACACCCAGGATATATTCGAGGAAGAGATCCGGAAACAGGTTTTACTGGCAATCGAGGAGGCGGATGTCATCCTGTTCGTAACGGATGTCGAATCCGGTATAACGGACCTGGATCAGACCGTGGCAGGAATTTTGCGGAAGGTGAAAAAACCGGTTTTCCTCGTGGTCAACAAAGCCGACAACAACGTCCGTTTTCTCGAGGCCAACGAGTTTTTCAGCCTGGGCCTGGGAGACATCCACCCTGTATCAGCCGTCAACGGAAGTGGAACGGGGGATCTGCTGGATGCTGTCGTCGCGGCGTTCACGAAAGCCCCCGACGATGAGACTCCCGATATTCCGAAGTTTGCCATCATCGGGAGGCCCAATGTTGGTAAATCATCACTGGTCAATGCCTTGCTGGGTGAAGAGCGCCACATTGTGACCCCGGTTTCGGGAACCACCAGGGACTCCATCTATACGCGCTACCAGAAATTCGGACTCGATTTTTTCCTCATTGATACGGCCGGAGTCAGGAAGAAAGGAAAAGTGACGGAAGATATCGAGTTCTATTCCGTCATGCGGGCCATCCGCGCCATTGAGAACAGCGATGTCTGCCTTCTGATGATCGACGCCACTGAAGGCCTCAAATCCCAGGACATGAATATCTTCGGGATCATCCAGAGAAACCGGAAAGGGG
The DNA here is from genome assembly GCA_964547475.1 of uncultured Porphyromonadaceae bacterium. GTDB lineage: Bacteria > Bacteroidota > Bacteroidia > Bacteroidales > UBA12481 > UBA12481. The sequence continues at coordinate 23,911 of CAZJNQ010000016.1, forward strand.
TTGTGATCCTGGTCAACAAGTGGGATCTCGTCGAAAAGGACCACCATTCAACCCGCAAGTACGCCTCGGATATCCGTGAAAAAACAGCACCCTACACGGATGTTCCGGTCCTGTTTGTCTCGGCACTCACCAAACAAAGGATTTTCAAGGCCCTGGAAACGGCCATCAGGGTTTTTCATAACCGGAAGCAGCGCATTCCCACGTCCAGGTTGAACGAGTTACTCCAGGAAGCCGTGGAGGCTTATCCTCCACCGGCTGTTAAGGGCAAGCTGATCAAAATAAAATATGCCACCCAGCTCCCCAATCCGACACCCGCTTTTGCTGTTTTCTGTAACCTGCCGCAATACGTAAAGGAACCTTACAAACGTTACATCGAAAACCGGATCCGGGAAACCTTCCCGTTTTCCGGTGTACCCATCCAGATCTATTTCCGCGAAAAATAACAGCATGAAATCACTCCGAAAGCTTCATTATCCCCTGTTTCTCCTGATCCTGACGCTGGCTTCCTGCAATCCCGGGATGGATTATCCCGACGAACCGGTCATCAGCTTCACAAGCATCGTTTCCAGGGATTCGGTCGATGAGCTTGACAACACCATCAAAAAAGTCATCCTGACCTTTCACCTGACCGATGGTGACGGGAATATCGGCCTCACTAAAAGTGATACGACCGGTCCGTTTCACAAGGACAGCACTTATTATTATAATTTGTTCATCAGGGAGTTCGAAAAGAAAAACGGGGAATTTATAGCCGTTCCCGAACCGGGCGGCCTCAAGAAATACAGGATCCCTGACCTGACTCCCTCCGGCCAGAAAAAAACCCTGATAGCCGATATCTCGGTTTCCCTTGCTTACTTGTATTCAGAAAGCAATCCTTTGCCATTCAACGAGTTCAGATACGAATTCTATCTGGTTGACCGGGACTTGAACCTCAGCAATACCGACACGACTTCCGTGGTTTCCTGGTAGCTTTCAATCCGGCTGATACAAAGGCCAATCGATAAAGAATGTGGTTCCGTCATCCTTAGTGGTCTCGAACCAGATCCTGCCGTTGGCTCCTTCCACGATTTTCTTGGCGATGGAGAGGCCCAATCCCATCCCGGACGTCTTGGTGGTAAAATTGGGTTCAAAAAGACGTTCCTGCAGTTCTGCCGGAATGCCGCTCCCGTTATCGGTGACTCGGACCCGCACCTGGCTTCCCAAAACTTCGACATACAGGTCGACCGTCGGTTCACGGTTATCCGGAACTGCCTGTATGGCATTCCTGATCAGGTTGTTGTAAACCTGGAGCAGTTGCTCGGGATCCGCATTGATGATCACCTCACTCCTGTCCGGAGTCACCGGGTGCATGGTTACGCGACAGCTGTCTTCAAACAGGTAGGTTAACCGTTTCAATTTGGCGATCAGATCAATGGGCTCATAATGCGCACCCGGCATCTGGGCAAATTTTGAGAATTCGTTTGCGATGGTTGAGAGGGTCTCGATCTGGTCAATCAGGGTGTGAGTGACCTTGTCGATATGAATGTCCAGGTCGGGGGCTTTGTCGTTCCATGCTCTTCGCAGATGCTGAACACTCAATTTCATCGGTGTCAGGGGATTCTTGATCTCGTGGGCGATCTGCCGGGCCATCTCCTTCCAGGCGCTCTCCCTTTCCGAGCGTGCCAGCTTCTCTGCACTGGCCTGCAATTCATTGACCAGCCGGTTATATTCCTTCACCAGGTTGCCTATCTCATCCTCCCTCCGGTATTTAATTTCCAGGTTCTTGCGTCCGAACCGGAGTCCGGCCAGCTTGTCCTGGACCTGCTGCAGGGGCCGGGTTATCTGGTTAGCCAGCAGCACGGCCAGCCCGATGCTCAGCATGATCAGGATGAAGTACCCGTTCAGCATGGCCGCAACAATGGCCGAAATATCCCTCTTGATCTCCGATTGCCTGCTGAAATAGGGCAGGTTAAGATAACCGAGCAACTCATTGTCCTGATTCAGGAGAGGGATATAGGATGAATAATATCCCAGGTTCTCGATGTTCTCCCTGATGATGAAGCTGGTCCGGTGCTGGTGATGCACGGCTTCATAAGCAATCGGATTCATTTTGCTGCCGACGAGGTTGTAATCGAAAACCTCGGGGCGTGTGGATACGATCAGGTTCCCCCGGGGATCGAAAATATTCATGTCGGTATTGAAAACATAGGAAAACTTGAGGAGGAGCTCGTCCAGGCTGCGGTAAGTGGCATCATGCCAGGAAGCTGTCAGGACCGGCTCTTTCTCCAGCTTGTGCTGCATATCCGTAAGCAGGGACTCCGTCTTTTCAACGATAAGCTTCCGGTTGCCCGATTGGTATTGCTGGATGACGAACCAGGTCATGCCCCCTCCGATGAGGACGAAGGAAAACACCAGGATGGAGATGACGGTCAGCTGAATCCGCTGTTTAAGGCTGATTCCCCCGACAAGGGGCAAGCGGCGGAAGTTGGCGATGGCATAACCCAACAGCCAGATCGCAAAAAGCAGAACGAAAAGGAAGGAACAGCTGACCACAAAATCCACCAGCCGGTAAGACGGGCGGCTGATCACTATTTCGTTTTCGGCACTGATCTGTTTGATCCAGTGCTGGTAGTGGTCAAGGCTGAAAGCAACTATCTCGCCGGTTTTCCCCGGATAGGCATCGCTGGTCAGGCTGTATTCGAAGTTGCCTGAAACCGACTGCAGGCGTCCGTTATTGTACTTGGCATAGGAGTAATTTCCGTTGAGGCTGTCACGGTTGATTTTCCCGGTGATCAGCAGCTCGGGATAGCCCAATTCCTGGGCAACCAGCCTGGAATCAACGTTAATGATAAGGTTTGAGCCATAGAGGCTATCAGGGGTGAAGAACCGGTATACTCCCAGGTAATCGATCAAGCCATCGAAATTATCAAGATAATAGAAGCCGGCCGTGCCTGCAAGGCTTGTTCCATATCGGTCGCGCATACCTTCAAGGAAATAGGGCAGGCAGGGTACTTCAAAATTGTCCGGCTGTATCAGGATCCGGCTGACGGAATCGCATGAGCGGGCCTGAATCTCATAACGGTTCCAGTAGAGGCCGAAATAGCGTGTCTTCAGGTGGGAGGTTATAGCTGACTGGTTTTCCAGGGGATCGGCCCGCCGGTCAGTCACCAACCCGGCGAGGACGGAATCGGACCGTATCTCGGCATCAATCTGGGTAAGCAGCATTTCCGCAATAGGGTCATGCTCGTTGGACAAGTGGTTCAGTATCCCGGCCCGGAGATTGTTTTCCTTTTGTCCGTTGATATCGTGGATGAAAAAAACGAGGTAAGCGGAAACCAGGAAAGTCAGCAACGCAACAACACCTTGTCTGATCCGGACCGGCGAATGGTGATTCCAATAAAGCACCAGGGCGGCAGTCAGGTAGAAGAATATCAGGCCCCCCGGCCCGGTCGGAGAAGAGAATTGCCCGGTAAGGCCAAAGACAAGCACTGAAACGATCAGCATGCTGATGCCTGATTGCAGGAGGGTCAGCCTGTGTTTGAGCCGGTCAATGATCCGGTGCAGGATCATCAACCAGGCCAGCAGGAGGCAGACAATGACCAGCACGTCCGTAACATTCGCTACTGTCAGGTTCAGTATCCGGCTTATTTCGAGGAGCCCCGGCCGTTGCGCCAGAAGATAACCGATCAGTTGATGAGCCAGCACGAAACCGGTCGTCGCGATCAGCCATCCCAGGACTCCTAAACTTTGCACCAGCCGGCTATCGGTCTTGCTCCTGTCAGGGCTCATGCTTCTGGGGAACAGATGGAAGGAACGCATGAACCAATAAGCAAAAAACAGGATCAGGACGACGCTGATCAGGATTCCTCCCCTGGACTCAAGGAAAAAGACCGGCCGTTCGAATGGCTGAAACAAAGGCAGGCGGTACATGCAATGCGGCACCTCGAAATACCAGAGTATCCAGCGCAGCAGGAACAGGTCGGCCAAAAGCGCCATAAGCCAGAAACCGGAAGGTTTCAGGCGGTATCCCAGCTTAAGGAGGTCGTGGTACCAGAGCAAGAGAAAAAGACCGGCCAAGGCAAACAGCAGGAGGGTGATCAGGTGGAGGTTCCTCCGGGGAACGGTCTCATTGCCGGGCACGATCGAAAAAGCGTAGGCCCCCTTATCATCCGAAATGCGGATGGCATCCGGAACAGGGGGTGCGCTGATCAGGTAGGAAGCGGGAATGTTTTTACCGACCAGGAAAGCGGTTTTAACAAACTCATTGCCGTAGGGAAAGAACTTCTTCAGGAAAACAAAACCAATGATCCGGTAAGGATCAGACTTGTAATCGCGGTAAAAGACGTTGCAGTTGGGCAGCCGGTGTACCTTCCCGGGCTCCAGCGATATCAGGTCCCTGTCTGAAATGACGAGGGAATTGTCGGACCAGAACAAGATCGAGTCACCCTTGAGAATATACAGTGCAATGCCGTCATTGTCATCCGAAAAATGGCCGGTAAACCCGGGATGTTCCTCCAATACTGCCGGCCAGCCCGATTGAGTGACCATCGACAGGGCTTCCGACGCTCTCGTATCGAGCCGTCCCAGTTTCCTGTGAAAGTCTCTTTCGACGGCAGCTTTGCTGATCCGTGCCTTGCTGCCCTGATGGGCGACCGGATCCAGGATGAGGGCGGCAACGAACAGGAGCAGCGCAGCGGGAAGAAATCGGAATGAAAACCAAAAATCTTTTGGCCCGATTTCTTTTGTTTGCTTGGACATGCGAATGAGAATAAACCCCGATGAAATTACAATTTCCGCGCCATTTTTTCTTTCTTTATATTTTTGATCATAAATATCTATTACCTATTACCTATGGACCAGGATCCCGTCAGTCGGTTCTTGACCGAAGCATTCGAGGAGGATATCGGACCGGGTGACCATACAACCCTGGCCTGTATTCCGCCGGAAGCCACGGGGATGGCTGTGCTCCTGGCCAAGCAGGAGGGAATCCTGGCAGGTACGCGGGTGGCAGCGGAAGCTCTCGGGCTTTTCGATCCCGGACTCCTGGTTGAGCATTTCATGGATGACGGCAGCCGGATAAAACCGGGCGACAGGCCCATGCAGGTCAGCGGAAAGCAGCGTTCCATCCTTCAGACAGAAAGGACCGTGCTCAACATCATCCAGCGCATGTCAGGAATAGCCACCCAAACAGCCCGTTATGTCGACCGGATCGCGGGGACCGGGGCCCGGATCCTGGATACGCGGAAGACCACCCCCAACTTCCGCCGTTTCGAGAAGGAAGCCGTACGGACCGGAGGCGGATATAATCACCGCCAGGGGCTCTATGACCTGATCCTGATCAAGGACAATCATATCGATTATGCCGGCGGGGTTGTAAATGCAATTAGGATGGCATCCGACTACGTTGAACGAACAGGTCTGCCCCTCAGGATCGAAGTTGAAGCCAGGAACCTGGATGAAGTGGCCCAAATCCTGGCTACCGGACAGGTTTTCAGGATCATGCTGGATAATTTCCCGCCGGACCGGCTGAAGGAAGCAGTCAGGATGATCGGCGGAAGGACTGAAACGGAAGCTTCGGGAAGCATAACTCTCGATAATATCCGGGAGTATGCCGTGAGCGGCGTGGATTATATTTCCATCGGAGCCTTGACACATCAGGTTTTAAGCCTTGATTTCAGCCTGAAGGCGATAAAAGACCAACCCTCATGAACCTGATCAGGAAATCCAAGGCCCTGCTAACCCTCCTGGGTCGTTCCGTCAGGAAGATCGTCCTTCCCGGATTCGATGGCCTGACGCTGGTTGAGGTCCTGAATTTCTTCTGGAAGGGAGTGATAAACGGGGCACTGACCCTCCGGGCTTCGGCCATCGCCTATAATTTCTTCCTGGCCGTCTTCCCCACGATCATCGTCCTCTTCACATTGATTCCTTATATCCCGATAGATAATTTCCAGGTTGTCCTGATGAATATGCTCAAGGATCTCATGCCGGACAATGTTTATGACGCGGTGGAAAGCACCATTCAGGAAATCGTGACCCGAAAGAGGAACGATCTGCTTTCCTTCGGTTTCATCCTGACACTGTTTTTCGCTTCCGGGGGTATAGCCGCCCTGATCAATGCGTTCAATTCCAGTTACCACAAGGTGGAAAACAGGACCTGGCTGAAAAGGCAACTGATATCACTGGTATTGATCTTTATTTTTGGATTCCTGCTCTCCGTGGCTATTGTCCTGATTATTTTTTCCGGTATGGTCATTGACTTTTTTCAAGCCAGGGAACTATTGACCAATAAGTTGCTGATCGCCGTGCTGCATAACGGGAAATGGTTGATCATCCTGACTTTTATCCTGGTCAGTATTTCGAGTCTCTATTACCTGGCACCTGCCCGGAGGAAGGAATACCGCTTTTTTTCACCCGGGAGCATCCTGGCTTCCATCTCCATCATCCTGACTTCGACGGCATTCTCAGCATACCTCAATAACTTCGGCCAGTACAACAAGGTTTACGGATCGATCGGAACCCTGATTGCACTGCTCATCTGGCTCTTCGTCAACTCCCTGGTCCTGCTGATCGGCTTCGAGCTGAACGTCAGCATACACAATATGCGGAGGATCAAAGAAGGAAGTGACACATCCAAAGACCAGGCCGGGTAGTTACATGTGGTGCAGAAACCGGTAAACCAGTGTCCGGATTTCATCGGTCCTGCCGTAGAGTTTCTCGCTTAGTCCCTTATCATTAAAGGCCCGTAACCGGGAAATGAAACTGTCAATCGTGGGAGCCGGAAAGATCCCGTCCTTTTCAAAATAAGCCCTGTATTTTTCCAGCAGGCCGGCCGAATGGTAACAGCAGTCCGGCAGCTTGTCGAGCTGATCCATTTTCGACCTGTTTTCCGGCTTGAAAATGTTCACATCGACATAGAGCTGATCGGCTTTCTCAACCGCTCCGTCCATCTCCAGCCCATGCAGGGAGGCCACTATCATTCCGGCAAAGAGGTGATAGAGGTCGGCCGATCCGTCAGGGCTTCTGAATTCGATCGTCTGCCGGGAATAACCGTCATCCTGGTTCAGGCTGGTATCCTGTGGATTGGAATCATGGACCATATCACCGCCAGCCAGCCAGCCCAAAGGCACCCTGACCAGCACCGACCGGTTGCGGTCGCCCCAGCAGATGTTTGTGGGGGCTTCCTGGTGGGGCACGAGCCGGAGATAGGACGTGGGAATGGTGTTGCCGAAAGCTGTCAGCGGACCGGCGAGATCCAACAATCCGGCTATCACCTTTTTAGCTGTCCGGGAGAGGGTTCCATCCTCCACCATGGCATTCCGCCCGTCCTTTTCCAGGTACAGGTGGATGTGAAGCCCCGAACCGGCTTTCCCAACCGTGATTTTCGGGGCGAAGCTGATATTGACTCCATATTTCTCGCCCAGCTGGCGGAGGATCCATTTGGCCAACACCAGTTGATCGGCCGCTTCTTCAGGATCATCCGGGAGAAACTCAATTTCATGCTGTTCGAAACTTTCGGCATCGGTACTGAAATTACCCACCTCGCTGTGCCCGTACTTGATCCGGCCGCCGCAGCGCGCGATGAGGTCCATGGCTTCAAGGCGGATGAACTCATAATTGCTGAAAGGGCTGGCTGAATGGTATCCTTTCTGATCTTCAGCGGGATATAGTTCCTCTTTCTTTCCCTGGACATAGTACTCCAGCTCCCCCATGCATTTGAACCGGTAACCGGTCCTGTCGGTAAGCAGCCTGCTGGCCTTCCTGAGAATGTAATTAGGGGCCGTTTCCAGCGGTTTACCATCTCCGGTGTAGAAGGCGCAGATGATCTCCAGCGTGGGAACTTCCGAAAAGGGATTGACATAAGCGGTCGAGTACCTGGGAATAACGTACAAGTCACTGGATCCGGCTTCTATATAGGAAAAAAGGCTGCTTCCATCGACTCTTTCGCCTGACGAAAGAACCGTTTCCAGGTATTCCCGGCTGTGAACGGAAAAATTCAGGACCTTGAGCTTGCCGTCTTCTGCCACATACCTGAAATTCAGCCTTTTGATCCCTTTTTTGAGTGAAAAAAGGAGAATATCCTCACGGGTAAAATCCCTCGAAGGTTTTTGAAGGTACTGCTCCAGTAAATTCGCCCGGTAAATAAATTCATCTGTCATGTCTTCCTCCTTTCTCCTTCCTCCTTTCTCCTTCCTCCTTCCCCCAGTTTTTCCCTGATGGAACGTATGGTCATCTCCGCATCCATTTTCTTTTTCCTTTCGTTCTCCACCACCTCCGCCGGCGCGTTGCCGACAAACCGCGCGTTATTGAGTTTGCGGTTGACCGTTTCCAGGAAACCCAGGGCATATTCGAGTTCCTTCATGAGCTTCTCCCGTTCAGCTTCCTCATCAACGGATCCGGGCAAAGGCAGGAAGTACTCCACCGACCGGATGACCTGGCTGGTTGCATTCGCCGGTTTACTGTCAGAAAGTATAATAGCGCTGAGATTCAGCAGTTTGACAAGGATTTCGTCAAAACTGCCGTCATAGGTTTTGTCCCCTGCAACCACGTGCAGTTCCAGCGGGATTTTGGGAGCGATATTATTTGCAGCCCTGACCGAGCGGGTGTACACAACCACTTCCCTGATCCGGTCGAACCGTTCAAGGACCTGTTCATTGATGTCCCCGGGTTTCGGCAAATCCGAAATCATGATCGATTCGCCCTGCTTCCGGTTACCGATATGCTGCCACAACTCTTCAGTGATGAAAGGCATGAAGGGATGCAGCATGAGCAGGAGCTTCTCCATCAGGTTCAGGGCCTGTTCCCGGGTCAGCCGGTCAACCGGGCGCCCATAAGCCGGCTTGATGATTTCAAGATACCAGGAGGAATAATCATCCCAGAAAAGCTTATAGGATGCCATGAGAGCATCCGACAGCCGGTATTTGTCGAAATGGTCATTGATGGTCAGCAGTTCGCTGTTCAGCCTGGATTCGAACCAGTCGAAGGCAAGGCGCGCCGTCTCGGGCTGAACCAGGTTCTCGCCCACCTCCCACCCGGCCACCAGGCGGAAAGCGTTCCAGATCTTGTTGCCGAAATTCCTGCCCTGTTCAGTCAGACTTTCGTCAAACAGCAGGTCGTTTCCCGCGGGGGAGCAAAGAAGCATCCCTACCCTGACACCGTCTGCACCGTACTTCTCTATCAGTTCCAGCGGATCCGGCGAGTTGCCCAGGGATTTCGACATTTTCCTCCGGTGGGAGTCCCTCACCATACCCGTCAGGTAAACATTGCTGAAAGGTTTGTCTTTGCGGTATTCATAACCCGCTATTATCATCCTGGCCACCCAGAAGAACAGGATATCAGGCGCGGTTATCAGGTCATTGGTCGGGTAATAATACCGGATGTCCTGATTGTCAGGGTTGCGGATACCGTCAAAGACCGAGATGGGCCAGAGCCAAGAGCTGAACCAGGTATCCAGCACGTCTCCGTCCTGGGTGAGTGATGAAAGGGCAAAATCCGGATCTCCCGTGATTTTCCTGGCTTCGCTCAGAGCCTCCTGCTCATTCAGCCCGACCACTATTCTCCCGTCGGGAAGGTACCAGGCAGGGATCCGGTGCCCCCACCATAATTGCCTTGAGATGCACCAGTCCCTGATGTTCTCCATCCAGTGCCTGTAAGTGTTCTTGAACTTTGCCGGGATCAGCCGGACAGTATCGTTCGTCACAAATTCCAGTGCCGGTGCGGAGAGTTCCTTCATCCGCAGGAACCATTGGCTCGACAATTTCGGCTCGATCACGGCATCCGTCCGTTCCGAGTAGCCCACCTTGTTGGTATAGTCTTCGGTCTTGACCAGGTAGCCGCCCTTTTCCAGAAGTTCCACCGATAATTTACGGGCCTTGAAACGGTCTGTCCCGACAAATAGTCCTGCTTTGGGACTCAGGGTTCCGTCATCGTTGAAAATGTCTATGACCTCAAGGTTGTATTTCAGGCCGATGAGGTAATCGTTTTCATCATGGGCCGGGGTGATCTTTAAGGCCCCGGTCCCGAATTCCCTATCGACATATTCATCGCTGATGACCGGGACTACCCGGTTCACCATCGGGACGATCACTTTCTTTCCCTTAAGATGATGGTAACGGGGATCGGCGGGATTTACGCAGACCGCGGTGTCACCAAGGATTGTCTCGGGCCGGGTCGTGGCCACGGTCAGCCAGCTGTCCGGCTCCCCGGCAACCTGATACCTGACATAATACAGCCTCGACCGCACCTCCTTGTAATTGACCTCCTCATCCGAGATGGCGGTCCTGGCTTGCGGATCCCAGTTGACCATCCTGACTCCCCGGTAAATGTACCCCTTCCGGTACAGGTCCACGAAAACCCTCAGAACGCTCTCCGAGAGCACCGGGTCCATGGTAAAACAAGTACGGTCCCAGTCACACGAAGCCCCCAGCTTTTTTAACTGCTCGAGAATAATCCCTCCGTGCTTTTCAGTCCACTCCCAGCAAAGCTTCAGGAATTCCTCCCGCGAGAGGTCGGTTTTACGGATGCCCTGTTCCTTCAGCTTTGAAACCACACGGGCCTCGGTAGCTATCGAAGCATGGTCAGTGCCTGGCAGCCAGCAGGCATTCTTGCCCATCATCCGGGCGCGCCTGATCAGGATATCCTGGATGGTATTGTTCAGCATGTGTCCCATATGCAGGACCCCGGTCACGTTCGGCGGCGGGATCACGATGGTATAAGGTTCGCGTGCATCCGGTCTTGAATGGAAAAAACCCTGCTCCATCCAGTAGGCATACCATTTATCTTCTGTTTTTGACGGATCGTATTTGGCGGGAATGTCCAGCTTCTTCATTCTGATAGAGTTCATTGTACCGGCGGAGCGGTTAAAAGTGCCGTAAAAATAGCAACATTCCCCGATAAAATAATGCCGGGCCGTTTCCGTTATTACCGGGTATAATGTAATTTTGTAAGCTTTCAGAAAAAACAATTATTTGTATGAAACGACCTGTTATTTTGATTCTTATGGTTTTAGTCGGATTTGGCCTGGTTACCGGGCAGACGAACAGAGGAAAGCAAGACATGGTGTTTGACAAGGCAGTCGACGGAATCATTGCACATGATTTTGGTTCTATCGTCTTTGGCGCCAATGGGGTAGTGGATTTCACATTTATGAACAACAGTTCCAAGGACCTGATCATCACTGACGTGAAATCATCCTGCAATTGCGCTATACCAAAATATTCAAAGGAACCGATAAAACCGGGTCAGAGGGGTTCGGTAACGGTTGAATACAACACCAAGCTGGTCGGTGCTTTCAATAAAACCGTCGTGGTCTATTCCAACGCAAACAATTCTCCGGTCCGCCTGGAAATCCGGGGCAAGGTCAATCCGCAGCCCAACTCCTTGAAGCCGGGAAACCTGAATGCCACCGGCAGTGAAAAGGTCCTGGAAAATCAGGATGCTCCGAAAACCCTCAATTCCGTTGCAGCGGGAACAGGTTCGGCCGGGGTGATCCCCCCCGACAAGGCGGCTCAGAAAGCTGCCTTCAAGAACGCAGCCAGCCAGCGCGCCGCAGCTGCCAGCCAGGCAAAAACCAAGGAAGAGCAGCAGGCAGCCGGAAAAAAATCGGGTGCCGCTGGAAAGAAATAACACCTGGTAAGAGTACATGTCAGTTACTTTAATCCATTAGTTGACCATGCCAGCCATCAGCAAACGGGGAGTGGCTATGCCTCCCTCGCCTATCCGGAAACTGGTTCCTTTTGCCGAGGAAGCGAAAAGGAAAGGCCGTATTGTCTATCACCTGAACATCGGCCAGCCCGATATCAAAACGCCGGATACAGCCATGAACGCCATCCGGTCGATCAGCAAAACGGTTTTGGAATACTCCCATTCCGCAGGGTATGAATCCTACCGGAGGAAGCTGGCTGCTGCCTACCAGGGGACCGGCATACAGGTCGATCATAACCAGATCATTGTTACAACAGGGGGTTCTGAAGCTATTCTTCATACCCTCATGGGGACCATGGACCCGGGGGACGAAGTGATCATACCGGAGCCATTCTACGCCAACTACAATGGTTTTACCGTGGCTTCGGGAGTTACCGTGGTTCCCGTCACGTCGAGCATCCGGAATGGATTTGCCCTGCCACCGATTGAAGCTTTCGAAAAACTCATAACACCCCGGACACGGGCTGTCCTGATCTGCAATCCCAATAATCCCACGGGCTACCTTTATTCCCTGGAAGAATTGGAACAACTCAGGGACCTGGTTTTGAAACATGACCTGTTCCTCTTCTCGGATGAAGTCTACCGGGAATTCTGCTATGACGGACTGAAGCATCACAGCGTCCTGAACCTTGAAGGCCTGGAACAGCATGCCGTGATGTTCGATTCCGTTTCCAAGCGGTTCAGCGCCTGCGGGATCCGGATCGGATGCGTGGTATCACGGAATTGTGACCTGATGGGCACCGTGATGAAGTTCGCCCAGGCCCGCCTGAGTCCTCCCGGGCTTGGCCAGATAGCCGCAGAAGCGGCCCTGGATACCCCACCCTCCTATTTTGAGGAAGTAGTCAGTGAATATATCGCCCGCCGGAATTTCCTGGTTAACGGGCTGAATTCCATCCCCGGCGTTTTTTGCCCGAAACCCAAGGGAGCCTTCTACACAACCGTCAGGCTTCCGGTCAGGAATTCCGATGACTTTGCCAAATGGCTCCTGACCGATTTCGAACACAACAACCAGACCGTCATGCTCGCTCCCGGAGCCGGCTTCTATTCCACCCCAGGATTAGGCCTTGACGAAGCCCGCATCGCTTATGTCCTGAAAATGGATGATCTCAGAAAAGCGGTGGAATGTCTAAGGGCTGCACTGGAACAATACGGCCGGATCCAGTGATCAGCCCTTGCCGTAAACTCGCCTGACGTGGTTTTTGACGCGTAGCTTTTCCAAGAAAGTCAGCTCCGGTCCGTGCTGCTTGACCTCCTTCTCGGTCCGGATGCGATTCCAGGTTTCCCAGTTCTCCCTGATGATGGTCGGAAGGCTGCGCCTGACGAAGCCTTTTCTTGTATAGATCGTTCCCCGGGTCATGTGATAGGAGAGCTTGTACTGCACCAGGTAATAGCAGTCATTGCCAAATCCCGTGTTGATCCATTCAATGAAATCCTTTCGAATTCCATTGCGGTATCCGATTTCAACACTGGAGGTCCAGAGCTTGTTCCTGGAAAAACGAATGCCAACGGATCCTGACAAGTAAAGTCCGTTTATGATCTCATCTGTTGGCTGCCATGACAGGTAACTGCGGCCTACAAACCCGCCGAAACCGACTGCCAGATAAGGATTGAGGCCCGTGTACCGGCGTAAAAAGTAGTACTCGGCCTGTCCGTGCAACTCCAGCATGTAAGTATTGAAGCTGTAATTCCTTCGGATGCTGTCGTTGTTGTATCTCGACCATTGATCGCTACCGCTGAGCCAAACCGGAGCCAGCTGGGCGGAAACCGCGAATGTCCTGTCGAAAAGGTACCTCGCCCCGATGCTGAGACTCAACCGGGAACTCTGCGGATCAAAATCCAAAAAATTATCGAAAGACTTCCACGGTCCCTTGAGGATCGGATTGTGCAGGCTGGATCCGCCAATATCCCCGAAAAAATGAGATGACCCGATCCCCCCGTAAAGTTCAAAGTAACGGAAGAGCCTGACATTGGAAGCCTGGGGATAAGCGGTGCTTCCGGTGGCAATCAATACCAGGATCAGCAAGGTTCGGGTCACTCTCACCGGATTCATAATCAGTAAAATTATGGAAACGGATCGGTGACTTGATCCATTGTTGATTTCTTGCCCTACTTATTAACATCCGGGTACAGGAGATACCGGTTCCTGATGATGCGGTACTGCTCAAGGTCTTCCTGCCATGAGGCCCGGATGTCTTCGGAAGCGACATGCCCGGTTATCTGCCGCCTGAGTTCAGCGCACCCGGCAAGGGTGTTGAAATAGGAATTGAAAAAACTTTCCTTGTTGCCAAACTTCTCAAAGGCATCCATGATCCAGTCGAGCACCAGCCCCTTCCGTGCGGCGACCAGGGCAACTCCCGAATTGCGGAGGTCTTTCCCATAGCACAATTTCCCTTCCAGGGGAGGATGAAGGCTGGCTCCCGGTGTCGAAACGGGGGTGAAACTGAAATCGTCCCTGATATCGGGGTGGCCATATACCTGGAACGGGAATGGGGTTCCGCGCCCCAAGCTGAAGACCGTTCCTTCGAACAAGCAAAGTCCCGGGTAGAGGTACACGGCAACCTGGTTGGGCAGGTTCGGCGAAGGCCTGACCGGGAGGATGTATTCGGTCTGATGATCCCAGCCCAGGCAGGGAATGATCGTCAACTGGCATCTTTTCCCTTCCCCCAGCCAACCTTCGCCGTTGATCATCCGTGCATACTCGCCAATGGTCATACCATGCACGACGGGTATGGGATGCATGCCGACAAATGAACGGAACGCTGTATCCAGTATGGGCCCGTCAAAGTAGAAACCGTTGGGATTGGGCCGGTCAAGGATCAGCAGGGGAAGATCCTGTCCGGCACAAGCTTCCATCACGTAATGGAGGGTGGATATGTAGGTATAAAACCGGACCCCTACGTCCTGAATGTCAAAAACCATCCAGTCCAGTCCGGCCAGGTCCTCGGGTGCCGGTTTCATGTGATTTCCATATAGCGAGATTACCGGGATCCCGGTCTTGCTGTCCTTACCACCCTGCAGGGACTCGCCGGCTTCGGCTTCGCCACGGAATCCATGCTCGGGGGCAAATATCCGCATCACCCGGATACCCGATCCGATCAGCAGGTCAACCAGATGCAGAGCGCCCGACCGACTTGTCGGATTGGCCACCACACCCACCCCGGAATCTCTGAGAAGAGGCAGAAACTGATCGGTCCGGTCAGCTCCGCACCTGACTTCCGCGGTTTTCAGCCCGGGCATGACCTGGGATTCCGCTGCTCCCGGAGCCAGGATCAGCAACAGGAAGGCCAGGGCAAGTTTTCGGTTCATAATTGATACATTTGCTTCAAATCGGCAATCGCCTGTGAATTTCGAATTTTTCATCGTAAAAAGAAGCATCCGCAGTCACCGGGGTGATAAAACCGGCAAAAATTCCCTTGTCGGCATCTCTTATATCGCAATAGCCCTCAGCATGGTCATCATGATCCTTTCAGTCGCCATCCTGACCGGATTTAAAAGGGAGATCAAGGATAAACTGACCGGCTTCGGAGGTCATATACAGATCACCAAAGTGGATGACGGCGACTCCTATAAGGATGACCCGATTGAGATGAATCCCGCCCTGGTCAGCCGGTTGAAAGAGATCCCAGGCGTGGCTGAAGTGTTCCCTTTTGCAGCCAAAACCGCCATAGTACAATCAGGAAAGGAGTTGGAGGGCATTGTCCTGAAGGGGGTGTATCCGGATTTTGACTGGTCCTTTTTTGCTGCCAACCTGGAAACGGGAAGCCTTCCCCTGCCGGACAGGCCCGACAGCGCACAGATCCTGGTATCCCGCTCCATGGCCAGCCTGCTGCGGATCACCACCGGGCAGAAACTGATCCTCTATTTCGTGCAGGATCCCCCGAGGATGCCCCGGCCGTTTTACGTGAGCGGGATTTATTCGACCGGGCTCGAAGAGTATGACCGTCTTTATGTTTATTGCACGATCGGCAACATCCGTTCTGCCGGCGGCTGGAAGGAAGACGGGATAAGCGGGTACGGGATCAACCTGGCGGATCCTGACGATATGGACCAGGTGGCGGTATCCGTTCGCGGGGTCTGTGATCTTTTTTCCGCCGAAACGGGCTTGTTTCTGCAGGTCAGAACCCTCCGGGAAACGGCTCCGGGTTTTTTCGACTTCCTTAGCCTTACCGACACGAACGTCTGGGTCATACTTTTCCTGATGGTCCTGATAGCCGGATTCAACATGATTTCCGGCCTGCTGATCATCATCCTCGACCGCACCCGGATGATCGGGATCCTCAAGGCTCTCGGATCGGACAACCGTTCCATGAGCAGGATCTTCCTTTACCAGGGACTTTACATCACCGGCAAGGGATTGCTCATAGGCAATGTCGCCGGCATCTTCCTCGCATGGCTGCAGGACCGCTTCAGCCTGATCCCCCTGGATCCGGCATCCTATTTTGTGGATGCTGTGCCCATCCTCCTGAATCCCTGGCACCTGCTGCTGCTGAATGCCGGGACCCTCGTCCTGACCTTGCTGATGATGCTGGTCCCGGCAGGTGTTTTGGCCCGCATCAGCCCGGATAAAACGATTAAATTTGACTAATTTTCGCTTTTCTTCCCTATTTATATTTATGAGAAACCACTTCGATCCCCTGAAAAACTACGAGGAAACCAGGGAGTCCATTGGATTTGTGCCATTAAACCAGGCCACTCCCGACGACTGGCAGCGGATCGGGTTCATGTCGGGATTGGAGGTGCACCAGCAGCTTAACACCGGCGAAAAACTCTTCTGCCGCTGTCCGGCAGGCATCTATAACCACCACGAGGATTTCGACGGAGAACTGATCCGCCACATGAGGCCCACCCTCAGCGAGATGGGGGAATATGACGGAACGGCGCTGATGGAGTTCAAGACCCGCAAAGAGATCATTTACCGGATCAATAACGAGAATGCCTGCACCTATGACATTGATGACACCCCTCCGTTCAAGATCAACCGGGAAGCGTTGGGCCAGGCTCTCAAAATTGCCCTTTTGTCAAACCTGAATATCGTCGGTGAGGTCCATATTACCCGGAAACAGTACCTCGACGGCAGCATTCCTACCGGATTCCAGCGAACTGCGATCCTCGGGGTTGAAGGGGAGATCCAGCTGACGAACAAGAAAGTCAGGCTGATCCAGTTGAGTATCGAGGAGGATTCCTGCCGTGAGATTTCGGATATCGGTCATACCCGGATGTTCAAGACGGACCGGCTGGGGATGCCCCTGATCGAAACCGTGACTTACCCCGACTGCCTCACGCCGCATGAACTCAGGGAAGCCGCCGATTACATACGGTTCCTGAACCGGAGCACGGATAATGTCCGGTCGGGTATCGGAACCGGCAGGGAAGATGTCAACGTCAGCTGCCACGGCGGTAGCCGTGTCGAGATCAAGGGCGTATCACATAACAAATGGATTCCCCTTCTGAGCCATAATGAATCGTTCCGGCAGTTCGCCCTGCTCCGGATACGTGACCTCCTGAAAAGGCAAATACCGGATCAGGCCAAATGGCGGATACGATCCTTGACACCAAATTACGAGAAGTTTAACTCCGGCTATCCTCCGGTTTTGGAAGCGCGCAAATCGGGATACCTGTTCCAGGCGGTAAACCTGCCCGGCTTCCGGGGCATCCTTTCGCACTTTACCCAGCCCGGGAAATGCTTTGCCGATGAACTGTCCGACCGGCTCAAGGTCATTGCCTGCCTGGAGAAGCCAAACATGATCCACTCCGAATATTTCGGCGAGCCCGCTTGCGGCATTGATTTCGACAAGCTGAGAAAGTGGCTGAACGCGGATGAGGCTGATGCCCAGGTCATTTTCTGGGGCCCGGAAGCTGATTGCAGGACCGCGCTCGAAACCATCGAAGAAAGGTGCCGCCTTGCCTTTGCCGGGGTTCCGAGGGAAACCCGCAAGTCATTTCGCAACGGGACCACGATCTTTGAAAGGGTCCTGCCCGGAGCCGACCGGATGTACCCGGATACCGATTCCGCCCCTATCCCCCTCTCCGAAGAGTTTATCGAGGAGCTGAGGAAGAACCTTCCCGTGCCGGTCCATGTCCGCCTTGCCCAGATGAAAGAATGGGGTATACCTTCCGATGCGTATACCTACCTTCTGAAGAAGAACCTGGTTCCGCTTATCGGGAAAATCTCCGCCGATCTCGGTTTTGAGCCCAAACCCATAGGTATATTCCTGGGGCATGCGCTCAAGCACCTGGAAGGGCAGAAAAAACCCCACAAGGAATTTTCACAAACGAAGATTTACGATCTGTTCGCGTTCATCAGGAAAAATAAGCTTGATCCGGCGATCGCCAAGTCGATGCTGGCCATCCAGATGGATTATCCCAAGATGGATTTCCCAAGCATCCTGACCAGCCTGAAATTCAAGAAACGACAACGGGAGGACCTGCTGGCGCCGATCACCTTTCTGGTTGAGAAATTCAGGGAGATCCGGAAATCCCCGGATCCGGAAGTCATCCTGCCCTGGCTGATGGGACAGGTCAGGAGCCAGGCGCTCGGCAACATCCCTCTTGATGAGTACAGTCGCCTGATCGAGGTCCAGATCAGGAAAGAAGTTAACGATCAACATCCGGGAGACTAACCATGACTGAAGATTTTTTCCAGGGATACAGGGGCGAAGCGCTCGGCATACTGAAGAAATTCAACGTGAGGGTATGGGGTGTCGCTGAGTTCGACACCACCCGGGGATATTTCAAGGGAACGGTCCTGCCCCGTGCCGAGAATGATGACGACAAGCACATTGTTGTCAAGATCGCTACCGGTTACAATATCGGGATCGCTACCAGCACCATCCGGTCCATGAAAGAAGTCAGCTATTTCAAGGCCAATTACAAGATCCCCGAAAAAGAGTTCCCGTTTACGCCCAACCTTCCCAGGGTCAAGCTCATCGGAACCGGCGGGACCATTGCCAGCCGGCTGGATTACCGGACGGGAGCGGTCATACCGGCCTTCTCACCGGGTGAGCTTTATGGAGCGGTCCCGGAACTGGCCGACATCTGCAACCTGACGACCGAAAAGGTTTTTGCGGTATTCAGCGAAAACATGGGGCCCGATCAGTACAAAGCCCTGGCGATCGCCATCAAGAAGGAGATCGAGAGCGGGGTGGACGGCATTGTCATTGGTCACGGGACCGACACCCTCCACCATACCGCTGCCGCCCTTTCCTACATGGTCCAGAGACCGCCGGTCCCGATCATCCTGGTCGGTTCCCAGCGCTCCTCCGACAGGCCCTCATCGGATGCCGCCCTGAACCTGATGCATTCCTGCTATGCAGCGGGGCATGGGGACATTGCCGAGGTGATGGTCTGCATGTTCGGCCCGACCTCCGATGAATACGGCTTCCTGCATCGCGGTACCCGGGTCAGGAAGATGCACTCTTCCTACCGGTCAACGTTCCGGACCATAGGGGACATACCGATCGCCACGGTAAAAAGGGGCGAAATCAAACCTCTCAAGAAGCATTACAACCACCGGCGAAAAGACCGGAATGTCGACATTTACCCGTTTTTCGAGGACCGGGTCTCGATGATCTACTTTTACCCCCACATGCACCCCGATACGATTGACAGCCTGGTTGGCCTGGGATACAAAGGGATCATCATTATCGGAACGGGCCTGGGTCACGTCAACAAGGAGCTTTATCCGGCCATCGAACGGGCCGTTGCCAAAGGGGTTGCCCTGTACATGACCGTACAGACCCTGTGGGGGTACGTCCACATGTTTGTTTATGACACCGGGCGCGACCTGATGTCAATGGGGATCATCCCCCTGGAGAACATGCTGCCTGAAGCGGCTTACATCAAGCTCGGATGGGCGCTCGGACAAACAGGGGACCTTGACAAGGTAAAGGAGATCATGCTGACGCCTGTCAACGAGGAGATCACGGGCAGGGAGCCCTATAATGGTTATTTGGTTTACCAGGGAGGCGTGCCCGAGGTCGAGGATTTCATCCGGAAATACAGGAAATAAACAGGACTTCGAATTCACTCATGATCATGGCCGTCGCACCCCAGACGCAATGCCCTCCGGCATCATAACAGGGAGCTCCGATCCTGATCCCCAGCTTCCTGATGAACATGCTCTTCCGGTTGTCCGGATGGAACAGCTCGAGAAGGGGCACCCTGACAACCGACTCGACCTCCCTGCTGTCGGGAACAAACTCCGGCTCGGTGTCCGTAAAGGTGACTACCGGCTGGATCCGGTAATTGCTGTAGGGAACATAGAGCGGGGTCAGCATTCCCAGGGTCCTCACTGATTCGGTGTTGATCCCGATCTCTTCCCTGGTTTCCCGGTAAGCGGTTTCTTCCAGGTTGGCATCGGCAGGTTCCTGCCTGCCGCCGGGCAAGGAGATCTGGCCGCCATGCGGACCCCACCGGGAGCGGTGGATGAAGACCGTACCGAGCCCATCGGAACAGGGAAAAAGGAGGATCATGACCGCGCTGGGGCGGGAATTCGACTCCCTGAAGCGGATCCTTCCGGGAGGACGGAAAGAGGGGGCCATAAGCCTCTGTGCTTCCAGCCCGGGCAAAGGCCCCTGCAAGGACTGCCGGATCCTGTGCGTGAGGTGATCAGTCGTAAAAATGCCAGTAAATCCCATATTTGAAATGCGGCTTCATGAACGGGTAATGCTCCACCGGAAAGGATTGGGAAGCCAGCAATCCCGACAAGGTATGAAACCAACCGGCAAAGAGGCGCGTCCTTTTGACCTTCATCATGGCAAACAGGTTGAGGTAAGGATAATTGCCGGTGGTGAAATCATCCCGGAGATGAAAAAGACCGGTGGCGGGCATATAGGAATAACCCTTGAACGGCGTGCTGTACCGGAGGTCCAGGCCGTATTCAACTTCGATGGAGCCACCGGTCGACGCAAACCGTATATCATGGTGCATGTAGGTCGATGTGCAGCCTGTCAGCAGCGGAAGCCGGATAATGCCGGATGAAGAATGTTGTGCCAGCAGGGTCACCGTGGAGCGGAAGGCACCTGCGCTGAACCGTTTGGAGACGCGGAAGGTCCCGGTGACCATCGGATCTCCGAGCTGGGCCGGAACTGCATCTGCGTTGAAATAGATCCGGTTGGCATTCAGGTATCCCGACACGGAAACGTCGATTTTAAGGGGAGTCATGCGGTAAGTGACCTGCAGGGCGGTTTCATGCTGGCGGAGGAACGGGTTATGCCAGGAATAAGCAGCCGAGCGGTAGTCCCGGATCATCGGGTCGGGGCCGGCGCCGGTTGCGCAAAGCAACAGTTCAAGTTCCGATTCCTTCTCCCCGCGGCGGAAAATCTTGTCAAAAGTCAGGCTGGCCTGGTAATCTCCGGCCGAATAGCCGGCAGCCACCCAGCTTCCCCGTGCCGTCATCCGACTTCCCGCTCCCTGGTAAACCAGCTCTCCTCCAAGGCCGATCCTCATGCCCCATTGAACGGTGTCGGCATACTGATAGCGGAACAGGTCGGGGCGGATGCCTGCCTTGAGCCGGAAGGTTTTGTCCTTGATCTTCAAGGTGTCAGGCAAATAGCTGATCACGTTGGTCCAGGTCGAGAACCGGATTGAATCGTTGATTCTTTCCAGGTTATCCGGCGCCAGCGGGTAAAAACCGTCCGGCGGGGAATCGTCCGTATATTTCCTTAGAAAATCGGTAATCAGGAATTGATGGTCTATCCTGACCGTTTTCCTTTCGGGAAGGCTGACCGGGAGCGTATCCGGCGGGGCAAGCGAATCAGCCGGAGGCGGGGAGGATTTTCGCGGAGTGAAACGGAATGACTGGGTCCCCTCGATGGCCAGGTCCGTGGTATTGGAGGTTGCTTTTGACAGGTTGACCGCGATCAGGTCGGGGTATGAATTTCCAATGAGGGATTCATCACTGGTGAGGCCGCCGTTCTCGGCCGAATTGAATTTTTTCCGGGCCAGGCCGGCGGTCAGGGAATAATGCTCGCGCGAAAGCCGGTAGTTGGCATTGACCGTGGAGGCGTTGCTCTTCTGGTTTTTAAAATGCCCGTCTGAATTGATATATAAACCATACACGGTGATGTTCCCATCCCGTTTCAGGTCACGGGCGAAGAGTCCGCGAATGGTTTGCCCGTTTTTGTCCTGTGCCCCGCCGCTGTTATAGTTGACCATGGAAAAGGGGCTGGCGGAGCGGTAAAAGGTCAGGTCGCCGGCAGGTTTGCCATAGGCATCATAGCCTTCGGCCATGAGCGGGGAGAGTGCGTTCCTGAGGGGCCTGTAGAGGTTGGGGAGGGCCGGGAGTCCGGGGTTGCCGAGTTCGCTCCAGGTGATATCGGAGAGGTAGAGCGGATGGTGGATGTAGGAACCTGGCAGGCAGGTATCCATGTCCAGGGGGGTGATGGAAAGATCGCTCAGGTTGACGGACTGGCGGCTTACCGCCGGAGGAACGGCAGGATGATCGGGAACCTGGGAAAATGCCAGGGAGGGCAGGCAGAGGAGGAGGCCGGTTGTGAGGAGGGATTTCATCACGGGTAAAGATATAAAAAGCCCCGACTCGGATGAATCGGGGCTTTTATAAAAAGTCGGCGGCTACCTACTCTCCCACAAAGATTGCAGTACCATCGGCGCTGGCGGGCTTAACTTCTCTGTTCGGTATGGGAAGAGGTGGAACCCCGCAGCTAAAACCACCTTAAGATCGTGCCCTTGACCGGTTGGCCAAGGGATGATGGCAAGACATATCGGAAGAAAATTCTGAAAAAAGTAACAGTGAGTTCAACAGTTTCGCCATAAAGTCACGGGTAATTAGTACTGCTCAGCTTTGACGTTACCGCCTTTACACCTGCAGCCTATCAACGT